>JBELIU010000253.1:0-3890 GCA_042090735.1 Novosphingopyxis sp. | reverse complement strand
GACGATTGGGCGTATGTCCGGTTTCCCCTACGAAGCCAAGATCGAACTGCGCGGCAAGGGATTCCATTTGATCGGGCGCGGCCATGGGCAAAATGTGGACGTGATCGCGCCACCGGCCGGCCAGTTCGGTCAACCGAGCGACGAAATCCGGGATCGGGTTGCCTCGTAGGTACAGGTGAAACCGCGAGCGCGAAAGGGCGATTGCCTCGACCGCCGTTTCCAGCCCTCGATCCGGACCGATGGTCTGAGATACCCAATAAATTGACGGGCCGGGTATCGCGGATCCGCGGTCCGTCCATGCAGCAGGGGCTCCGGCCGAAGGGAACACGTTCAGGATCGTCGTAGGCTTTTCGATTGGGTAATTGCGCGCATAAGCCTCCGCGATCAGAGGGGCCGCTGCGCTTACGTAACTACAGCCAGGCAGGAGCTTGCCTTCGATCTCCCTGAGTAGCATTCGCTCGTCGTCGAAGTCCGCCAACTCCGGCGGATCGCCGAGATGGAAGTCCTCCGCATCGAACGCATATTTCGAGCCGTGGCGCCGGGCGGCGGAGGCGGCGGCCGGCAGAGCCGCCGGATAGTGCGCGATATAGAGATCTGCTGGAACTTGATGGGCCGTCCGGCGCAGCTGTAACGTGGCGGGATGCCACGCGGCATGCATCCAATAATCCGAACGGACGCCGCCCCTGAATACGAGCATTTTGGCAGCTTCTCGGCGTAGTTTTTCGCGAATGCGATCGAACCGGGGCGCCATCGGGCCGAAAAAACCGGCGTCCACAAGCCGCCAATCGCGTCCTCGGAAAACCGAGTCCGCTTCGCTCCCCCATCGTGAGTAACGCGGCGCGATCACCGATACATCGTACCCGGCGGCCGTCAGCGCGTCGGCTTCCTTAACGACCCGCGGATTATGACTGGGCTGCGACTGGCTGATGATACAAACTTTAGCCATCGTCTGAGATATTTAGGACATCTGTGCCAACGCGCGGCTGGCAGCATTGAACAAAATTTAGCGAGATGAAGCTTCCCGCCCCTGTTCCGCACTGTTCGCCAGAACCCACATCGAACGAGTTCTGAAGAATGTCGGCAGCACCTCCATGGCTCGATAAGATGCAACTCAACACCGGCTCAGCGGAGCGGACTGAGAAATTATCCGACGCAGCAACTGGCGAACTGGCAATCGGTGCTCGACTTGCCCCCTCACCGCTCGAGTCAGAAGCGATTACAAGGCCGCTAAGCAACGGATGTCCCTCCGGAAAGCGCGTCACCGATCCGCTGGAGCGATTTGCCCACGCTGTGCTTCGCTAGTGCCCATTTCTGACCTTCCTGTCGTAATCGACGCCGCTTTTCCACGTCCGCATTCAACTCGCCGAGCTTGCCTATCATCTCGTCGGATGTGCGGTACACTTCGAGGTGGCGGCCGGGTTCGTACATGTGGTCCAGATCGGGACACCACTCGGTCAAATAGCATGCCCCCATCATCGGCGCTTCGATATCACGCAAACGCGAGTAGCTGTCGGGCCGCGCCACGGGATAGCGATAACTCTCATAACGGTTTACGCCGATCAAAGTCCGGGCGCCCTGAATCGTTGCGGCATATTTGTCAGGCGCAAGGCTTCCCCTGGCCACTTGGGCAAACACCGCATCGTCGACGGAAGCTGGCTTGGGTCCCATTTTGCGTACCCAGGCCGGTATGCCTTCCTTGTTGACGAACTCGATCTGTCGCTTGATCTTAGTCAAGGCCCCAACGGAACTGTGAGAGTCCTGCGCCGGCACGGCGCGGTTATTGCCCGCTCGCCAGCCGCCTCCGTAAATCTCCAGATCTTCGCCGCGGCCGAGGACTTCGGCGAAGAGCCTTTCACGTGGCCCGTCGCGGGATCCGATGAATACTGCGCCGAACCGCTCCTCATGCTCGTGGGTGCGATGCGCCGGTTCGACCCAGCAGGGCATCGCCGCATGAACCGCACGATAACCTGCGTCGCGGTACATCGGGAGTGCCTTCACCTCGGGCACCCAATGGAGGTCGAACGGCGCATAGCTCTTAGGGATTCGGCGAAAATCGCGGACATTGTCGCAATAGAAGTTGACGGTCGGAATGCCGAGCGCACGGATTTGCTTGATCGCGGATGCATCGACCTGCCAAGGGAACAGATAGCTGAGGAACAAGTCTGCCCCCTCGCGGCGTGCGAAATCCACCGTACGCGACCAGCTGCGTTCCTTCCAACTTTCGTGATCTGGACCTTCGCGAACGACCAGACCCTCGACCCAATCCACGTCCGGTACCGACAACCACTCGTGACCTGCCTCTTCGAGACCGCGGGTGATGTAATGCATCCAGAACTGGTAAGGTGGAATGTCGTAGGAACGAGAGGCCTGAAGGAAACTCAATAAAATCTTCATGCCGCGGCCAATTGGTCCGCACCCGGCCGCCGCTGTGCCACGCAATCCACTTCGACCAGAGATCGATCGGGGTCTGTCGCGACAGGAAAAAAACCGGTCGGATCGAAGCCGGCAGCACGCACTGCGTCCAGCGTTTCAGTCATGTCGGGCATATCGGCATAGCTCTTCTTGAGCGCCGCTTCGGTGAGAAGACCGCAAAATTGCGGCCAGACGCCACGAGCACCTTCGAGTACCTTAAGGTCAAAGCCCTGCGTGTCCATTTTCAGAAACGGTCGGCGAAATCCGTACGCGCTTTGCAGCTCGGCATAGAGTTCATCGAGCCGCGCCACCTCGACCTCGCAGATACTTTCGAGCGTCAGCCGCTCACCGAACGTCTGTCGTCCGTAATCCGTCGGGTCCAAAAATGAACTGTTGTCGCTGACCTGCGTCAAATTGAGATTTCGCGCACCGGGTTGGTCGCCCAATGCATGGGAGAACACGTGCCAGTTGGGCACGCCCGCGGACTTTTCCCGAAGCATTCCTTGCAGTTCCGGGTGCGGTTCGAACGACAGGATGACCCCATCGAAACCGATTTCTTTCCGCAAGCTTTCCGCGAACTGGCCCCGGTTGGCGCCGATGTCGAATACGCAATCGATATGCAGCCGCTCGAACATCAGTTGCAGGTGGCGCAGCACTGTGTGCGGCCCCGGCCATCGGTGTAGGGATATGCCTAGTCGCCTGCTGACCGGGTCAATCAATTCTCGAATCATCGAAATTCTCGTCTCGCCTCTACTCGCGCCTCTGACGCCGCGCTCGTTGGTTAATGCAGCAAGAGCATACGTTTGAGAAGGGGGCTCTTGGGTAGGGCCTCGACCAGCCTTTCGGTGGAACGACTAAAAAACAGTCTTAGGAAGATCAGATAGGAGACGCTGAAAATCGCAGCATACAGACACAGATTAAAAAGCTTCGATAGCTCGAATCCGATTGCGGGCGCGGCGAGATAGAGAATTCCGATTGCGAACGCGGATCCCGACGCCGGCGGCACGATCGAAGGGAAGATCGCCTTCTTATCGATACCCCCTGTGCGCACGAGCATGACGAAGTTGCACAAACTCATCATCAATGCGTGAGCGACCACGCATTGCAGGTAAAATTCGACGCCACGAGGCACGGCAAGCAGAATTATGACGATCGCGGACCCGGCGGTGAGGATGTCCATGATCAGACAATAGCGCGTCTCGTCATTGGCGAGCAGCAGGTTGTAGAAAGTTGCAGTGAGGCCCCCGATTAGGACATAGGCTGCGGCTAGCGGGATCAGCGGGGCCACCGCTGCCCATTTAAGGCCGTACAAAACCGCAACGATATCATCGGCATTGAACGCCAGAAATACGGCCGATGGAATACTGACCCAAGCGATCGATTGCACAACGAGGCTGGCGATGTTCCGAAATCTCGGCGAATTGCGTTCCGCGCGGGTGATGACCGGGTAAAGCGCCTGCGTGAACAGCGATCCGATG
>JBELIU010000019.1:0-20690 GCA_042090735.1 Novosphingopyxis sp. | reverse complement strand
GCGGCAGACTCGCTTGAGAGGGTTCGGTCATGTGGAAAAGCCTAACGCGCCTTTCCAGCAAAGTCGAAAAGCTTGTCGCGCCTGATCAGGCGGAATGGACGCTGAACACCAGTTGCACGACAAACAGCGCCAGCAGCACCCCACCCTCGCGCCGGCCGATACGATAATGCGTCACCGCGAAGAACAGCATCACCGCCGTGATCGCCAGGAGGTAAGGCAGTCCGAAGGATATGAGCTCGACAGGCATCGAGTTCGGGGCGGTGAGCGCCGTTACCCCACCGATCAGAAGCAGGTTGAACAGGTTCGAGCCCAGAATATTGCCGAGCGCCACCGCGCTGGCCTTTTTGATAGCGGCGATCACCGTGGTCACCGCCTCGGGCAGCGACGTGCCGATAGCCACGATGGTCAGCCCGATGGTGGTTTGCGAGAGACCGAAATAGGTCGCGATATCGACCGCGCCGGAGATCAGCCATTCGCCGCCGAAGCCGATGCCGAGGAGGCCGCCGATCAGATAGAGGACCGATCGCCACAGCGGCGTCGCCTTGCTGGTGCCCTCTGACTCCGTGGCGACGGCGCGCGCTTCCTTCTGCGCGGCACCACTCGCCCGCTCGCTGAAATAAGCAAACACGATATAGGCGGCGAGCAGCAGAAGCGCGGCGATGCCGGCCACCGTCCCGACAACGTTCGCCAGTGCCCCCACATAGAGAGCGGCGGTCACCATCAGCGCCAGCCCGGCATCGCGCCACAGCGGCTTGCGCTCGACGGCCAGAGGAAAGATCACCGCCGCCAGCCCCAGAATAAGTAGGCTGTTGGCAAGGTTCGATCCGATGATGTTGCCCCAGGCGATCGCGGGCGCGTCGGAGCGTACCGCCTCGATACTGGCTACCAGCTCGGGTGCCGAGGTGCCGAACGCGACAATCGTCAGGCCGATAAGCAGCTGGCTGAGCCCAGCACGTTCGGCCAGCGCCACCGCCCCGCGCACGAGGAACTCGCCGCCGCCGACCAGCAGGACGAGCCCTGCCACCAGTGCGAGCGAGGCGGCGAGCATGCTTATTTCGGGCGGCGGCCGAGCAGACGCAGGCGCAGGGCGTTGAGCTTGATGAAGCCTTCCGCATCGCGCTGATCATATTTGCCGGCATCGTCCTCGAACGTGACCACGTCCTTCGAATAGAGATCGAAATTCACGTCCGCGCGGCGGCCGGTGATGTGCACCCCGCCCTTGTAGAGCTTCAGGCGGACCTCGCCCGTCACCTTCTGCTGGCTGTGGTCGATCGCGGCCTGCAGCATTTCGCGTTCCGGGCTGAACCAGAAGCCGTTGTAGATGAGCTCGGCATAGCGCGGCATCATCTCATCCTTCAGATGCGCGGCGCCGCGGTCCAGCGTCAGCTGTTCGATCGCGCGGTGCGCGGCGGCGTAGATGGTGCCGCCGGGCGTTTCATACATGCCGCGGCTCTTCATGCCGACGAAGCGGTTCTCCACCAGATCGAGGCGGCCGATGCCATGTTCGCGGCCCAATTCGTTGAGCGCAGTTAGAAGGGTCGCAGGCGACATCGTCTCGCCGTCCAACGATACGCCGTCGCCCTTTTCAAAACCGATGACGATGTCGCGCGGCGCATCGGGCGCGTCCCAGGGATTGACGGTTCGCGAATAGACATAGTCGGGCGTTTCTTCCCACGGATCTTCCAGCACCAGACCCTCGGACGAGGTGTGGAGCAGGTTCGCGTCGGTGGAGAAAGGTGCCTCGCCGCGCTTGTCCTTCGGCACGTCGATCTGGTGCTCTTCGGCCCATTCGATCAGCCGCGTGCGGCTCGTCAGATCCCATTCGCGCCAGGGTGCGATGATCTTGATATCCGGGTTCAGCGCATAAGCCGACAGTTCGAAGCGGACTTGGTCATTGCCCTTGCCGGTAGCGCCATGGGCGATGGCGTCCGCGCCGGTTTCGCGCGCGATCTCGATCAGGCGCTTGGAAATCAACGGGCGGGCGATCGAGGTGCCAAGCAGATAGTCGCCCTCATAACGCGCATTGGCGCGCATCATCGGGAAGACATAATCCTTCACGAACTCCTCGCGCAGATCCTCGATAAAGATGTGATCGTCCGGAACACCCATCTTCACGGCCTTGTCGCGCGCCGGGCCGAGTTCCTCGCCCTGCCCCAGATCGGCGGTAAAGGTCACTACCTCGCAGCCTCGCTCCACCTGCAGCCATTTCAGGATGACGCTGGTATCGAGTCCGCCGGAATATGCGAGGACGACTTTCTGAGGTTTGCTGGCCATGGCGGGAGAACTCCTTGTCTAGACGGGCTTCGCGCTAGTCGTGCCCGGCGCGCCTAGCAAGCGCACTTTCGTCTTTCAGGGAACGCAGCAGCCCGGGAAAATAGAGGCCGAGGGCAGCGGCGCGGAAGACATAGCTCATCAGGAAAGCCGTCCAGACGCCGCTATTGCCGCCCAGCGCATGATCCCCGCGCAAGACAAGATCAAGGGCGAGATACAGCGCGGTCGATAGCAAGGCGGCATTGCGTAGCGCCCGCCCGCGCGTTGCTCCGATAAAGATGCCATCCAGCAGCCAGCTGGACATGCCAATGAGCGGGATCGCGATAACGAAGGGCAAAAACGCCCCGGCAATGTCGCGCACCGCCGGATCGGTGGTAATGAAGGCAATCGCTCCCGGCCCAGCTGCCCAAAAGGCCAGAGCCAGCAAGGCGCCGCCGAGCGCCGAGAACTCGCCGGTCAGCCGGATCGCGCGCAGGAACTGGCTCCGCGAGCCCAGCCCCACTGCGTTTCCGATCCGGCTTTCCGCGGTGAACGCGAACGCATCCAGGATGAAGGCGGCGACACTAACGAACTGCAGGAGCACATGGTTTGCCGCCAGCGGCGCGGTGCCCAGCCTCGCACCGGCATTGGCGAACCAAGTGAAAAGGAACAGCAGCGCGATGGTGCGGATCATGATGTCCCCGTTCACCGCCATCAGCCGCTTCATCGCCGCCCAGGCGAACACGGCCTTGCGGGATGCAGGCGCGAGCATTGCGCTCAGATCCAGCCCCGAAAAGCGCAGGCACAGGACGAGGCCTGCCATTGCGGCGATCCATTCCGCACCCGCCGTGCCCGCACCCACGCCCACCGCGCCGAGGCCTAGGCCCCACACGAAGGCGAGGTCCAACCCGATATTGACGACATTAAGCAGGATCTGCAGCGCCAGCGCCGTTCGCGTGCGGCCCAGGCCCAGCAGCCAACCGTTGATGGCAAACACCGAGAGCGCGGCAGGAGCGCCCCAGAAACGCGCAGCGACATAGGCCCCCGCCTCCCCGGTCACCGCCTCCCCGCCGGACAGAAGCGCAAAGGCGAGCTTCGACAGCGGCCATTGCAGCATGAGAAGGAGCAGCCCGAACCCAAGTCCCAGCGCGAGCGAGCGCAGAAGCAGCGCCCGCACCTCCCAGTCATCGCCGCGTCCATCGGCCTGCGCGACAAGGCCGGTGGTGCCCATGCGCAGAAAGCCGAAGCTCCAGAACAGCAGGTTCACGATCGTCGCGCCCAGCGCCACGCCGGCAAGCGCCGCCGCGTCCCCCGTGCGCCCGATCACCGTAGCATCGACGATCCCGACGAGCGGCACCGAGGCCTGCCCAACCATGATCGGCCAGGCCTGCGCGAAGATCGAGCGGCGTGTGAGAGGAAGCGCGGCCATGTCGCTGGCTCCATGGGCACAGGCTCACTCCATGACAAGCCGGTGTCGCAAGCGGAGCGGGCCACCGCGATGCCCTGTCGAAGGCTCGGCTAGCGATGCCTTTGCCCAGTTTGACGAAACCTTAAATTTTCCGGTGTAGATCGCAGCGATTAAAAAGCGACCGTGTCTGGGAGGAAGCGGCGTGGTTGGAGAGGTCGTTTGTACGGGGTTGAAGTTGAGCGCTCCGCTCGAATCATCATATTGAATATTGGCGCAGAATTGAGTGTCGAAGAGGCCTTGAGATTGCAGCATTCGAAGAACGCCGCGGTGGAATCGCTCGGTCCGCCGCACAAGGATCACGCGACGCTGATGGATGTCAGCCGGCTGCGCGTACAACCGCAGGCCATCATTCAGGAGTTTGTCGATTACAGCCTGAAGACGCGTTTGCCGTCGAAGAAGGTCGCGATACTGGTGGGCGAAGGGTCCAGCAAAATGCAATTTCGCCGGATTATCCAGAAGGAAGGGCTTCGCGCCGACATGCAACTCTTCACGGACCGGGTGGAGGCCCTGAATTGGCTGAGAGCGGCGTGATCTTGTCAGGATAGGTCCGCAATCCGTCGGCGGGGATCGGCGGGGGTGTTTAAGGAGCTTGTCCGGGAATGCGCGATCCGCTCTGATCGCACTCCGATCTTTTTGCCGGAGACCCGCCCCTGCCGGACATCGCCAGCCTTTCCACTGCCGCCATTGCGGGTGTCTTCCTTGCCACCGCATTGGTCATCGCGCTTCTGGGCACGCGGATGGCGGGCCTTGCCGATGTGATCGCGGACCGTACCGGGCTGGGCGAAGCGCTGATCGGATCGGTCCTGCTCGGGGCCGGCACGAGCATTGCCGGCATCGTCACTTCCGCCAGCACGGCAGCGAGCGGCGCGGCGGATCTCAGCGTTTCCAACGCGCTCGGCGGTATCGCGGCGCAAACGATGTTTCTGGCGCTGGCCGATATCTTCTATCGCAAGATCAATCTGGAACATGCCGCCGCCAGCCCGGTCAATCTGGGGCAGGCAACGCTGCTCATCATTCTCGTGGTGCTGCCGATCATGGCGGCGACGGCACCGCCGATCACGTTCCTTGGCGTCCACCCGATGACGCCGATGCTGGTCGTCGTCTATCTCGTCGGCCTGCACAACGCGCACCGCATCCACAAACAGCCGATGTGGACACCCCGGCAGACCGACGCGACGCGCAGCGAAGCGGATGACGCGTGTGAGGATATGCGCCCGCTTCCGCTGATCGGCGCGATGTTCCTGGGCTTGGTCGTCATCGTCGGCGCAGCGGGCTGGCTGGTCGGTGAAACCGGCCTCGCGCTTTCGGGCCGGCTGGGTATCAGCGGCGGCGTGGTCGGCGCGCTGGGCACCGCGATGGTCACGTCTCTTCCGGAGCTGGTCACCACGGTGGCCGCGGTTCGCCGGGGCGCGCTGCAGCTCGCCGTGGGCGGCATCATCGGCGGCAATATGTTCGATGCGCTGTTCATCGCGGCGAGCGATGTGGCCTATCGCGACGGCAGCATTTACAACGCGATCAGCGACCGTACCGTGTTCTGGATGGCGCTTGTCGCGGTGATGACGGCTGTTCTGCTGATGGGATTGTTGCGACGCGAACGAACGGGACCTGCCGGGATTGGCTGGGAGTCGGTGCTGTTGATCGCGCTCTGGGGTGGCGGAGCGTCGTTGCAGATTGCGCTGGGCTGAAACTTTCCGGCGGGCCGGATCGAAGGACTTAGGTGGACCAGATGGACAAAGAAGCCGAAGCGCCCCGTGAAGGTGCCCTGATCAAGCGTCATCGGCTTTCGACGCGCTTGTGGCATTGGGTGAACTTCATCGCGCTGATCGTGATGTTCATGAGCGGCCTCATGATCTTCAACGCGCATCCGCGGCTCTATTGGGGCCAATATGGCGCCAATCCCGATCCGGCCTGGCTGGAGATCGGCCAGCGGCAGGGCGAAGGCTATCTGCGGATCGGCGAGGCGAGCGTGAACACAACAGGCGTGCTGGGCGTCTGGACGAACGAACAAGGCCAACGGCAGGCCTGGGCCTTTCCGGGCTGGATCACCATCCCTTCGGGTTACAGCCTGGCGGAGGGACGGCGCTGGCACCTGGGTTTCGCCTGGGTGCTGGGATTCGGCCTTCTGTTCTACATGCTGTGGTCGCTCGCCAACCGGCATATCTGGCGCGATCTGCGCATCCGAAGGCGGGAATGGCGCCCTTCGCATATCTGGCATGATATCCGCGCTCATCTGAGGCTCCGCTTCGATACGGGAGAGCCGGGCACCTACAATATCTTGCAAAAACTCAGCTATATCGGCGTCATCTTCGTGGCGCTGCCACTGATGATCCTGACCGGCCTCACCATGTCGCCGCGAATGGACGCGGGTTGGGGATTCCTGCTCGATCTGTTCGGGGGGCGGCAATCCGCCCGTTCGATTCATTTCATCACCTGTTGGGCACTGGTGGCATTTTTCATCGTTCACATCGCCATGGTGATTCTGGCCGGGCCGGTGAACGAGTTGCGATCGATGATCACGGGCCGATACCGACTGCCGAATCGCGATCAGGCGGAGGATGAGGCATGACGGACAAGCTCATCCTTCCCCGCCGCCGTTTTCTCACCGGTGCCGCCGCGGGCGCGGGCGGCCTGATGCTGTCGGGTTGCGACGCGATCGTGCAGAGCCCGGTCGCCGCGGATCTGCTCGATCATGTTGGCGGCCTCAACCGGGGTCTGCAGCGTGCCGTGTCTCCACGCGATGCCCTGGCGAGGGAATATCGGCCGGACGAGCGCAGCCCGATGTTCCGCACGAATGGCAACACCATGCCGGGCTCCGCGGCCTATCTGCGGCACATGGCCACGAACTTCGCAGACTGGCGCATCCCGATCACCGGACTGGTGGCACGGCCACTGGAACTGAGCATGGACCGCCTCCGGTCGCTCCCGCAGCGCGCGCAAATCACCCGCCATGATTGCGTGGAGGGCTGGAGCGCGATCGGCCAGTGGCAAGGTCCCCAGCTGGGCCCGATCCTCAAGATGGCGGGGCTGAGCGATCAGGCGCGCTATATCGTCTTTCGCTGTGCCGACAATTTCGGCGACCGCCCTTATTACGAATCGATCGATCTGGTCGACGCCTTCCACCCGCAGACGATTTTGGCCTGGCAGATGAACGGCCAGCGCCTGCCGATCGGTCACGGCGCGCCGGTGCGCATGCGCATCGAACGGCAGCTTGGCTACAAGCAGGCGAAGTTCGTGGAAGGAATCGAGGCGGTAGCGAGCCTAGACGGCATCTATGGCGGCAAGGGCGGCTATTGGGAAGATGTCGCGCGCTACGAATGGTACGCCGGCATCTGAACCGAAGGCCAAGTCCGGCTTCAGCCAATTTGCTCCAAGCCACTGCGCGTTAGGGAAAGCAGACCCGCCTTCCGCTGCCGCGCGCAATTGCCAGATTCCAAAAGAAAACCGCGCCGGAGCGATATGCTCCGACGCGGTTCCAAACTGTCGCAAGGCACGGAGCCTTGCGGAAAGTCTTACATGGCTTCGGTGGTTGCCTCGGCAGCCGGGGTCGCCATGGTGTCACCGGTCATCATGTCGCCAGTGGCCATTTCGCCGGTCATCTCACCGGTCATCATGTCACCGGTCATCATGTCCGTGGTGGCCATGTCGGTCGTTTCCATGGTGTCGGTGGTCATGGTGTCGGTTGCGGCTTCGTCAGCGCTCGGCGAGCAAGCGGCGAGGGCGGCGGCACCGATAACGGGCAGAATAACGAACTTCTTCATAACTTTCACTCCTTAGCGTGTAGGCGGGCCGTCATTACGGCTCCGCTCTCAGCGCATCAATGGGTCGATAGGGCTGCGGTTCCCGATCGATTTTCGCCATAGACGCGGATAAAGCGTTCCGCAAGCGCGACAAAGCAACTAGACTGCAACATTTATGGTGTCGGACACGCCTTCGATCTCCAGGAATCTCTCCGCATCCAGCGCGGCCATGCAACCGGTACCGGCGGACGTAACTGCCTGACGATAGACGTGATCCATCACATCGCCGCACGCGAAAACGCCCGGTACGCTGGTCTGCGTCGCATTGCCATCAAGTCCGCTTTCCACGCGAATATACCCACCATTCATGTCCAGATGGCCATCGAATAGTCCCGTATTGGGCTTGTGGCCGATGGCGATGAACACGCCGTGCAAATCGATATCGCGTGTCGAATCATCCTTCACGGACTTCACCCGCATGCCGGTGACGCCCATCGGATCGCCCAGCACCTCGTCAAGAACATGGTCCCAGAGGATCGTGACCTTGCCCTCTTCCACGCGCTCGAACAGGCGGTCCTGCAGAATTTTCTCGCTACGCAGCTTGTCGCGCCGGTGGACGAGGGTGACGTGGCTGGCGATGTTGGAGAGGTACAGCGCCTCCTCCACCGCGGTGTTGCCGCCGCCGATCACCGCCACGGGCTTATTCTTGTAGAAAAAGCCGTCGCAGGTAGCGCAGGCCGAAACGCCCTTGCCCATATAGGCTTCCTCCGACGGCAGGCCGAGATATTGCGCGCTAGCCCCGGTCGCGATGATCACCGCGTCGGCAAGGTAATGGCCTGCGCCGCCGGTAAGCTTGAACGGACGCTGGGAGAAATCGACTTCCTCGATATGGTCGGTGATGAGCGCGGTGCCGAAGCGTTCGGCATGCTTCTTCATCCGCTCCATCAGGTCCGGCCCCAGGACGCCGGCATCATCGCCGGGCCAGTTGTCGACATCCGTGGTGGTCATCAGCTGGCCGCCCAGTTCGACGCCAGAGATAATCATCGGCGAGAGATTGGCACGCGCGGCGTAAACGGCGGCGGTGTAGCCCGCCGGGCCTGATCCGATGATGATCACCGGCGCATAGCGCGCATCGCTGAGATGGTGCGTGGTCATAAAAAGACTCCGAAATCCGATTTCCCTGGGACATAGGCAGGATGACGGGGCGGGCCAAGGCCGATCATTTTGCCGACGTCCAAGCGATGCTATGGAGACGGACATGATCCCTTTGGGAAGCCTGTTCATCGCGGCCGCCATTCTGCCCGCCCTCTCCGTCTCCGGCTGCGTCACCACCCCGGATGCCGGGGCGACCGAGACCGAAACCGTTTCCGCCTATCTGGCGCGGGCCGAACCCGATGCCGGCCCGGACGATGTCCGCAGCACGTTCAGCGATCTGAACGGAGACGGCACGTTCGAGGCGATCCTCTATCTGTCCGGGCGGGCCTATTGCGGCTCGGGCGGATGCACATTGCTTGTCCTGACACCGGAGGCCGGGCGATACCGGCCGATCACGCGCATGTCCGTCTCCCGCCTGCCGGTGCGTCAGCTCGATAGCGAAACCCATGGCTGGCACGATCTCGGCGTTACCGTCGGTGGAGGCGGCATGGCGGCGAGCGAGGCGTGGATGCGGTTCGATGGCAACGTCTATCCCGCCAATCCGTCGACGCAGCCCGCAGTGCGGGAAGGCGCGGCAGGCGTGGTGCTGCTGGCACCGCAGGGGCTGATCGGGCCTAGTCCGCAAAGAACAGGCGCCGGTCACCCGGCCCCGCCGTCTCGCCGATCGGCGTTTCGTAAAGATCGCTGAGGAGCGGTGCGCTCAAGGTGGTGGTGGCAGGGCCGGACGCGATCAGCCGCCCGGCCTTCAGCACCAGCACGTCATCGGCGATTCGCGCCGCCTGGTTCAGATCGTGCAGAACCAGGAGCACGCCCGCCCCGGATCTGGCGGCGCGGCGCAGCAGGCGGAGCATATCCAGCTGATGCGCGGGATCGAGGCTGGCGAGCGGTTCATCGGCCAGCAGCCAGCGCGGTTCTCCCGCCAGCACCCGCGCCAGCAGCACACGCGCGCGCTCGCCTCCGGAAAGGCTGTGGACCGGCCGATCCGCAAAGTGGGTGATCTCCGTATCGGCCATGGCCTGGTCCACCGCCGCCAAATCGGCCGCTGACGGGCCGCCGAACGGTCCGCGATGCGGCAGACGGCCGAGCGCCACCAATTCGCGTACCACGAGATTCCAGTGCACCACCGGGTCTTGCGCAAGATAAGCAAGCTGCCGCGCCCGCTCCCGCGCTGGAATGCGGGCGAGTGGCGCGCCGTCCAGGATTGCCCCGCCCTTTTCCGGTGTAATCAGGCCGGTGAGGCATTTCAAAAGGGTGGATTTGCCTGCACCATTCGGGCCGAGCAAGACGGTCACCCGCCCGGGCGCAAAGACTGCCGAAACGCCGTCCAGCACCGTGGCTCCGCCCAGCCGCAACGCGATATCGTCCGCTCTCAGTTCCACAGAATGCGCCCCTTGTGCCGCAGGAGCAGCCAGAAAAAGAAGGGCGCGCCGATCAGCGCCATGGCGACGCCCAGCTTCACCTCGTTCGCACCCGGTGCCAGCCGCACCAGACTGTCCGCCGCCAGCAACAGCGCAGCGCCGCCCAACGTGCTGGGCAGCAGCAGTGCGGATGGGCGCTCACCGAACCAGGGGCGCAGCAGATGCGGCACGATCAGCCCGACGAAACCGACGACGCCCGTCACCGCCACGCCAGCGCCGACGCCAAGACCGACCGCGCAGACGATGAGCACCTGCAACCTCCCCATGCGCACACCGAGCGATTTGGCGCTTTCTTCGCCCAAGGCCAGTGCATCGAGCGCACGGCCGGTGGTGAGCAGTAGCGCCGCGGAGAGCGCGATGCAGGGCAGCGCCCAGGCGGCTTCCGCATAACCCCGGTCGGTCAGCGCACCCATGATCCAGGTCACGATTTCGCTGGTCGCGAACGGGTTGGGCGAGATGGAGATCAGGAACGCGGTAAGCGCGCCGCCGAGGCTGGCGAGGATCGTACCGGCAAGGATCAGCGATACCGCGCTCGCCGACCGGCCGACGAACAGGCCGAGCAGCAGGATCGCAGAGCCCGCGCCCGCCATCGCGCTGCCGAACAGAGCGGGCAGGCTGCCGCCGATGCCGAAGAAGATCGCCGCCACCGCGCCGAAGGCCGCGCCCGAGCTGATACCCAGCACGCCGGGATCGGCCAGCGGATTGCGCATATAGCCCTGCAGCACCGCGCCAGAGAGCCCCAGCATCCCGCCGATGGCGAGGCCCAGGATCGCGCGTGGCAGTCGCAGCTCCATAATGATCCACCAGCGCGGATCGGCACTGAACCAGGCGGAGAGCGGCACCCATACTTTCCCCGCCATCAGCGAGGCAGCGAACAGCGCGATGGTGAGGGCGGCCAGCAAAGTGAGTTTGGCGGGGCGCGTCATGGCAGCGTCTCCCGCGCCTGTGCAAAGCGCTTCGCCAGCGGGATCAGCGTGCTGCCGCCGCAATAGAGCAGGTTTTGGGGGAAATTCTCGATCTCCACCTGCTGCCCGCTGGCCCGCAGCGCATCGATGCGCCGTCGCCTGGCGCCGTCTTCGCGCGATCCGGCTGCGGCGGAGTTTCCCCGCCTGTCCATGAACACCACGCGCGGCGGATGGGCGACGACATATTCGCTGGGCAGCACATCCCAGCTGGCAAGGCCGTAATCCGCGCTGGCGTTGCGAAAGCCGCTATGATCCATCACGTCGCCCACCAGCGTCCCCTGCCCCGGCACCAGCCCGTCGCCGAGCCAGACCAGAGCGGGCGTCTGCGCATCCGACCGGGCTGCCGCCAGCGCCGTGTCGATCCTTGCGAGCAGCGCACGCCCCTGCTCGGTCGCATCGAGCGCCTTCGCCATATCGGTGATCTGCTGTCGGCTCTCCGCGATGGTGGCGGGCACGCCGAACACCTGCACCGCAATACCTTGCCGATCGAGCGCGTTACGTGTCGCGGGCGCGAGATGCGCGCCGGTCACCACCAGATCGGGGTGCAGCGCGATCACCTCCTCCGCCGTGCCGCCGACGCTCGCGAACCGCCGCGCTTCGCCGACATCCATGGAGCTTGCCTGCGGGTCCTGCGAATAGGCGCTGATCGCCGCAATCCGTGCCGGCTCCACCAGCTGCGTCAGGATCGCATCGGTACACGGGTTGAGCGAGACGATACGCTGCGGGTCCCGCGGAGGTTTGGCGGGCGGCGCCGCCGCCGGTACGCAGGCGGCGAGCCCGCAGACCAGCAGTAGCGCCGCCCGCGCCAGCATCAGAACCGCGCCCTGACGCCCGCATAGGCAGCGCGGCCCGGCGTGCCGTAATTGGCAACCGTCTGATACTGCACGTCGAACAGGTTCTCGATGCGCCCATACAGCTCGATGCCGTCGGTGATGCCGTAGGATGCGCGGACATCGGCGATGGCATAGCCGTCCAGCCGCCTCGTGTTGGCCGCATTGTCATAGCTGTCGCCGACCACCAGCACTCCCGCGCCAAGGCCGATGCCCCAAGGGCTCTGCCAATCGGCGGAAACGCTCACCGTCTGCTCGGGCCTGCGGGCGAGATCCTTGCCGAAGTTCGTACCGGGCGACCGGTTGGTAGTATCGATCCAGCTATACTGCCCGGTCACATCCAGCCGATCGGTCGGCCGCAGCCGAAGCGCCGCTTCGATCCCCTCCGCATGCGTCTCGGCGATATTGAGATAGGTGAAGGTGGCGTTGTCGAACGCGATCTGGTTCTCGGTATCGCGGTTGAAATAGGTGACGCGCGCCTGAGCGGCATCGCTCAGCAGCCGTTGCTCGATCCCGAAATCATAGCTGTGCGCCCGTTCGGCGGCGAGCGACGGCGTGCCATAGGCACTGAACTTTTCGAACAGCGAAGGCGCCCGGAAACCCTCGGCATAGGTGCCGCGCAGGACCGTGGCGCCGCCATTGGGGCTATAGGCCGCATTGGCGCCGAAGGTTGTCTCGCTCTCGCCCTTTTCCTGATCGTCATAACGCAGGCCGCCGGTGACGGTGAGGCCCGTCAACGGCCGCACGATCGCCTGTCCGTAAACCGCGTTCTGGCGCTGCGAGTAGCGGTCGGGATCGGATTGGAAGGCGGGCGAGATGGTGTCCAGCCGCGACAGCTCGGTCTCCGCGCCGAACAGCAGCGTCACGGCGCTGACCGGGGTCAGCTCTCCGCGATATTCGAACCGGTCGAGCTTACCCTGACTGAGGAAGCTGGGCACGTCCGCGCCGCCGGACCGCTCGAAATTGTCGCGGCTGACGTCGGTATAGGTGTAGGCGAAACGGTTTTTGAACCGCCCGTCCAGCAGGGCCAGGTTCGCGCCGGTATAACCGACGAACAGCTGGTTCTTCGAGAAATCGCCGGTGTCGGCCAGCGTGAAATTGGGCGGCGGGAAGCCGTCGAATTCGGTCTTGGCGTCTATATAATAGCCGCGCGCATCGAGGCTCAGCGCCTCGGTCAGGTTGACGCGCAGCTTGCCGTTCGCGGTGAAGTTGCGATAGCCGTCGCGCTCCGTCCCGCCGAGATTCTCGTCGAAGGCGGAAATACCGTCGGTGCGCAGATAGCCCGCACCCGCGCTGCCTTCCAGGATGCCGCTGGTGCCGGCAATATTCGCAAAAGCCTGCGCGCTGTCGCGATAGCCATATTCGGCGCGGCCGCGCGCCTCGAAGCCCTGCGTCGGTTGATCGGAGACGATGTTCACCACCCCGCCGATCGCCTGGCTGCCCCAGACAATGCCGTTCGGGCCGCGCAGAACCTCGATCCGCGCGATGTTACCGGCCAGCAGCTGGCCGAAATCCACCCCGCCCTGCGGCGCAGAGGGATCGTTGATCTTCACGCCATCGAGCAGCACCAGCGTCTGATAGCTTTCCGCGCCGCGGATGAAGACGCCGCTGGTCTGCCCGACGCCGCCGTTGCGCGCCACGGTGATGCCCGGCGTGCGCGCCAGTGCCTGATCGAGCGAGCGGAAATCCTGGATTTCCTCGCGGGTGATGACGGTGAGTGCCTGGCCCGTATCCTCGGCGGGCTGTTCGAAGCCCGAAGCGGTGACCACGATGGTGGGGTCCTGCGTATCTTCGGGCAGATTGCCCAGGTCCTGCGCATGGAGAGAGGCCGGCAGGCAGGCGCCCGCCAGCAGAAGGGAGATCGAAAGTCGCACTTATTTATCCTTTCACGTCGACGATCAAAACAATGCCGTCACGCGAAGGAGAGCCCTCGTTTCTTCCGGTGCACCCCGCCCGGCCGAAAAGACAGCGGCTATGGGCAGGTCTCCTGGCTCCCGGGTCACCGCATCGCACTCCACCTTCCCGGATGTCTCCAGTGGCATATCGGAGCGCGCGCTCGCCGGTCACAGTTGCGGGGGCAGCGCCGGGTTCGGGATCGCTCCCCCACCGGCTTCCCTCTTCGTCCCGCCTCATCAGCGGGAACCCATGGCCTGCCTGCGCCCATAGATGGCGCGTGGAGCGAAGGCAATCGCCCTTTCCAACCCCGCACGATCACCCTATGTCCCGGCGCGAACCGGGACAAAACAGGAGCGAGCATGCCGACGATCAAGGTGACGGGACGCGACGGAGAGGAAAAGGCGCTGGAGGCGGAAGACGGCTTCACGCTGATGGAAACGATCCGCGACAATGGCTTCGACGAACTGCTGGCGCTTTGCGGTGGCTGCTGCTCCTGCGCCACCTGCCATGTGCATGTCGATCCGGCCTATATGGACAAGCTGCCCGCCATGGACATGGATGAGGACGATCTGCTGGAAAGCTCGGACCACCGCACCGATTATTCGCGGCTGTCCTGCCAGATTCCGATCACCGATGAGCTCGACGGGCTGAAGGTCACGATCGCGCCGGAAGATTGAGGCAGGCGCGCCGCCCTATCCCCTGATCGCGCGGGATACCGGTTCTTCCAGTACCGGATAACCATGGCCGTCGGGCAGGCAGACATACTGCCCGTCGGCACGATCCTCGACATAGGTCAGCACCATGCGCACGGGCACGCTCTCGGCATGGCCGCGCGCGCTCTCGAAATCGGGGAAGAGCGCCAGCCGTTCCAGATTGCGGCGCGTGGGAAAGATCACGCTCACCTCGCCTGCATCGGCGCGGCGGAGAACCTCCTCTGCGCTTGCCCAGAACAACGCCGTGTTTTCGGTGCGATCGGCCTCTCCGCGAAGCACGGCATCGCCAGCATCGGCGATGTAGAAGCGAGCATCGAAGACGCGCGTTTCCAGCGATCCGGGCGGCCGCCAGCGCGCCCAATAGGTGAAGCGCTCCAGATCGAGCGACCAGCCGCGCGCCTCCAGCAGTTCGGAAAACAGCGTGCCGCTGTTCAGCGCCGCGCGCGCTTCGGCCCGCTCACGGCTACCGGGATGCGCGCCATCGGCAACGATCCCGATCGACAGCCCGGTTTCCTCCAGCGTCTCGCGAACGGCGGCAATGCGCGCGGCCCCCTCCTCCCGCTCCAACTCCGGTGCCAGCCGCTCGGCCAGATCATAGTCGTCGGGATCGACGCGGCCGCCGGGAAATACCGCGGCGCCCGGCGCGAAAGCCATCTTGGCCGATCGCTCGACCATGCATAGCAGAGGCGGCCCGCCTTCGGGATCGGTACGAAAGATGACGACGGTGGCCGCAGGGATAGCGGGGGGAAGGTCTTCGATGTCGCTGGCGTTCGGCATAGATTCCATATGCGGTCTCGGCCGTGAAATGCGATGCAAATTCCGCGAACAGCTACGCCGCCCAGCGCCAGTTATCATCAACCCGGCAGCCGCAGTTCCGCCGTCAGCCCCCCGCCCTCGCGGTTCGTCAGGGTCACCGTACCGCCATGGGCGCGGGCGATTGCCCGGGCGATGGTAAGGCCCAGTCCGCTGCCGCCGGTGGCACGGTTGCGCGAGGCTTCCGCGCGGGCGAAGGGCTCGAACATCGCCTCGATCTGCGCGGGATCGATACCCGGCCCGTCATCTTCGATCCGCACCAGCGTATTCACGCCCTCTCGCAGCAACGTGACCCGCGCAGCGCCACCATATTTCAGCGCATTGCCGATTAGGTTGCGCAGCGCACGGCGCACGAGCACCGGGCGCAGCGCGGTCGCAACCGGCACCGCAGACTCCGACAGCGTCACCGCGCCGCCGCGATCGACGAACTCTTCCACAACGGTCTCGGCCAGCGCCGCAAGATCGGTACGCCGCATCTCCTCTCCCGACCGGCCAAGCCGCGCAAGCATAAGGATGTCGTCGAGAATACCGACCATCTCGTCGATCGATTCGGCCATGCGCCCACGTTCGGCATCGTCCTCAACCGATTCGATGCGCACGCGCAACGCTGCAAGCGGCGTCTTCAGATCGTGCCCGATCGCCCCCAGCATGACGTCCTTTTCGCCGAGCAGCGCGCTTACCCGTGCTTCCATGGCGTTCATCGCCGCGATCAGGCGGCGCAAATCCTCCGGCCCCTCCTCGCGAAGCGGATCATCGGTGCCGCTGGCGGTAAAGGCATTGGCGCGCCGGGTGAGCGCGCGCAGCGGCCGGGTGACGCGCAGCGCGATGAAAGCGAGCGGCACCAGCACCGCCAGATACAGGATCAGCGTCTGCAGGATCAGCCAGCCGACCGCCGGGGCGCCGCGCACCGGCAGCGGCGCTGCGGTGCTGATCCACTGGCCGGAGGGAAGCTGCGCGGAAACGATCAGCGACTCGGTCGTGCGCGGTGCCTCGTCACGCATCCGCTCGCGCAGCGAACCCCGCCGGCCCGGGTGTCGCCGCAGTTCAAGGGGCACCTCCCTCCGGTCGACCCGCTCCACCCGAACCGAGCGAAAGCCGGTGCCGTTCGCTTGCGCGGCCTGCATCACGCGCGCAGCCAATTGGGGCTGCAAAGTCCCGCGCGGCGGCGGAGGTGCATCGCTGAGCATGGGCATGGCTCGTCCGCCCCGGCGGCGCGCGCGGGGGCGCGCGTTACGTTCGGCCAGGCGCTCCGCCCGGTCAGCGGCAAAGATCAGGCGGCCGCCCGCAAAGGCGCTGGCCTGCGTCATCGCCTCCTGATCGCTTGCCCGAAGCAGCAGCGTAAAATTCACCAGCTGCGCAAACCCGAGCGCCAGGGCCGCGGCCAGCAGGATCTGGCCGACCAGCGTGCGCGGCCATAGCCTTTGGAGTAAGCTCACGACGTGCGCACGCCGGTGGCCAGCCGGTATCCGCCACCCCAAACCGTCTTGATGAGCACGGGATTGCGCGGATCCGCCTCGATCTTCTTGCGCAGGCGACTGATCTGATTGTCGATCGCGCGGTCGAACGGCCCGGCCTCGCGCCCCTGGGTGAGATCGAGCAGCTGATCGCGGCTCAGCACCTGGCCGGGCCGCTGCACCAGCGCCTCCAGCAAGCGATATTCGCCGCTGGAAATGGGCACCAGCGTGCCGTCTTCGGAATAAAGCTCCTGCTCGGCAGGTTTCAGCGTCCAGCCGGCGAAGCGATAATCGGCGGAGCCAGCGGTTTCGACCCGCGCGCCTTGCGCTGCGCGGCGCAGGATCGTCTTGATGCGCGCCACCAGCTCGCGCGGGCTGAACGGCTTGACCACATAGTCGTCCGCCCCCATTTCCAGCCCGACGATCCGGTCGGTCTCTTCGGATTTGGCCGTGAGCAGAATCACCGGAACTTCGCCCTTCTCCCGGATATGGCGCGTCAGGCTGAGGCCGTCTTCGCCCGGCATCATGATGTCGAGCAGCACAAGGTCGATACCATAGGCACCCAAAGCCTTGCGCGCGCCCGCCGAATCGGGCGCTTCGGTCACGCGAAAACCCTGGCGCTCCAGATAGCGCGCCAGGGGATCGCGGATCGATGCCTCGTCATCGACGAGCAGCAGATGCGGTCTTCCGTTCATATCAACTGCCGAACAACGGGTACGTTTACCGGTCGGTTCGGAAGGCGCAGCCCCGCTCCGAAGAGTTGGACTACGCCTTCCACGATGCCACGCTCGGGGGGAGGATGAGCGGACACCGTTCCGGTTCAGCCGGCTTGGCGCTGGGCCCGACGTGCCTTGCGGGCGTCACGGGCCGCCTCGCGCTCGGCGGCGGAGATCGTTCCATCTCCGTCCGTATCGACCTTATCGAAACGTGCAAGCGCCGCGTTGCGCATTCCCTGCAAAGAGATGGCACCGTCCTGATTTGCGTCAGCCACTTTCATGAGGCGCATGCCGCCGCGATGATGCCCGCCACGACGCTTGGCCGCGGTTTCCGCACGATCGGCGCGGGCCGGACGGGTGGTGAACTCAGCAAGGCTGAGTGCGCCGTTGCCGTCGGTGTCCATCGCCGCGAACCGATTCGCTCCGCGATTGCCCTTGCGCTCACCACGCGTTGCACGACGCTCGGCCCATTTCTGCTTCTGCTCGGCAGTCGGCTCAGGTCGGTTCGCGCGTCGCTCCGCGCGGCGTTCCTGCCGCTTGGCCCTCATGGCTTCGCGTCCGGCCTTCAGCTCCGCTTGGGTGAGGGCGCCATTGCCGTCGGTATCGAGCGCAGCAAAACGCTCCTGCATCCTGGCGGTACGGTCGGCCTGATCGATCACACCGTCGGCATTTGCGTCCATCTTTGCAAACCGCGCATCAACCTTGGCGGTCACCTCCGCACGGGTGGCAGGCGCCTGATCGCGCGGCCCGCCTTGGGCGAAAGCGGCAGTCGCCGTCGCCAGAAGCGCCGCACCGCCGAGAAAAATCGATTTCTTCATCATACTCTACTCCATTCGCATCCTTGGAACGGACAGGCCCTCTGGGGCCTCGTCACAGTGACGGAAATAGAGGTCATATGTCGCGCAAGTTTGCCGGCGACGTGCGAAATTGTCGCAAATTGTAACAGGCTGCCCGGTCTCAGTCCTCGAAACCGCGCACATTTTCCAGCAACCGGTCATCGAAATGATCGCCGTGAAGCACCGAGATATCACCGGTCGATTCCAGGATCACCGCCCGCACCTGATCGAAATCCAGCGCGTTGCTCTCGCGCAGCTTGGCGATCACGTCGCTCTTCGTCACGCGCGCGGCCTTCAGCGCCTTTTCGTTCATCACGCCATCACGCATCAGCAGGCGCGGCCGGTTGCTCATCACATTCTCGATATCGTCGGTGGTCTTGCGCAGCTTGGCGAGCACGAACTGCGCGACGAACAGGACCACGATGGCCAGAAGGCACTGCAGGAAGGCAGGCCATTCGCTCACCGTCGCCGCGCTCGCCAGCAGAGAGCCGGTGGCAACCGTCGACACGAAGTCGAAATTGGTCATCTTGGACAGGCTGCGCAGCCCCACCATGCGAATTGTAAAGACGACGAACAGCAGCGCGATGATCGTCAAGACGGAGCCGCGGAGGGCAACATCGAGCACAATATTGTCGGGAAAGAACATGGCAGCCGAGCTAGCACGGTTCGCGCAAGGCAACGACATAATTAAAGTGAAGCGGATCACGCGAACCCGCCCCGCATCGCTACAATGCCGGAGCCGACGAGACATGTGGGTATCTCGGACGCGGTGTTCGGCCTCGTCTTCGACAGCAGCTCTGCAGAGAGAGAGAGAGAGGCGGGGAATGTGGAGCGGGTAGCGGGAACCTGCCCCACATCACAAAAAACTGAAAGCCGCAGAAAACCTCAACGTTTTCCAATCGGAAAACGTCTTGTGGCCTGCCATGTGGGAAGGTCAATGTCCCGATGAGAAAAGCGGCCCGATGATCACCGGCAGTGCTTACCAACCGTTTCATGGGTCACTCAGACGTACTCAGCACCAGAAAATCAAGGCAGCCTATGAACGATAATACGTTTTGCATCTGAACTGACGGTTGCTATAACAACCGCGATTGGAGGTGAGATGCTAAAGGTCGGCGTTATCGGTAATGGCGGAATCGCGAAGGCTGCCCAGAAGGCTCTCGATGAGGCAAGCCATCTAAACGTCCGGACCGTTGGAACTCTGGTTCGCAGTGGGAGTGATTGCAAAAGCGGTACTTTCGAGGACATTGACGCGCTTCTTGAACAGTCTCCGCATCTGATCGTGGAATGTGCAAGCCATTCGGCAATTGCCGCTTACGGGGAGAGAATTCTTTCCGCAGGCGTCTCCCTGATGGTCGTATCAATCGGCGCGCTTTGTGACGACAGCCTGCATGAACGGTTGAACGGCGCGGCGCAGCAAAGCGGCGCTCAATTGGTTCTGGTGTCCGGCGCTGTCGGCGGCTTGGACGCTTTGCGCGCCGCGCGGCGCGGTGGGCTCACCAAAGTTACCTACCGTGCCCGCAAACCGTCTTCGAGTTGGGAGGCGAGCACGGGGGAACTTGAGGTGGATCTTGCAACGCTTGATAAACCAACGGTCATCTTTGCCGGCTCGGCGCGCGAGGCGGCGCGTATGTTCCCGAAAAACGCCAATGTCGCTGCATCCGTGGCGCTTGCAGGTCTGGGGCTTGATGAGACCGATGTCGAACTGATTGCAGATCCGCAGGCGTCCCAGAACACGCATGAAATTAGCTTTTCAGGCGCCGACGGAGATTTCAATTTCCGCATGTGCGGCAATCCTTCCCCCGACAATCCGAAGACGTCGATGCTGACCGCTCACAGCGTAGCGCAGGCGATCATCGAGTTTCGAGATTTTACCTGATGGATCGCATCGAAACGCGCGCCCTAATCGCAGGCAAATGGCGGCAAGGCAGCGGGGATCTCGTCCAATCCCGCAATCCATTTGACGGCTCTCAAATTACAGAGGTTCGCTTCACTGATGCGTCCGATGTCGAGGAGGCCGTCGCTGGTGCCAAAACAGCGCAGGCGGACGCAGCCTGGCGCGAAATGCTCCCGCATAACCGCGCCCGATTATTGTACCGAATCGGCGACAAGATCGAAGAGAACGCGGAAGCGATTGCGTCACTGCAGACCTTAGATACCGGCAAAACGCTGACGGAAACCGGCGCTCTGGCAGCTAGCGCGGCGGGCACCTTCAGATATTATGCCGCTGCGCTCGAAACATTGGAAGACGCGATAACGCCCAGTCGCGGCGAATATCTGACCATGTCGGTGCACGAGCCTATCGGGGTGGTCGGCGCGATCACGCCATGGAACTCGCCGATCGCCAGCGATGCCCAGAAAATTGCGCCAGCGTTGGCCGCCGGCAATGCGGTGATCCTGACGCCGGCAGAATGGACGCCACTAGATCGGAAGAGCGTC
>JBELIU010000252.1:0-3939 GCA_042090735.1 Novosphingopyxis sp. | reverse complement strand
GAAAGGCGAACATGGCCGATTTTACCGCATTGCTGCGTTCCGACCGCACCTGTCTCTCCCGTCGATCGCCTCGAGGAGCGCGGCCGTCACCATCCTGTCGATCGTATGCGCTCCGTCGGCGATCTGGATCGATCGAGAGGAGGGAAGGGCGGCTGGGCAACTCATGGCGGCGCTTCGGATGATCGCCGCGGTGAATTGACCGGGCGGCTGGCAGGCAAGCGTCCGTCCCACGATATTCGCGAGGACGACGGCAAAAACCGCCGCCCGCAGCCAGAGCGGACCGTGGCGAGGAATACGCATCCTCACCGAAGGATCCGGATCCGCATGCGATCGAAGACATCGTGCTCGATGTAGTGGGCGGCAAGCAGGCGTTCGAGGTCAGCATCGGTCAGAAGCCTCCAGTCGCCATGGTCGCCCGGCTTGCGGACGAGGACCTGCTGTCGCTGGAGCCACCACTGCTCGTCATCGATCAGAGCGAGCCCATGAAGGCCGCGCCAACTCTCGCGAACTCCGAGCGGGATCGGTGTGGGCAGGGTCGGATCATCACGTTCGTCTTCCAATTTTCGTCTCCAGAACTTGCTCTGGAGGTTTGTTCTCCTTTTGATCGTGTCTGGCTTTTTCCAGCCTGTCTATCGGTTTTTTACGCTTCCTCGGCTTCTGCGATCGTGACCAGACCGAGAGCGTGAGCGAGCAACAGGGCGTTCTGCAGCGTGACGGGCCGGCCCTCCGGTTCGTCGGAGCGGAGGAGACGGGACACGTATCCCTTCGTCAGTCCTGCGCGCCTAGCAAGCTCGCCCTGGCTGACCTGCTGCGCGTCCATGGCCGCGCGGACCTGCGCCATGATGTCGTGGATTTCACGCTCACTCATTGTCGGATCCTTTCATCAACAGGCTTTCAGGTGTTGCACCATTCGGCAGCGAATACACGATCCGGCTCGTGCCTGTCGCCACGAGCAGCTTTTCCGAAGCGAGCTGCCTCAGATGGCCATCGACGGAACCGGGACCTTTGCAGCCGTTGTGGCCGCTGGACAGGAGGCCGACTTCATAGGCCGCCTGCTCCATCATCTGGCTAACCGTCAACGCCGTCACCTCCTCTCCGCGAGCGAACAGATCGCATGCGTATTTGAGGACGAAGCTGCGTGCCTTCTTGAGATCGTCACCCTTCTTCGCTTGGTGCGTCACATCGAGACGATCGCTGGGTTCACCCAGAACCGTGTAGCTATTCCCGTCTGCGGAGAGGATACCTGCCGCTACGAGCTGATCCAGATGCCATGCCGAAGAACCAGCCGGGCGATCGCCAGTGTTGCGCTTCAGACCACCATCGTGGTGCCCTTTCTTCAGCAGATCGGTGTATGCACTGGGAAAGTTTATGCGCTCTTCGATCTTTCCATC
The DNA here is from genome assembly GCA_042090735.1 of Novosphingopyxis sp. Classification (GTDB taxonomy): domain Bacteria; phylum Pseudomonadota; class Alphaproteobacteria; order Sphingomonadales; family Sphingomonadaceae; genus Novosphingopyxis. Next base: position 2,548 of record JBELIU010000252.1, on the reverse strand, counting down.
GATGAGGCTCTGGACCGAATTGGCGGTGATCTTCTTTCCGAGGTCGTTGAGCGCCATCGCTCCGGCGAGCACCATCGTGCTTACGTCTTCACGAACCTTTGCAATCGACGAGGACACGGAGACATTGCCAGCGCTCAGACCATTCGTGCGTCGCATATATTCGCTTCGGCTCCGTGCGATCTCGACGTTGTCCGGGTTGAGATTGATGTAACCCCCGCGCGGACGACGCTTCATCCAGAGCTTCCCCTTGAACTTGTCCAGCGCGTTTCCCTTGGCGACTGCGAGGCCGACGACAGTATCGGAAGGCGAAGCGAGTCCCAGATCGATCAGCTGCTTGGTTTCATACCAATCGTCCTCCCTTCCTTTGCCGTCGAACGCGGGACCCAGACCTTCGCGCCACTCGTTGGTCTGACGAACCGACGTATTGAGGTTCGCGGAGCCCCGAAAGCGCTGCGCAGCATCTTCGTCCGGGTCGAATTTGTCGATCCGAGGATCCTTTTGCGTGTGACCGATCGCGTTGATCCAAATTCCCCTTTCGACGGCGCAGCGATTGAGTTCGACGGGCGCAACGGATGAGAGCTGCGGATCGTCTGCGGTTCCGCCAGCGACGGTCGTCCAGGAGTCGATCACGAGTCCGATCACCTGATCATCTCGGCCGTGGCTGGCATTCCAGCTATCGATGGTGTGGAACAGGGAATCGAAGACGCTGGTGGTCGTCCAGTCACCGAGAGCGCGATCGAAGCGGAACAGGGAAAGGCGGTTCTCCGGGAACTCCTCCCTCGTCATGGAGACCGGGCAGATCGGCAAGAGGCGGCTGAAGCGATGCGCTTGCTCCAGCTGGGTGAGATGCTCGTAGTCATGGACGAGAACGTCAGTAGCGATCGAGTTGAAGACGGGCAGCTCGTCCTCGGCCGTGTAATAGACGATCACTCCGCGCCTGTCGCCGAGAGGCAGACCCATCCAGTCGAGGATCTTTCCGTCGTCTCCGACCAGAGAGAGGCACTGCGAGATCTTGCCGCCGGTCTTACCGATACCGCCCGCGCCGAAGTCGAAGTCGAACCCCGTCTGCGAGCGCAGGCCGAGGATGTCGTAAGCTACGGGACGCTGGTCGCTTCCGGCGAGCAATGCGCCGAATTCAGCGAGACGGGCATCACGAGTTTCATTTCCGAAGAACTGTGTCGGCGGAAGACCTTCGATCGGCTGGCGGAAATTCTGATACGGAACGATGGCGGACATGGAAGCGACCCTGTTTTCGTGTGTCTATGCACGAAGAATAATGGAGGGGTTGCCCACAGACAACCCCTCCATGTCGATTTTTGAAAATAGTTCAGCTGGACAGAACGAGGCCGGGCAGGGTCGGAAGATCGGCGGGACTTGCTGCGGATCTACGCGTGGCGCGATAATGACGCTCAGCGGCTCGTTCCGCGCGAAGGCGTTCCATGCGCTCTTCGTGACGCTCCATCGCGGCTGGATCCGCAAGCGCATGATCGAGGATCGCCTGCATCGTCATCTGCGACCAGACGTGAGTGACCGCAGCCTCGTGACCACGCTCAGGCGCGACATACGGTCCATCGCGGTCTATGAGCTCGAGCGTCGCGGACATCAGGGCCGACGCCTCGCGCAGATCGATGCCTGACGCGCCTAGCAGCGTCTCGAGTTCGAGCAGGTCGCCCTCGTCGACAGGATCCGGCTGATCGTCTGACAGGACGGTCGAAAGCCATATGCACCACCCGGCCGCCTCGTCGGATACGTCCTCGTCGCCCTCGCTCGGTTCGGTGACGAGATCGAGAATGGCAGATGCCAGAGTGTGCGAGCCAAGGGTTTCGATAGTTCGCGGCTCGCTACGGAGAGCGGCGGCGATTGCTACGCAACCAACCGTCCCTAGACCGTCAAGCAAGAGGCGCCAACGACCGCGAGATATGACAGTGCCGATCGTCGATCCCGAGCCCAGCGTGTCGCCCGGTTCGGTTTCATGAAGGTCAGATACCTGGCCGAGAGAGCGAATGCGATCTGCCGATGCACAGTAGCTGCGAGACGGCGGGACGTAGAAGGATTCGAGCAGGTTGTTCGGCTGGCGTCCCTGCTGTCGGCAATCCGCATCGACGCTTGCGAGGTAGACATCGTATGCGTCGCGAACTTCGCTCTCACGATGTGCTGGGACTTCGAATGCGCGGATGATCTCGTCTGCGGTAGGCATGTCCGAGGACGGTGCAGGAGATGCGGAAGTGTGGCGTTTCGTCTTCATTTGCGAATTCTCTCATGCCGATTCGAAGATGGCAAGACCCCTATGAACGATTCTTGTCTTCCCCTCATCGAGCGACAGAAAGGGCGCCGGAAAAGTTTGAGACTGCCCGACCTTGAGCCTCAAACTCAACATTGAGACTGGTGGCTCAAGGTTCTGAAACCCGCACAAATCCGCCGTTTTTCATGCAATTACGCCCTTAAAAAGCTTGAGCCTTGAGCCTCAAAGTTTGGTAAGCTCAGACTTTTCAACGCTTCAGAAACCGCAGTTTTCTGCGCCTTTCAGAGAGTTTGAGCCTTGAGCCTG
>JBELIU010000251.1:0-3969 GCA_042090735.1 Novosphingopyxis sp. | reverse complement strand
GGACGATCCGATCTCCGACGGCCTTGGCGGCACCACCACCAAGATCGCCGCACTTCGCGCGGCCATGAAGCAGTTCTACGCGACGATGAAGACGGCCTCGAACGGCACGAATGCGCGCTCGCGCTACTCCTTCGTTCCCTATTCCCAGACGGTCAATGTCGGCAAAATCGTTTACGCGACCAATCCCGATTGGATGGACTACACCCAAAGCTACCAAAGTCGCGAGGCGCAGTGGAAAAATGAAACCGACACCAGCAAGCCGCCGGTGGGTTACACCAACCCCCAGACGCAGAATGTCGAGTACTACGATACCTATTCGACCGGACCGTACACAACGATCTCGACTTTCACGTCGCTCAGTTCTTCGACCTGCTCATCCAACGTGCCAAATTCCGGTTCGTGGACAAACAATGGAGGGACCACGTCGACGAATACGGTAGAATACCTATCCGATGGTAGGCGCAAGACCAACGCGCTCACCAATCAACCGCAAAAGCAGGAATACATCTACACATATTCCTATTCCGGGTTTTTGTACGGAACATGCTCGATCAAGCGCGCAACCGGGTACCGCGTGCGCCACTACGGCACGGTCACCTATGAGGACCCGGTCTATCCGACAAAGCAAACGTTCACGGGCTGGGTCTACAAAAAGCGTAATTTCGATGGAGTCGAAAACCAGAATCTGAAAAATTACGTCGACGGCCAGACCTTCGTCACGCGAACCGGAGATAATGGCGCCGATCAGAGCCTTGTCTGGGCAGGCTGCATCGAAGAACGCGACACGATCAACAGCGGCAGCGTGGAATATAAGAACGGCGCCATCAGCCCGAGCGGCATGAAGGATCTCGATATCGATGGCGTGCCCGGCAGTTCGGAAGATGGCTGGCGCCCTTATGTGCCGGAACTCACCTATTTCCGTACATCGGGGAATTATTCTTACTACAACACTGCAGATACCAGCAACGAAGGCCTTAAAGCTTATCCGAGCTGTCCTAGGTCCGCGCAGCTATTGAAGACGATGACCCAGCCGGAATTCGACGCCTATGCCGACAGCCTGTTCGCGAATGGCGGCACTTATCACGACATCGGTCTACTGTGGGGTGCACGCTTCAGTTCGCCGACCGGCCCGTTCAGCGGAACCGTCAGCTCCCCGCCCGCCAATGGCCTTTATGTCGCGAGGCACATCATCTTCATGACAGACGGCGTGATGGCACCGGGCATCGATCAATATAACGCCTATGGGGTGGAACTCCATGACAAGCGCATCACGGCGGACGGCTTTAATGAGCAGACAGCGCGCCACACCGCCCGGTTCAAGGCGATCTGCGAAGCGACGAAGGCCAAGGGTATTCGCGTCTGGGTGATCGCATTTTCGACCGCCTTGACCGATGATCTGCGCAATTGCGCGAGCGCCAACAGCTCGTTCGTTTCGGTGAACTCCCAGCAGCTCAACGACAACTTTCTGAAGATTGCCCAGTCCATCGGCGATCTGCGGATCATCAAATGAGGCGTTCGTTCGCTCCTCTTTGCCGCGACGAGAGCGGGGTAACGGTGATCGAATTCGCGATCATCTTGCCAACCTTTCTCCTGATGCTGATTGGCACCTTCGACATCGGTTATCAGGTGTATCTACGCGCTACGCTCTCCGGAGCGGTGCAGGCGGCTGCGCGCGCCAGCGCCCTGGAAGGCGGCCCGAGCTCGATCGCTTCGATCGACAATACCGTTCGGAAACAGGTGCAGAGCCTGGCGCCGAACGCGGACATCGCGTTCAATCGGAAAAGCTATTTCAGCTATAACGATGTCGAGCGATCCGAGGCGTTCGCGGACTCCAACAGCAACAGCGTTTGCGACAATAATGAAAGTTACGAGGACGAAAACGGCAACTCCATGTGGGACAAGGATGTCGGCAAAGCCGGCATCGGCGGCGCGCGGGATGTTGTGCAGTATAATGTGAACGTCACCTACGATCAGCTCTTTCCGCTCTGGCAGCTTGTCGGCGGATCGAAGCGCGTCACCATTTCGTCCACGACCGTTTTCCGGAACCAGCCTTACGATCAGCAGACGAAGGCGGCTTCCGTCACGAGGACCTGCTTATGATGCTTACGCGCCAATCCAGGCGCCGTCGCCGATCTGCGGGGTTTCGCGGCTTGACCCGTCAGTTGGGCCGCAACCAGAGCGGCCTTGCGCTGACCGAGTTTGCCCTGAGCTTGCCGATCTTCGTAGGCCTAGGGATGTACGGCACGGAGCTGGCCTATCTGGCCGTGGTCAACATGCAGATGAGTCAGGTTGCGCTAACTCTGGCGGACAATGCCTCGCGCCTGGGGCAGACCCAGAACAACGTCACCTCGGTTTCGATCAAGGAAAGCGACATCATCACCGTGTTCAACGGGCTGAAGCTGCAGGGGCAGACTTTCAATCTGCTCAGCAACGGCCGGGTGATCCTCTCGAGCCTGGAGCGAAATCCGCAAGGCGGTCAATGGATTCATTGGCAGCGGTGCCTCGGCACGATGAACGTGAAGTCCGATTATGGGGACGAAGGCACCGGCGCGATCGGCACGAGCTTTCCCGGCATGGGCAGAGCCGGGCAGGAAGTGACGGCGCTCAGCGGAACTGCCGTGATGTTTGTGGAGCTGAATTACCAGTATAAGGGGTTGTTCGGCAGCATGTTCGTTAAAAACAAGGTGCTGAACCAGCAGGCGGCTCACAATATCCGCGACAACCGCAACCTGACGGCAGGCCTGGTCGACGATGCTCCTCTGAAGGAGCTCTACTGCACCAAATATACCGCGACCTAGGCCGGCGGTACTAAGCGGCGGGCGCACAGCCCGCCGCTCGATAGCCGCTCAGTCGCGGTAACAGACCTTTTTGGCGGCGGCGACGATGCGCTCGGCATCGATCAGCGTCGCTTCTTCCAGATTGGCCGCATAGGGCATCGGCACGTCTTCGTTGGTGACGCGCATCACCGGAGCGTCGAGGTCGTCGAAGCCTTCCTCCATGCAGATCGCGGCGATTTCGGAGGCGATCGAGCAGGTCGGCCAGCCTTCTTCGGCCACGATCATGCGGTTTGTCTTCTTGAGGCTCTTCAGCACCGTCGTCTTGTCGAGCGGACGCAAGGTGCGCAGATCGATGACCTCCGCCTCGATCCCTTCGCCCGCCAGCGTTTCGGCGGCTTCCAGCGCCAGTCCGACGCCGATCGAATAGCTGACGATGCTGACGTCCTTGCCTTCGCGCATGATGCGCGCCTTACCGATCGGCAGCGTGAAATCATCCAGCTTCGGCACTTCGAAACTGCGGCCGTAAAGCAGCTCGTTTTCCAGGAAGACCACCGGATCGGTGCTTCGGATCGCGGACTTCAGCAGGCCCTTCGCGTCTTGCGCATCATAGGGTGCAATGACGATGAGGCCGGGAACGCTGGCGTACCACGGACCGTAGTTTTGCGAGTGCTGCGCGCCGACACGGCTTGCCGCGCCATTCGGCCCTCGAAACACGACCGGGCAGCGCATCTGGCCGCCGGACATGTAATTGGTCTTGGCCGCGGAATTCACGATATGGTCGATCGCCTGCATGGCGAAGTTGAACGTCATGAACTCTACGATCGGGCGAAGACCGCCCATCGCCGCGCCCGTGCCGACACCGGCAAAGCCATATTCGGTGATCGGCGTATCGATGACGCGCTTGTCGCCGAATTCGTCGAGCAGGCCCTGGGTCACCTTGTAGGCACCCTGATACTGCGCAACTTCCTCGCCCATCACAAACACGCGATCATCGTCGCGCATTTCCTCGGCCATCGCATCGCGCAGCGCTTCGCGCAGGGTGAGCGTCTCGAACTCGGTACCTTCCGGAATTTCCGGATCGTCCAAAACCTCGGTCTCACCTGCGTCGGCCATTTCCTTGGTCGCGCTCTTGCCGGGACGCTCGTGACGATCATCATCGTCCCCGCCATCCTCGGCCTCATCTTTTTCGGAT
>JBELIU010000018.1:0-20909 GCA_042090735.1 Novosphingopyxis sp. | reverse complement strand
CCTCCCCCAGCGCCTATTCGCTGATTTCGGACTGGTTTCCCAAGAAGCGCCGCGGCCTCGCGCTCTCACTCTACAGCTCCGGCCTTTATCTGGGTGGCGGCCTGTCGCTCGGCCTGGGCGGTCTTGTGGTGCAGAACTGGAACGAAGCCTATCCCGTCAAAGCGATGGCCCCGCTGGGCCTGGCTGGATGGCAAGCGGCGTTTCTCGCCGTGGGTCTCCCCGGCCTGCTGCTCGCCCTGTGGGTCTTCACCTTGCGCGAGCCGGTACGCGGACAATCGGAGGGCATCGAGAGCAAGGTTCGGCCGCATCCGTTCCGGGATTTTTTTGCCGAGCTTGTCACCATCCTGCCGCCGCTGACGCTGATCGGCGCGGCGCGATCGGGCAATCTGCTCCGCAACCTTGCCGTCGCGCTTTTGGTCACGGGCATCGTCTGCGGGCTGGTTGCTATGGGCGAGCCGGTTCTGCAGTGGACCGCGGTGGGAATTGGTGCCTATGCCGTTTACAGTTGGGCAAGCGCGTTGCGGCGGAGCGATCCGCCCACTTTCGCGCTGATCCTCGGCACGCCGGCCTTCCTGCTGACCGTGCTGGCCTATGGTCTCAATGCCTTCATCAGCTATTCGGTGAGCTTCTGGGCCTCCCCTTACGCGCTGCGCACCTTTGCGGTTTCGGAAAGCCAGGTGGGCTGGATTGTCGGCAGCCTCGGCGCATCGGCCGGCTTTCTGGGCGTCATCGCTGGGGGATGGTTTGGCGACCGGCTTCGCGTGAAGCACCCGGCTGGACGACTGTGGGTGGTCATTTTCGGCGCGATCGCACCGATCCCAGCCGTCGCGATCGCATTCACCACGGACAATGCGACACTGTTCTTTGCGATGCTGTTCCCCGCTCAGGCCTTGTCCAGCGCGGCACTCGGCGCCGCGGCAGCCACGACGCAGGATCTGGTGCTGCCCCGCATGCGCGGAACGGCGACCGCGAGCTTCTTTATCGGCACAACTCTGATCGGCCTGGCTCTCGGCCCCTATCTCGCGGGGCGGGTATCGGCGCTGACGGAGAGCCTATCGACCGGTGTGCTCTCGCTTCTCCTCACCGTACCGATCGCGCTGATGGCCGCGATCATGGCCGCGCGCCTGCTGCCGGCCGCGGAAGCGAGCGCGCAGCAACGCGCGCGAGCGGCCGGCGAGGACATTTGATCTGGCGGTCGATCAGCCGCCCGTCTTCGTAAATACGCCGCACGCAAGACGCGCGCCGCTATCACCCGAGGGATCGGTCATCTGATCGTCTGGCCCGGCGTGAACAATGAAGGCCGCTCTATCTGCATCGAGGAGGGCATTGGGTCCGCTCTCCAGCGAGGCGTTCTCGATCGGTCGCTCGAGATGCCCGGTGCCGTCGGCCGCGACTTCCAGATTGACGAAATCGCCCATGTGCGATCCATTGTCGCTCTTCAGGCCATGGCTTTTGCTGGTGGGATTCCAGTGTCCGCCGGCGCTCTTGAAGTCCGGCGCGTCGCATTGGCCCGTGGTGTGGATGTGCACGCCGTGATTACCGGGCGGCATGCCGTTCACGTCGAGCGTCAGATCGAGACCAGCAGGGGTCGCCATAATCTTCGCCTCGCCGACGGACTTTCCATCAGCCGTTTTCAACATCGCGGTAGCCGTATCGCCGCTCGCAGGGGCAGTGGCCTCACCCGCCGGCACGGTGGCAACTTCGCTGCTTTCGGTCTGCGGTGCGGGTTCGCCGCATGCAGCCAATGCCATGACGGAAAGCGATGCGGCGATGGCGGTGATCTTCATATCCTGTCTCCCAGTGGTGGTTGTTAGCTCAACCGGTGAGAGAGGGTGAAGTTTCACGTCAGTTGCAACGCTGCCAAGGGCAAGCTGCGGTCGCAGCTGAAAGGGAGAGGCCGTTGGGCTTCAGAGTTGGGATCGTGTGCATAGCGACCGATTGGCCGAACGTTCTCATTGCACCGAACGGAAAGCTTGTTCAGCGATAGGGATTCCGGCGCGTTGAACCGGCTTCGGCGCACCAAATCGAAGGTTGGCGGCAATGCCGAGAACGTCAGGCATGCGCGGTCCATCGTGGGTGAAGACGTCACACACGGTGCGAAATTGAGATCAGCCCGCCGCGAGCGCGGTCGCCGCCATCCTTCTCGGTTGGCGTCGCGAGGAAGCGGAAGCGCTGTAGATCGGTCAGGTGCGCAGCGCCTCCTCGACTCACGAGGTTGCCAATGAAACAGAAGGTTCAGATCCGGCACGGACAAAAAGAAAAGGGCCGGTCTTTCGACCAGCCCTTTCCTGTTTCGCTTGGATCGCGAGAGATCAGTAACCGGCGCCGGGGCCGTAGGTGATCCGAACGCGACGGTTCTGCGGCTCGCGCACACCGTCGGCGGTCGGAACGCGCAGGTCCGTTTCACCAAAGGCTTCGCTCGAGATACGCGCAGCGGGGATGCCGCGCGACTGCAGGTAGGACTGCACCGAAGCGTTACGACGCTCGGACAGGCCGATGTTGTACTGCGCGGTACCCGAAGTATCGGTGTAACCGGCAAGCATGACGCGAGCCGAACCGCAATTGGCGTACTGAGCAACCGCGTTGTCGAGCACGGTGGCCGCATCGGGACGAATGTTCGACTTATCCCAGTCGAAGAACACCAGATACGGACCCTCGTTGCAGGCCGCGGGACGCGGCGCCGGCGGAGGAGGCGGCGGGGGAGCTGCTGCCGGCGGGGGCGGCGGCGGCGGCGCAACGACGGGCTCAGGAGCGCCGAAGTTGAAGATCAGGCTGCCGAGGATGCTGTGCGAACGATAGCGACCTTCATAGGTATCGCCAAGGTTGCTCACCAGATCCACGTCAGGCACGTTGAAGAACTTGTACTTCAGGCCAACATCGATGTTAGTGGTCAGCGGAGCGCGAACGCCTGCAATGGCCTGCCAAGCGAAACCGGTGTCGGAGTCGTCGACGAACGTGTTTGCGAGGGTTGCGACCTGCTTGACGCGAGCCACACCGGCGCCACCGCCGACGAAGCCCTGAATGCCGTCATCGTCGCCGAAGTCCAGCAGACCGTTCAACATGAAGCTGAGCGCGTCGGTATACCCGTTCACATCGCTGGTAGAGCCAGCACCGATATTACGGCCGCCGATAGCCTGCGAGCCGGTGATCACCTCGTCAGCGTCTGCGCGCTGGTAACCAACTTCGGCCTCGATGCGGAACGCACCGAAATCGTAACCGACGATGCCGTCGAAGTTGTAGCCGTAGTCGTGATCGATGGTCAAATCATCGCGAACACCATTCACATCGAAATCGGTATCTTCGACGAGCATGGGCCCGCCTTCGACGCCCGCATACCACGCTCCGTCGCGTGCCATGGCTGGCGTGAGCGCGGTGGTGGCAAGTGCCACACCTATTGCTAGCTTACGCATTAAATTCCCCTCTATCTATTTAGGAACTAAATTCGGTAGTTATCTACTATCCGGACGCTGCAACGGGTGCAAGCGGACATTGGTTCCCACTGTTGCGAAAATGTCTCCTTTTTCCGGTTAATTCAGCCGAAAATCGGATGCGAGGGGAATAGGGTCGTTACGAAATCGTAGCAAGAAGAATACCCGCTCGTTCCAAAGCCGTAACGAGGGCCGTGAACGAATCACGTGCCTCCCTGTCGATCACCGATCCGCCCGAAGGCAGCAGGATGCTTTCCGGCGCGCTCCACAACCCGTCCCGAAAAGTCAGAGATCCGCCGGTGGAGCGATCGAACATGCTCATAGCCTCAACCGGGACCGCGAACCGCCACCCGCCTTCGGTCCAACCGGCCAGCTGGTTCGCATGCCCGCCCCAAGCACCGGCAGCATCCGCGCCGACAATCCAGCACTGCCCCGGCTCCGGCAGAAGTGCGGATGGATCATCGAGCGTCCCTTCGCACACGGGATGGAGAAGCAGATCGATGAGCGCGAGCGCCTCATTATGCGTCACCTCCTTCTGTACCTGGGCTAGCGCCAGATAGGGTAGAGCGAAACGGCTGCTGGCAAGCTCGGTCATGATGGTCTCCGATTAGATGGGATAGATGAGATGGGCGGCTGGGGAGAGGCCATGGCGGCCGATCTGACGGGCCGTGATCGCGACCGCCACATGCCCGTGGTTCTTCCAGTCGGTGATAGTGCTTTCCGCTATGACGAGCTCTGGCGCATCGCATTCGCGCTCGAGCAAGACGGAGCCTTCGGCATCTGCAATCGAAAGCCGGTAGCGCTCCCTGTCCTCGCCCAGCGGCGGCTCCACCTGCAGAGACCAGTCGGAACCAAGGCGAGAGCGACGCATCCAGACGATCCGCAAATCCCCATCGGACTGCGGGACTGCGGCCAGATGGACGGGTGAGAGCGGGAGGGTTGCACGGCCAAGAACGGACAGCGATCCGACGACCGCCGCTTCATCGCCAACGCCGACTGCGGTTACGAACAGCGGCAGGCCGGGCGCGACCTCCGGCTCGTCCAGCAGGCGCATCCGGCCCATTTCCAGACACAGGAATTCCGCGCCCGCCGCGGCATCCTCGGCTGTGCTCCCGAAAAGCCGGCGATGGAACCGTTCCAGCCGGTATCGCCCATTGCCCAGCGCGACCGCGCGCTCGAATTGCACCACTTCGCCGCCGATCGATGCGAGGTTGGTGCCTGCAAAAAGGGCCTCGCGATCGGCGTCGCCCAGTGCCGCGTCCCGCACCAGCCGGACGACAACCCCCTGCCTGTCATCGATCAGTCCGATGCTTCCTGCTGGTAACGCTGTTTCCAGCACGCCCATGATCGCGGCGGGCGCGGTTGGGCCGATCGGTCGCAGCGCATCGAGCGATGGCCCGATCGACAACGCAGCGCGCCGCCAGCCTGCCTGAGCACCCGTGGCAGCCACCGCCACCATGGGACGGTCTGCGCCGCGCCGGGCAATATCGGGCAGCTCCACCAGACGGAGCGTTGTGGGCCCTTGCGCTTCGTCCACCGCGCTGATCGAACGGCTAGGCACCGCTGCGGGTGTGATCGGCGTGCGCACGCCCTGCGACCGCGCGGTCAGCATCATCGCGCCGCGCCGATGTTCGATCTCGGCAATTGCCCAGACGCCTCCGCCGAATGCCAGCGTGCGGCCTGCGCGCGGTTCGGCCTCTCCATAGGGCACCGCGATGCGCAGCTGTTCGCGCTCGGCCCCTGAGCGGCGGGCGAGTATTTCGGCCAGCCGGGCGGCAGCGTCCGCGTCCAGCGCTGCAGGAAAATCGAGCTGGCGCACATCACGCCCTGCGCCCGCGCGCCGCGCGCGTTGCAAGCCCGCCTGATAGTCCCGCGCGGGATCGTAATAGCGAAGCTCGACCGCCGCCGGATAATCGGCCAGCGGGGCGCGGCTTCGTTCCGGTCGATCGACAGCGTCAGAACCGATCGCGACGACCGGGTCTTTCGCACTGCCAACGGAAACGGGGTCGGCGTCGAAGCGAAATCCCGCCGCATCGCGCGACAGACGAAGCCCGGTGCTCTCGGCGATCAGCTCGATGACATCGTGCGCACTGCCGGCCAGCGCAAAGCCGCCCACCCCATCTTGGGCATCGCCATCCACGCGGCCCCCGCCGGTCTCGCGCGCGATCTCCACCAGACGCACCGATCCGTCGCGCTCGATCATTTCGAAGCTGAGCGAAGGGATGCGGTTGCCGTAATCGGCGAGCTGCAGATCCTCGAACACAGCGAGCGCAATGCCACGATAGGCCGGGGCCTCGGAGCCTTCCGCCTGCGCGATCAGCGGGTCCGCAGCCTGATCGCCATGGCCGGCATGGAAGCGAAATCCGGTTTCCACCTTGAAGTCGCCGCCTGCGCCGCGCAGCAGGTTCCCGTCCGCCCAGATCCGTCCGATCCGTTCCGCCGGGCGTGAAGACAGCGCGACCGCGAGGCTCGCACTATAGCTGTAATTGGTCTGTCCCGGCCTTCCCTTGCCGCCGCCATCGCTGCTGACATGTTCGCTGAGGGGCATCGCCCAGATCACCGTGCCCGCCACGCGCATGGTGCCGAACATCGCCGGAATTTCGCTGCCATAGCTCGACGTCTGCACGTCCAGCTCCTTCAGCCGCGGCCCTTCCCGGCCTTTCGCCCCGCCGAAAATGGTCTGATCGAGCGCGCGCCCGGCAAGACTGCCGATGGCAGCGCCGATCGGCCCGCCGAGCGCGAACCCGACGGCGTTGAAGACGATGGTCGCCATGCGTCAATCTCCGAAAATGAAAGGCGCGCGCCAGACCGAGACGATCGGCCAGAGAGGCTGGCCGGGCAGGAATACGACGCGGCGAAGGCCGGCATGGGCGTGGACGAAGCCGCCCGGCACCGTAACCAGCAGATGAAGCTGGAGCGGCCCTGCGCGCACCAGCACCAGATCGCCGGGCTCAAATTGTCCCTGCACCGGTACAAAGCATTGCTTCTCGAACCAGAGGTGCCAACGATCCGCGCTTGCGCTCGGCAGGCGATAGCCCGCCGGGAGCGGCAGCTCGCGGCCCAAGGCCAGCGCGGCGAGGCCGATGCAATCCAGCCCCGTCGCGGTGTCGCGGCCGCCGATGCGAAAGCGAGAGCCGATCAGGGCCAGCGCACGCACGCCGATATCCTGACGATCCATCAGCGGCCGCCCGGATAGCGAGTGAGCAGATCATTGCCGGGCAGATGGGGTTCGCCGCGGAAATTGACGGCATTGCCGAAGCGGCCCACGCAAGTAGCAATCGAGCGGTCGCAGCCGTGAATGAGGGCTACGCGAGTGCCTTCTCCCACTGCCAGCCGGGGCGGTTCGGTGAGCCAGATGTCCGCGCCCGCCGCGTCCGCGATGTCGTGAATCATCCCGCACGCCGCGCCCGACAGGAAGCGCAGCCGCCCGAAACGATATAGGGCGCCATCGGCAAGCCCGGCGAGCGTGAGCTTTTCCTCCTCGATGCCCGTCACCGCAAATTCGCGGGTGAACCGCATGGGATCGAGGCCGCATTCCGGCCCTCCGAAATCGGCGCGGCAGGCGGGGGAGGTGCGCGGTGCCACGGGGCGGTCCAGCGCTGCTGCAGGACCGCGCAATTCCGCGCGAAACGCACCGCCGCTGCGGCTGAGCTCACCTAGCTCACCCTTGGCCAGCGAACGTCGGTTTGCCGTATCGCTCCAGTCGACCAGCCGAATTTCGAGCGTTGCGCCATCCCAGCGCCCCGCATCCAGATCGGCCTCGCTGATCGCCGCACTGCTGAGCCCGCCATCGATATCCACGCCATCGCCGTCCAGCTTCGCGGTCTCGACGATCGCGCTCGGCACCATGCCGGGCCCCGCGCGGTGGAGCAGCCCGTCGATCACCAGATCGCGGTCGTGCGACGTGAACCCCAACGCCACCCCGTCCCGCCGGATCATGGTCCAGGCATAAGCGACGGTGGCGCAGGGTTCGTCGAGCCAGTGGGTCATGCCCTCACTCCTTGATCTCGATCAGCGGCACGCTTGCCAGGTCGGCTGCGCCCTGGGTCACGGCGGCGATGTCGAGGCGGTCTTCGGCAAATCGCACGGGAACGTCGAAGCGGAAGCCCGCGGTGATCGCGGCGCCGTCCGGCGGGGGCGAGTCGAAGCGCAAGATGCCGAGCGGCTGCACCGTAAAGGCTTGCGTCTCCACGCCATCGAGGCCGGCGCGCAGCGTGCCGGAGACAGGGCGCGTGATGCGCCGTTGCTGCTCCGCCTCGCCCGACCCATAGGTCTTGATAAGCGGGAAATCGGTGGCAAGGCCGTCGCCCGTGCCGATGCGCTGATCGAAGGCGCCGGGCGCATCGTTCATTCCGGCCGAGCTGCTGTCGCTGGGATCGGTAAACCGAAAGCCGATGGCCGCGCCGCGCCGGGCACGGAAGAAGGCGATGAGGTCGGCGGCGTCCGCATCGCTGCGCACCCCAGGGCCCGCATCGAAGGAAAGGCGCGCATCCGCCCAGTCGCTCGTCCGGCGCTCACGCCCGGACAGCGTGGTGACGATACCGGTCGAAAATTTGGGCGTGACGGCGGCGTGCCGCCCGATCGCGATGGGAAAGCGCACATCATCGAAGCCGCGCATGGCATCCTCCTCCAGCTGAAAATAGGTGAAGCCGTCGCGCGCCACCTGCGGCAGCGCCCAGACATAGTTGCGCGCGGGCGTCCGCGCCTCGGCCAGATCGATCGCACGGGCGATGGCCTGCCATTGCGGCGCGTCTTCCGGTTTCAGCACGAAGCCTGCAAAATACTCCTGCGCGGCCAGCGGATAGCCGAGCCGCGCGGTCATCGCGGCGACGCCGCTTTCGGTGCCCGCGTGATTGGCCGCGACGGTCCAGTCATAATCTTCCAGCTGCAGCACATCGAAGGCGGGTGCCGCCCAGCCGATCGGGACATTGGCGCGCCGGGCGTCGGGCGCGGATGCATCCAGCACGGTGGGAAGATAGAGGAGCAGATACAGCGTTGCGCCTGCGCCGCCCGCTTCATCCCGCACCGCATCGGCCAGCGCCGCAGTGGCATCGGCCAGCATGGCGCCCGCCTGGTCCAGCATCGCCTGCTGCGCGGGCGTTTTCGCACCGTCGATCGAGGGGATCGATACGATGGCGCTGCCAAAGGCATCCCACGCCGCCGCATCGTAGAGGCAGATCCGCCTGTCCGGCATGATCCACCACCAGGGCTCGCCGATCTGAAAGCGCACGGCCTGGCCCGCATCGCGCTGGATCGCGGCAAAAGCGCGGCCGACGCTGCGCAGATAGCCCATCGCGCCGCCATGCGCGGGCGAGAGCAAGGTGGAGGGCGGGTCCCAGCCGGTCAGCGCGGGATCGCCGTTTTCGGCGCGCTGCTTCCAGTCGTTCCAGCAATGCGCGTCGAACAGTTCGAAACTGAGCGACAGGATCGTCTCGAACCCCATCGCCAGCGCGCGCGCCGCGAAATCGCGGTGCCAGGCGCTGCACGGGGCGTTGAGCGTGCCGCCAGCCAGCGAAACATAGAGCCCCGGCCCGCTGCTCTCGAGCCGGAAATAATGGCTCATGCCCACATAATGGTTGATGATCCCGCGATAGCCGAGCGCGCGGATCTGGCGCAGCAGCCGCTCCGGGCTCTGATTGTAGGCATCGTCATAGCCTGTCGCCATGCGCAGCGGATGTTCGGGCAGCATCGCGTCGGCGATGCCGATCACCGCCCGTTCGCCGTCGCAGCCGATATCGCTGATATCCACCCGCGCGTCGGCGGGCTGGGCGAGCCGCCCCGCCTCGCCCGTATAACCCGGCGGCACGAGCGAGATGAATAGCCGGTCGATATCGTAAGGATGCACGGGATCGGCCTCTCCCGGCAGCAGGAACCCGCCAGCGAGCGATTGGAACGGCAGCGTGATGGCCGCGTCCTGCGGGGTGCCGACGGCATAGTTCCACAGGCGCACATACCAGCTGCGCCGATTTCCGGCGGCGTCGCGCCCCTCGATCGTCAGCGTGGGGCCATTGATCGCATCGAGCGGCATCAGGCCGGTGGAGCGCCAGTGGAAGCGCAGCGTCAGCCGCGAATAATCGCGCACCGTTTCATAGGCGAGCAGCGGATGGTCCCAGCGGTCCTCGCTCTCCCAGATCAGCCCGGCGAGATCGTCGGTATTATAGAACACCGCATCGACGCGCAGCGAAGCGGGGCCGGTGGTGACGGTAGACGCCATCATGGGACGCGGAAAATTGACGGTCCAGAAGCGCGCGTCGAACCGGGCCATATGGCCTTGCTCGACCGCCGCTGCATGGTCCGGGCGGGCCAGCCAGTGGGGCATGAGGATTTCTCCCGAAAGGGGCGTTTCTAAGCCTCGAGCGCGCGCTTCACGGCGCGGGCGACCTGGCGGCTCGATCGTTGCAGCGCCTGCGGGGCACTGCCGACGCGGTCGGCGATGTGGACGGTGAGGTTCACCACCGGGGCGCCGCTCATTCCCGGGGGAGCGCCCGCCGCCTCCACGCGTCCGCTGGAGGTCGGCACGAACCATTCCGGCCCGCGCTCACCCACGCGGTAAGCGCGGCCGGGCGACACCGGGCCGCCGGTCGCGCGGCCCGGCGCGCCGAGCAGTTGACCGATAATGCCGCCGATGGATGCCCCCGCCCCGCCGCCAGAACCGCCGAGTAGCGATCCAATCCCTGCGCGAAATGCAGCGCTGGCGATCTCGTCGAGAACCGAGAGCGCCACCGCCTTCAGCTCCTCGAAACCGAACTGACCACGCCGGATCGCGGAACTGAGCCCGCGTTCAAGCGCGCGTCCTGCCCGCTCCATGCCGTCCGCCATCGGCCCGTCGAGCTGCGCGCGCATCGCCTGCACATCGCGCGCAAAGCCTTGCGTGTCGGCGCGCACGCCGATCACCAGCGTTTCGAGTTCTTCATCCATCGGGAAATCTTTCCATCAGATCGTCGAGATCGGGCGGCGCCTGCGTTTCGCCCGGCGGCACCAGGATCGCGGCGAGTTCCGCGGGCGTGGCCGCCCAGAAGTCGTCCGGCCGCCAGTGAAGCCGATGCGCGGCGACGGCGGACAGGCGCAGGGCACTGTCGGCGAAGGTCACCCCCTCACCGCCCCTGCAAAATCTGCTTCAGAAGCACGCGCAGCGCCGGGGTCAGCGCGGCGAGACCCGCCTCGGCCAGCGCCTCGCCGAAGCGTTCGCGGGTGAGGCCGCCCGGCCCATCGGCCAGGCAGTGCCAGAACAGCGCCGCCAGTTCGCCGAGCCGAAGCTCCCCCGCCGCAGCGCGTTCCACCAGCGCGAACAGCGGCCCGAGCTCCTCCTCGGCCGCCACCAGCGCGGCAAAGCTAGGACGCAACCGAAGCGCCTCCCCGCCGACGCGCAGCGATGCTTCCCCGCGCGCGGGGTTTGCCGCCGCGCTCACAGGCTCGCCACCGCGCCGGAGCTTTCCAGGCTCAGCGTGTAATTGCGCTCGCCATTGTAATCGCCGGCATAATCGAGGCGGCTGACCAGGAAGCGCCCGCGCATCCGCTCGCCGCTTTCGAAGCTCAGTTCATAATCGTCGATCACGCCGCCGAGCGCGTGGCCGCGCAGCCGCGTTTCGGCATCGGAGCCGGTGAAGATCCCGGCGCCCGAAACGCTGACGGAGCGCACGCCCGCGCCCGACAACAGCTCGCGCCAGCCGCCGCTATCCTTGCTGGTGACATTCACCGCCTCGCCATTGATCGACAGCTGCGTTGTGCGCAGGCCCGCGATGGTGGCGTAAGCGGGGCTCGCCGCCCCGTCGCCGATCTTGAGTAGAAAGGCACTGCCCTTTTCAGCCGGCATATTGGTTCTCCTTTTTCCCTAAAACAGTCGTCCCCAAGCGCGCTTGGGGAGGATCGTCAGTGCTCCAGCATCCGCATCCGGAATTCGATCAGGCGCCGCCGCCGCTTGCCCTCGTCGCTGGCGAGGCCGCGCAGATAGACGCAGCTTGCGATGCGCCAGCCGGGCAGGTCCGGCGGCAACGCCAGGACCGCGGCCTCGGCGGCGTCCGCCAGTTCGGGCAGCGCCGTCGCCTCGGGAGCTTCGATCATGACGCCGAGCCGCACCTCGCGGCCCCGCGCGGTTTTGGTGCCCCAGTCGACCGACAGGATATCGGGCAGGTGAGCGAAAGGCGGCTGCGCGCCAGCCGGTACGCTGTCGTAAACGCCGTTGAGCCGCGCGCTCAGCAGCGGATCGGCTCGCAGCGCCGCAAGTGCAGCATCGCGCAGCATGCTCGCCGCGCTCATCGCAGCCACCCGCCGGGCCAGCGCAGCCGTGCACCGCGCATCAGCCGCGCGAAAAGCCCGCGCGCCTGGACCGTCACACCATACGCGTCGCGCGTCACCTGTGCATCGGGCAGCGCCTCGCCATAGAGCTGCGCCAGCAGCGCCTTGCGCCGCTCCACCCGCCGCGCAGCCATGGCGGCTCCGCGCCGGAACAGCGCCCGCGCCGCGCGCCCGCTTCCCTCCAGCCCGCTCATGCAATCACCATCCGGCGCCATGGCCGCCACAAGGCCGTGACGGCAGCGGGGACGGCTGCTTGCGCCGGACGCTCCGAAAACCCGAACGCCGCCAGCCGCACGATGCCCTGGCGCAGCGCTTCGGGCACGCCGTCCCAATGCGCCGCCAGCCCGGCGCTGTAGTGGACGCGCACCCGGCCCGCCGCGCCCGGCCGCTCGATCCGGATACGCCCGCCGCCGTCCGCCGCGATGTCGATCGCATAGGCATCGACCGGCAGCGCGATATCCGATCCTTCCGCGAGCAGCCCGTCGACCGTTTCGATCGACAGTACGGGCCGATGCGTCAGCGTCTGCCAGCCGGAACCGGCGGTGAGCAACTCGGCATAATCGCGCAAAAGCAGCGTGGTGCCCAAGAAGCGTTCGCACTGTTCATAGGCGCTGCGCAGCTGCTCGGTCAGCGCGGCATCCTCGCTCTCGATCGTGATGCGCAGATATTGCTTCAGCGCGGCGAGCGCGGCGGGGCCGAGATCGGGCGGTGTGCTGGTAACAAGGCCCATCAGCCTGGCTCCTTTCGGGATGAGTGGAGTAGAGAAATCCTTCCCGAGCTCGGCTCGGGGAGGGGTGGAGGGGCGAGCAGAACCGCCCGGCACCGCTCTGCTCGATCGAATCAGAGCGCTACGGCCCCTCCACCATTTGCCTTCGGCAAACGGTCCCCCTCCCCTCGCCAGAGCGAGGGGAGGATATGGCGTTTACGAAGCGCTGAACCGCAAAACCTTGATCGCCTCGGCATTCATCACCTGGCCGCCCACGCGCTTCGTCGCGTAGAAGTGCACGAAGGGCTTGTTGGTGAAGGGATCGCGCAGGATGCTCGTCGCGCTACGCTCGGCGATCAGATAGCCTTCGCGGAAATTGCCGAAGGCAATGGCGGGCGCATCGGCGGCCATGTCCGGCATGTCCTCCGCCTCCACCAGCGGATAACCGAGCAGCGTGTCGGGCCGCCCGGCGGCGAGCGAGGGCTGCCACAGGAACGCGCCGTCCGCGGTCTTGAACTTGCGGATGCGCGCGAGCGTTGCCGAGTTCATCACGAACGCCGCCCCCTGCCGGTAGGCGGGCCGCAGCGCATGGACCAGATCGACCAGCGCATCTTCCGGATTGGTACTGCCGAAGCTACCGGACGAACCGCTGGGGACATATTGCATCTGCCCGAAGGCACGCACATCGTCCGGCTCGTCGGTCATGGTGACGGACAGGAAGCCGCGCGGCTGGTTCACCCCGCTGCCATTCACGAACGCCGCGCCCTCGGCCCGGGCAAACTCGCGGGCGATCTCGTCCGCCAGCCAGGCCTGCACATCGAACGCCGCGTCGTCGAGCATCGCCTGGCTCGCGGCAGGGTTGGCGTAAAGCTCGCCGGTCGGCGGGGCAATTTCGGCAAAGTCCGGCGTGGCCGTGGCGGGCCGCCCCGCCGTCTCGATCACCCAGCCGGACGGGGTGCCGCCGGTCGTCACCAGCTTGCGGTATCCGGCTGTGCCGGTCTGCACCACGGTGGCGATCGCGCGGATCGGCGAGATATCGAGCAAGCTGCGCCCGATCAGCGCATCGATCTGACGCGGCACGGCATAGCCGCCTTCCGGGCCGGACGCGGACGAAAGCGACTTCACCTCCGTCTCCCGCCCACGCCGCAGATAGCCTTCGATAAAACTCTTCACTTCGGGCGCCGCGGACGCCGGCGCTTCGCCGCCTTCACCCGCGATGGTGGAGGCCAGCACCGGACGCGCGGCGGCCGCGGCCACCTTGTCCATCCGGCTGCGCAAACCGCCGACATCGCTCGTCAACGCATCGACATCGGTGCGCAGGCCCGCAATCTTCGCCTCGTGCGCGTCCGCACGCAGCACCGTATCGAACGACGCCTCCAGCGGATCGGCGGCAGGCGTCACCGCAGACTGCGGCGCGGCGTTGGTGGTCATGATATCCATGGGATGTCCTTTTCTCGGGGGGTGGATTCTGGACACAAAAAAAGCCGCCCGGAGGCGGCGTGGGAAGCGGCGGATAGGAACCCTCAGCCGCTCAAACGATGCACCCGCGCCAGCGCCTCCATCGGCAGGCGGACCAGGCTGACTTCGACGAGATCGAGCGCCAGCAGGCGGCGGGGGCGGGTACCTTCACTCATCCGGACGCGGTAACCGAAGCTGAGGCCGCCGCCCCAGTCGCGGCGGGCGAGCGCGGTGCCTTCGGCGGTCAGCTGCGCAATAACGCGCAGCCCCTTGCGGTCCTCGGCGGCGTAAGTGACGGTGCCGATGCGGCGCAGCGGATCGTGCTGCCACAGAAGCGGGAGCCCGCCCGGTGGCTGCGCGGCGAGGGTAGCGGCGAAGGCACCGGGTTGGAGGATGTCTCCGCCGCGATCCTCGATGCCGAAGATGGCAGCATATCCGGCGATGCGGAGGGCCCCGGAAACGACCTCCTCCGTTCGGGCTGAGCCTGTCGAAGCCCCGTCCTTCTGTCGGGCAAAACAGGACGGCCCTTCGACAAGCTCAGGCCGAACGGATGTGGTTTGGTAGGAAAAGCTCATCGCACCAGCTCCCCCACGCCGATGCGCACGGCGATGCCGATCAGCATCAGCGCGATCAGCGCCTTGACCAGCCAGTCGAGCCCGGCCTTCAGCGCGCCGCGCTTCGCCTCGCGCCAGGCGTCGAGCAGCTGGCGCAGCTCGCGCACGTCGCCATGCGCCTGCGGGTCCGCGAGGCCGAGCCGTTCCAGCGCGCGGGCGGCCCCGGCATCGCTCGCCTCCTCCACGATCGCGCGCAGCGTCACCGCGTCGATCCCCTCGCGCCGCGCCTCGAGCGCCAGGCCGGCGAGCATGTCGTTCGTGATCATACCGCCTCCTTCGCCGTCAGCCCCAGCATCTCCCGCTTCTCCTCACGGCTGAGGAAGTCGGCCGCCGTCACGCTGGACCAGAGCCGCTCGCGGTCCTCGGACAAAGCGGGCACATGGTCGACCGAGATCGTCAGCGCCGCGGCCGGAAACCAGTCTGCCAGACCTTCGGTCAGCGCCTCGCAGATGGTGGTCGCCAGCGGCAGCAAGGTGAGCCGCCACAGCGCCTTGTTCGCCTCGCGATAGTTCGCGTAACTATTGTCTCCGGGCAGGCCGAGCAGCATCGGCGGCACCCCGAAGGCGAGCGCGATGTCGCGCGCGGCGGCCTCCTTCAGCCCGGCGAAGTCCATGTCCGCCGGGCTCATCGCCATCGATTGCCAGCTGAGGCCACCTTCCAGCAGCATAGGCCGTCCGCTATTGCCGGGGCCCTGATAGGCGCTCTCCAGCTCCGCCTTCAGGCGGGCGAACTGTTCGGGCGAGAGGGTGGAGCCGTCGCCCGGATCGTAGACCAGCGCGCCGCTGGGCCGCGCGCCGTTATCCAGCAGCGCGCGGTTCCAGCGGGTGGCGGCATTGTGCAGGCCGATCGCCTCCGCCGCCGCGCCGAGGCAGCCGAGGCCGTAATGGTCATCGAGCGGATGATAGCCCTTGATGTGGACGATCTGCGGCCGCCCGTCGGTGCCGATCGCGTCGATCGTCTCCACCGCATCGCCCGCGCGATACTGGAAGGCGGCGGGCCAGCCGCGCGCATCGGGGACGATGGTGACGCGGTCCGGCCGGAGCGCGAACAGCTCCGCCGCCTCGCCGCCGGGGCTGCGCAAGATCTGCACAAAGGCGTTGCCGTGCAGGAGCAGCTGCGCGGCCACCGTTTCGAACAGGCGCTGGCCCCCGCTCGATGCATTGGCGAGCGCGGCGAGGCCGGGCGTATCGCTCTCGACCGGCGCGGCGCCGACGCCCTCGGCCACCAGCCGCACGGCGCGCTGGGCGACGGGGTTGCGTTCGTAACCGGCGCGCACCGCGGCATCATAGGAAAAGGGCGCGTCATCGGTGAGGGCCGCGCCCCAGGGCGATTGGAACCAGCGCGCCAGACGCGGGCGCCCGCCCGCGCCCGCCCCCTTGAAGGCAAGGCGCAGGGTATCGAGGATGGTCATGAGTATGTCCTTTCTGATCCTCCCGGCACGGGAAGGACTATGATTACAGTCCGCGCACCTGCACTTCGCCGCGCTTGTTCAGCAGCAGCGCGGTGATCGCCCAGACGAGCGCATCGGCGCGGTCCGGGGAGCGGCCGGGGCCTTCATAGCCGCCGCCCGCCAGCAGGCCGCAGAGCTGGTCCTCCAGCTTCGCGAAATAGCCTGCATGGTGCACCTTGTCCGCCTCGTAGAGCGCGGCGACCGGCTCTGCGCGCGCTGCCTTGCCGCGGCTGGCATGGACCAGCCGCACGGGCAGCGCGGCATCGGCGGCACGCAGCACGCTTTCCACCATCGCGCCGCCCTGGTTGGCCTCCGCGATCACCCGGTCCGCGCCCCATTCGCGCGCGGCGGAGGCGACGGCGCGGGCCCAGCCCGCCGGTACCACGCCCTCCACGCTGGCATCGGCCATCGCCACGGCCCGCCCGCCGCGCAGCAGCGCGGCGACGACGATCCCGCAGGCATCGCCCTCGCCTGCCCCCGCAGGCGGATCGACGCCGACGACGACGCGGGCCGTGTGCTCCGGCGGAGCGCAGCGGCGCGCCTCCAGCAGCGCACGGCTCCACAGCGCGCCCTCGACATCGTCGAGCAGCTCGCCCGAAAGCTCCTGCCGCCCCAGATTGCTCTGGCCATATTGCGCCTCCAGATCGGCCACCACGCGGGCCGAGAGATGCGGATTGTCGCGCGTGGCCCCCCGGGTCTCGACGAAGCCGTCCATCGCCATGATCGTGCGCATAATCGGCACGCTGCGCGGCGTGGTCGTCACCACCGCTTGCGGATGATCGCCCAGCCTGAGGCCCAGGATCAGATTGTCCCACACGGGCTTGGCATGCCGCCATTTGGCCAGCTCGTCGCACCAGGCGGCGTGATGTTCCGGTCCACGCAGTGCCTCGGGCGTTTCGGCGGAGAAGATGGTGGCGACGGCGCCGCTATCGAAATGCACCGTGCCCGCCCCCTTCTTCCAGCGCGGCTTTTCATGGGATCGCGCCACGGCGAGCACGCCGCTGCGCCCCTCCACCATCACCCGCCGCGCATCCTCTATATTCGCGCCGACCAGCGCGATCTGCGCGTCGGGATGCGCGCGCGCATATTCGCTCACCCACTCCGCGCCCGCGCGCGTCTTGCCGAAGCCGCGGCCCGCGCGGATCAGCCACACGCGCCAGTCCCCGCACGGCGCGCGCTGGCCGTCATGTTCGAAGCCCGCCCAGCGCTCGGCGAGGTCCAGTTTGAAATGCGGCGGCATCTGGCTCAGGACGAGCCGCTGCGAGGTCTCGTCCAGCGCGACCAGGGCCCCCAGCGCCTCGCCATCCTGTGCGTCGCCGGTCAAGATACCCGCTCCTGCTGCCTTTTGAGTACCGCGATCCGCTCCAGGATGAGCGCATCGACTTCCGCGGACGTCGGCAGCCGTCTGGTGCTGATGGGCATGCCGCGCTCACTGGTCACATTGGCGCGATGTTTGTGGAGCAGGTCCATCGCCTGCGCGACCGTCATATCGGCAAAGGGCGCCGCCCCTTCGGCCTTCGGCGCCCAGCCGGGCTCCTGCGCGTCGCCCTGCTCCGCCACCCGCAGGGCACTGCGTAACAACGCCGATTCCAGCCGTTCGTAGCCGACCCGAAGCGCCGCCTGCCACTTCGCGGCAAAATCCATGTCGCGCCCGCGCCAACGATAGAGGGACGGCGGCGCTATTCCTGCCCGTTCGGCGGACAGGCGGACATTGCAGGTTTCGGCAAGACTATCGAGAAACGCTTCGCGCTGCGCTTCCGAGAATTCGTTGGACCGCTGCCGCCGCTGCTGCAGCGGTACGCTCTGCTGCGGCGATACAACCAGAACACTCATATCCTGCCTCCCACCCCTACGGAGCGCATGAAAAAGGCCCCCGCCCGGTGGACGGAGGCCGCTGCCCCGAATCGCTTCATCTCGATCTTCTATTTATGTACCCAAATAGCGTGACGATGTCAACGGTTTTGTACCTATTGGGTTATTTAGCCCAGTCTTCAGCCTTTGGCGGCTAACGCGCGCGCCTATCGGGCGGCAATCCGCACGACCATGCAGCATCCCTTTTCGACGCGGTCGTGAATTTCCATATGGCCGTCGTGAAGATTGGCGATGCGCTGGCAGATCGTCAGGCCCAACCCCAGCCCATCCGCGCTTCCCTCCTTGAAGAACTGGGTGAAGACCATTCGCTTCTTGTCCTCGGGAATGCCGACGCCATTGTCCCCCACGTAGAAAACATGCTCACCGCCCCCCTCCTTGTGGTGGATCGTGATGACGAGCCGCTCCGCATCGGCATATTTGATCGAATTTTCGATCAGGTTCTGGAACAGCTGCCGCAACAGGTTCGGCTCCACGGTAGCCACCGGCAGACGGGTGACGTTGAAGCTGGCATTTGCCCCCTCGATCGCCGCGGACATGTTGAACCGCACCTCTTCCAGCAGGATATTCAGATCATATTGTTCGAAATCCAGCTTGCTGACCTCGTCTGTCGCAGCCTTCAGCATGGCCGATATGTAGCCGGACAGGCCCTGGGCGCTTTACTTCAGCGAATTCACGACCAACTCCGCGCGCGCGCTCAGGCGGTTGCCCTTGTCCCGCTGCAGGATGTTCAGCCCGCTGATGATGCTGGAGATCGGGTTTTTCAGATCGTGCGCGATGCTGTGCGAATACACTTTCAACTGCGCGTTCAGCCTGACCAGTCGCCGCTCGCGCTCCGCAAGGGCGGTGATGTCCGTGGAAATGCAGACGAGCCTTTTCTGCCCGTCGGCCATTTCGTACCTCATCTTGCGCGATAGCAGCGTGCGGCGCTGCGCCTTCCAGTCCGTGATCTCTTCGACGATCTCGGTCTGGCCTTCCCTGAGGGCGCGGCGATCCTCGCTGAGGAACAGCTCGGCCTCCTCCTCGGGAAAGCTTTCCACCGTCGTCGTGCCGATCAGCGTCTCGCGCTGGTCCGGCGCGTATATCGAAAGAAACGCCTTGTTGGCGTAGAGGATGCGGCTTTCCTCATCCTTGATGAAGATGAGCGATGGGCCATTGCCCAGGATGAAGCCGACGAGAGCTTCATCATTCGGCAGGTCCGGCACTGCCGCGCCGTCTAAATGTGAGAACGGCAGGATTGCTCTCCCGGAATCTGAACGTCCCTCGCGCAATGATCTGTCGCCGATCGGCCGGAATCTGGCAAGAGCTTATCGCGCGGCTTGGGCCGGGGTTAATGTTCCGGTGATCCAAACGCCAGCATGGCCTGCCGGCTTCAGCCGCCCCGGATCTTTTCCAGCGCGCCCTTTTCCCAGGCGATGTTGCTCGCAAATCCCTTGCGCGCGTGCATGCGCGCGGCGAACGCCTGCACCTGCGGATAGGCATCGAGCGAGCCGCCGCAATGGGCATAGTTCACCAGGGGGCTGGCCACCGCGATATCGGCCAGGGTCAGGCGCTCGCCCACCAGCCACTCGCCCTCTTCGGGCATCTGCGTCTCCAGCCAGGCCAGGATTTTGGGCACCGCGCCTTCTTCCGCGCGCCGGGCGGCATCCTCGTCCGGCTGCTGCCGCAGAAAAAGCGGCGCGACCACGCGGTTGAAGAACAGCGGCTGGAAAGCGGCGAACAGCTCCGTATCGGCCACCTCGTCCCACCACACCGTCTTGCCGAGCAATGCGGGATCGTGCGGGATCAGCCCCACATCGTGCTTCGCCTCCAGATAATGGCAGATCGCGCTGGAATCGGCGAGGCGCACGCCGTCATCCTCCATCGCCGGGATCTTGCCGAGCGGCGAGGCGGCGAGGAATTCGGGATCGTCCGATCCCAGACCCACGGCCTGCAACTCGTAATCGATCCCCGCCTCCCCGCAGAATGCCAGGATCTTGCGCGCATAGGGCGAGAAGGAGGAGCCGAAGATCTTCATGAGCGGGGTGCCTTTTGCTGTGTCGCCCCCCTCAATAGCGGCGGACGCGGACCGGCAAAAGGCCCCAGGCGGCGGCTCTGCCCGCAGCCCTGTTCAGCCCAGCCCGCGCATCAGCGAGAAGACGCTGGTCGCGGTCAGCACGATACCCACCATCATCAGCATGATCTTCGGGCTGAAGCGCTTTGCCATGATCGCGCCGAAGGGTGCCGCGGCCACCCCGCCGATCAGCAGCCCCAGCGTGGCTCCGGCAAAGCTCTGGAAGCCCAGATGATAGATGAAGGTGGCCGAAACGGTGACGGTCAGGAAAAACTCCACGCTGTTCACCGTGCCCACCACCTTGCGCGGCTCGGCGCCCTGCACCAGCAGGTTGGAGGTGACCACCGGCCCCCAGCCGCCCCCGCCCGCGGCGTCCAGGAAGCCGCCGACCAGGCCGAGCGGGGCGATCACCGTCGCGCTCTTGAACTTGGGCGGATAGAACAGCCCGCGCGCGAGCAACCAGATCCCCATCAGCGCCAGATACCCCAGCACGAAGGGCTTCACCACCGAGGCGTCGATACTGGTGAGCAGATAGGCGCCCGCCACGCCGCCGATCAGGCCCGGCAGCAACAGGCGGAAGAACAGGGGCCACTCGACATTGCCGCTGAGGAAATGGCTGATGCCGGAGACGGCGGTGGTGAAGACCTCCACCACATGTACCTTCGCCGACGCCTGCGCCGGCGGCAGGCCCAGAACGGCGACGAGCATCGTGTTGGTGATGACGCCGAAGGCCATGCCCAGCGCGCCGTCGATCGACTGGGCTACGAAGCCCACCGCGATGAAGGGAAGCAGGGCTGCGAGATCGAAGCTGCTGAAATCGGGCATCACGGCGCTTTCACCGAGAGGGATGATGCCGTTGAAATTATCCGCAATCGATCGGGCCGCCTAGCGACGAAATATGTTGCGCGGGAGAAGCTGCGCTTCTCTGTCCGCGCGCCGCCTCAGGCGTTGTCCTCGCGCCGGCGATAGCGGAAATACCACACCTTAGTGGTCATACTATCGTATGACCCTGATATATAATCATTAATCAGCATTT
>JBELIU010000250.1:0-4013 GCA_042090735.1 Novosphingopyxis sp. | reverse complement strand
GACATTGCCGAACGGCGCATTCCGCAAGACGGCCGCATCGGCCTGACTTTGGGCGGCAAGCTGCTCGACGTGCGCGTCTCGACCCTCCCCAGTCGCGCGGGCGAGCGCGTGGTGCTGCGTATCCTGGACAAGGACAATGCCGGGATCGATCTCGATCTGCTCGGCATGTCGGAAAGCGCGGAGGATATCCTGCGCGAGGCGCTGGCCGAACCCAATGGCATCATCCTCGTCACCGGGCCCACGGGCTCGGGCAAGACGACCACGCTCTACGCCAGCCTCAAGCAGTTGAACGATGGCAGCCGCAATATCCTGACCGTGGAGGACCCGGTGGAATATGCCGTCGACGGCGTCGGGCAGACGCAGGTCAACCCGAAGGTCGGCATGAGCTTCGCCGCGGGGCTGCGCGCGATCCTGCGTCAGGACCCGGACGTCGTGATGGTCGGCGAAATACGCGACCGGGAGACGGCCGATATCGCGGTGCAGGCCTCGCTTACCGGCCACCTCGTTCTATCCACCGTCCACACCAATGACGCGATCGGCGCGATCACCCGTATGCGCGACATGAAGGTGGAGCCTTTCCTTCTTGCCTCCACGCTGCGCGCCGTGCTGGCGCAGCGGCTGGTACGGCGGCTGTGCCCGGAATGCCGCAAGCCGGTGGAGGCGAGCGGCAGCGTCGCCTCTCTGCTCGGGTTCGACAGCGGCACGATCGTTTACGAGCCCGCCGGCTGCCCCGCGTGCAACAATACGGGCTTTGCCGGACGTATCGGTGTGTTCGAGGCGGTGCGCGTCGATGAGACGATCCGCCGCCTGATCAACGACAATGGGGACGAGGCAATCATCGCGCGGCACGCCTTCCTGAAACAGCCCAACCTGTCGAGCGCTGCGCGCAAGCTTGTCGCCAGCGGGCAGACCACGCCCGAAGAGGCGATCCGCATCTCCCGTCGTGAGGACGTGGATGCCTGATTTCGCTTATGTCGCGCTCGATCCGGCCGGCAAGGAGCGCCGCGGCCGGATCAGCGCGGCAAACGACGATGCCGCGCGCGAACGGCCGACGGAGCGCAGCTTCTACGTGGTCAGCTGCGAACCTGCGCAGGCCAAGACCGCAGGCCAATCGCTCAATCTGAATTTCGGGGGACGGTAGCTCGGCACCAAGCAGCTGACCCTGTTCACCCGCCAGCTCAGCTCGCTGATCCAGGTCAGCCCGCTGGAGGAGGCGCTGCGCACGATCAGCCGCCAGAACGAGAAGGAGCAGGTGCGCGATATCCTCGGCAACGTCCATTCGGGCGTGCTGGAGGGCCAGCGCCTGTCAGAGGCGATGAAGCGCGAGCCGAAGAGCTTCCCGCCGCTCTACCGCGCGATGGTTTCGGCCGGCGAGACCTCCGGATCGCTGCCGCAGATCGCCGAGCGGCTCGCCAACCTGCTCGAGCGGCAGGCGGAGATGCGCGGCAAGCTGATCGGCGCGCTCGCTTATCCGATCGTGCTGGCGATCGTCGCGATGCTGGTGGTGGTGGGACTGATGGTCTCGGTTGTCCCACGCGTCGTCGAGCAGTTCGACAATGTGGACCAGCAATTGCCGCTGATCACCCGCATCGTCATCGGCATTTCCGCATTTCTCGCGGCCTATTGGTGGGTGATCGCGCTCCTCATGATCGCGCTCGGCATTTTGCTCTGGCGTATGCTGAAGGAACCCAAATTCCGCTACGGTTTCGATGCGATGCTGCTGCGCCTGCCATTGCTCGGACGTCTCCTGCGCGATCTGCATGCCGCCCGCATGGCCCGCACGATGAGCACCATGGTCGCCTCCCGCCTGCCGGTGCTCGAAGGCCTTCGTCTGACATCGCAAACGGTGCGCAACTCGGTGCTAAAGGAAGCGACCGAAGGCATTGTCGAGGCGATCCGCGGTGGCGGCAGCCTGTCGGGCGCGATGCGATCGGCCGGCGTGTTTCCGCCACTGCTGGTCTATCTTACCGCCAGCGGTGAAAGCAGCGGCCAGCTCGATACCATGCTGGAGCGCGCCGCGGATTATCTGGAGCGGGAGTTCGACAACTTCACCTCCACCGCGCTATCGCTGCTCGAACCGCTGATCATCGTGGTAATGGGCGGCATGGTCGCCGTCATCATCCTGTCCATCCTGCTGCCTATCCTGCAGCTTCAGAACTTCACCGGAGCCTAGAGGTCCCCCATGTTCAAGTCCTTCCTCAAACGCACCCTTGCCGCCCGCCGCCGCAAGATGCTCTCCCAAGAAGCGAACGGCTTCACCCTGGTCGAGCTGATGGTGGTGATCTTCATCATCGGCCTGCTCGCCACCGTCGTCATCATCAACGTGCTGCCCAGCCAGGACCGCGCAATGGTGACCAAGGCACAGGCGGACATCGCCATTCTGGGTCAGGCGCTCGAACAATATCGTCTCGACAATCTCACTTATCCGTCCGCGGGGGACGGCTTGCAGGGGCTTGTCTCCGCGCCTGCCGGGCTCGCGCAGCCCGCGCGCTATCGCCGCGGCGGCTACATCCAGCGCTTGCCCGAGGATCCGTGGGGCCGCCCCTATCAGTATCAGAACCCCGGCCCTGACGGCGGCCCGGCCGTGTTTTCCTTCGGCGCGGACGGGGCGCCGGGCGGCAGCGATCTGGATGCCGACATCTATCAGAAGTGATCACGCTCCGGGACAGCAGGGACATGCGATCCAGCGCGCCATCTTTGCTGCCCGGTAGACGCGCCGAACGCGGTTTCACGCTGGTCGAGCTGATGGTGGTGATCTTCATCATCGGCCTGGGCGCGGCGGCGGTGGTGCTGAATTTGCCGGGCGACGAGCGGGCGATCAGCGACGATTCCAGTCGTTTCGCGGCACGCGTAGCGGCAATCCGTGACGAGGCGATCCTGCAATCGCGCGGCATGGCCGTGTGGGTCGCTCCATCCGGCTATGGGTTCGAGCAACGCGTGAGCGGCGCTTGGGAGCCGGTGACCGACAGCACCATGCGCAGCACCGACTGGACGCCCGAAACGCAGGCCTTGACCGGAGAGAGCGATGGTCAGGCGCGCATCAGCTTCGACAGCACCGGGCTTCCCAGCGGACCGCTCGACGTGACGCTGGTGCGCGCAGACCGGCAGACCCATGTCCGCGTCGACGCGGCGGGAGAGGTGAGCGTCGGTGAGTAAGCGCCGCACCTCACTATCCGCAGTGCCGAGCTTGTCGAAACACGGCTCTCCGGCCAGGATCGCCCTTCGACAAGTTCAGGGCTACGGTATGGATGCGAATCCATTTCTCCGGCACTCCGAACGCGGTTTCACCCTCCTTGAAATGATGGTGGCGCTTGCCGTCTTCTCACTCGCCGCGCTCGCGCTCATCCGGTTGCAGGCCTACACGATCCGCACCGCCAGCGATGTCGAACGCGTCACCATGGAGCGCATCGTCGCGCAGAACATCGCCACCGATCTGCTGACCGATCCGGCGCCCCCCTCGCTCGGCACCGAGCAGGGTGTGCAGACCAATGGCGGCGTGCCGTGGGCTTGGCAGACCACCGCCAGCATGACCGCCGATGCACGGATCATGCGGATCGACATAGGCGTGGCGAGCCCGGATGGCGGCTCGCCTTATATCCTAACCGTCGTGCGTCCGCTCCAGCTGTGACCATGCCGGCTGCCCGTCCCAATGGCTTCACGCTGATCGAGCTTCTGGTGGCGCTGTTCATCTTCGCGCTGCTGTCGGCCGCCGGGCTGACTTTGCTGCGCACCAGCACGACCGGACAGGAAGTGCTGCAAAATCGCCTCGAACAATTGTCGATCGTGAACCGTACCGTAGGCGCCCTGTCCGCGGACCTTTTGCAGGCCGTGCCGCGCATGTCGCGCAACGATGTCGGCGATGCCCTGCCCGCCTTCACCGCGGGCGGAAATGCGGTACCGGGAGAGCTGTTCGCCTTTACTCGCGCCGGCTGGAGCAATTACGATCAGAGCCCGCGCTCTTCCTTGCAGCGGGTAGCGTACAGCCTGCAGGACTGCGCGATCCGCCGCACCGG
>JBELIU010000249.1:0-4043 GCA_042090735.1 Novosphingopyxis sp. | reverse complement strand
GCACCTGCGATTTGCCGGGCGGCTTGCCGGTCTTGTAATCGACGACGACCAGCGATCCGTCGGTGCAGCGATCGATCCGGTCCACGCGTCCCTTCAGCGTCACGCCTTCATAATCGATTACTCCCCGCTTCTCGATTGCGGCGATTTCACGGCCTTCCTTGTCGCGCAGGCGAACGGTTTCCTCGGCTATCCAGTCGATGGCCTGAAGCAGACGCGGCTCCCACAATGCGCGCATCAGCGGGTGCGCGCCCTGGCTGCCCAATAGCGCGATGGCGCGTTCATGAAGCCGGGCGGGATCGCAGGCGTCTTCCTTTGCCCAAAGCTCCAATATGTCGTGAACCGCCGTTCCGCGCCAAGCAGGCGTCGGGTCCGCATCGACCGGATCGAGACGTCGCAGTCCCAGGATACGCCCGGCGTAAAAGGCAAATGGATCGGCCTTCAGCCGGTCGAGATCGGTGATGTTGAGCGCAACCCGGCGCTGGTCGGCGGACGGGCGCGGCTCCGGACGCTCGGCGGGCGTCACACGCTCCGGCGCATCGATGGCCGCTGCGAGCGCCAGCGCGCGCTGATCCGTCCGCAAATTGCTTCCGGCCATCGCCTGCAATCGCAACAGAAAGCGGGAGGCGACGCCCGGTCCGCCCCGGTCGCGACGCGCGCGGCTCAGCACCACTTCGGGCGCGCCCATCAGCCCGGCAAGATCATGGGCGGAAAGGCCGATCGAACGCTCCAGAGCGGGCAAACCCAGCTCCCGCCTGATCCGCGGAGCAAGCCATGGATCGGGCTGCGGCAAATTCGGCCAGGTGCCTTCGTTCAGCCCGCCGCAAATGACGAGATCGGCCTGCTGTAATCGCGCTTCCAGCAGGCCGTAGATGGCCACCCGCGGATGGCCGCCATAGGCGGGGCGCAGCGCGATATCTGCGAGCAAAGTCTCGATCCAGGCGGGCAATTCCTCGGCCTCGGCCAAAACCGGTCCGGCAGCGACACCGGCGGCAAGATCGGTCCACAACTCGGCCAGCATGCGGCCCTCGCGTCCACGCCAGAGGCGGTCTTCCGCCAGAGCCTCGCCCACGGTCCGCAACGCCTCGAGTGCGGCATCGACCGGGCGGCCCGCCTGGCGGAGCGGCATGAGCTGCGGGGCCAGTTCTGACCACCAGCCCAAAAGCTGCTTCCATGCCGTCGTATCGAGCCCCCGTTCGCCATCATCCGCGATCCGCCGCTCGATCCGCGCAGTGATGCCGCCGAGCCCGCCGGCGGATCGGGGGCCGCGCAGTAGCAGATCCAGCGTTCGCACCCGGTCCAGCCAGGCTAGCCGCTGCGCCTCGTCCGCATTGCGAACGAGCGGATGTTTGAGCAGCGTAAGTAGCGAGACCGGAGCGAAATCTTGCGCCGCGGCCTCGGCCAACGCCAGCATCAGCGTACCCACCGGCAGTTCGGACAAGGGCCGCCCGGCGCTATCGTCCGCCTCGATCTCCCAACGCTTCAGGTGCGCCGCGACGCGCCTGGCAAGTTCCCGATCGGGCGTCGCGAGAGCCGCCCTCTTGCCCGGCTGCTTCAGCGCTTCGCGGATCAGAATGGCGATGGCCTGTGCTTCGGCCGCGCTGTCGGGCGCCTCGAGCACGCGCACGCCCGCAAGACTGCGGCGCTCGGATGGAAGATCACGCCATTTGCCGGTGGCATCGGGCGGTGCAAAGGCATTGCTGATCGCATGGGCGCGGCGCGAAGGCGCATCGCTTTCACCGGAGCGGACCCAGCGCATCACCTCGTCCCGCGCGATCCCCATGCGATCGAGCAGCAGTTTCAGATGGAATTGCGGATGCGTTTCCAGCGATGGCTCTGGCGATAGGCCCTCCTCGCGCGGCGCATGCGGACAGATCTCCGCCCATTCTTCATCCGGCATCGCGATGTCGAGATCGGGGAGCACCACTTGACCGCGCTCCAGCTCGGCCACCGCGCGCAGCAGTCCGGCAACGGCGGGGGCGGCGGTCGTCACGCCGGCGGCCACCACGAAACCGGGCGGCGGGCTTTCGCGCCAGCGGGCCGCGACCCCGTCCAGCAGCCGGTTGCGCCGTTCGGCGACGTCGATGCGGCCGATGGAGCGGAGATGCTTCGCCCAGTCGCCTGCCACATCGGCGAACAGTTTCAACGAGCGGCGGTAATGGTCCGCCAGCTCTTCGGCGAGCGGTAGCTCATCGAGCGCAGCCGCGTCCTTGCGCTCGATCACCAACTGATCCAGCGCCCGCGCGAACTGATCGGCCAGCCGCAGCGCCTCCGGTGCGCTGATCCGCTCGTCATCGATGCGCATGCGCCGTTGTACAATGCGCGCGACGGCGAGTTTCCGGGTAAGCGCATCGACCGCGGGCGGCACATCCGCACCGACAGGGTCCAGCGCCAGACCGAGCGATTCGCCAATGTCGAGATCGCCCACAGCCACCAGGCGCGGCAGTAGAAGGCCCGGCGCGGCGCGGCGGACGAACGCATCGGTGATGGCCCGCGCGGCGCGGTTGTTGGGCACCAGCACCATGCCACCTGAAAGCCCGCGCTCTCCTTCGGCGAAGCGATCCAGCATGCCGGCGGCCAGCGCGTCGGCGAAGCCTCGATGCGCCGGAATGGTGTAAACGGCTGGCTTGGCCCTGCTCCCCATCGGCCCCGCAATCAGCCCCGCTCAACCATTGGCGAACCAGGCCTCTGTCGGCTTGATGGCCGCGGGCGTACCGATGTCGAACCATTCGCCGTCGAAGATACTGCCATAAAGGCGGCCCGCATCGATGGCCTTGTCCCAGAAGCGGTTGGTGCTGAACGCCTCTCCGCCGTCGCCTTCCACCAGCGATTTCGCCATAAGCTGCACGCCGGTGAAGATGAACGGCGCGACCTTGCGCTCCTGACGCCGCGATATTCTGCCAGCGCCGTCCAGATGGAAATCGCCGCTGCCGCCATGATGATGGGCCCGCGCATGCGGCACCAGTAACAACAGCGCATCCATGCGCTCTCCGTCCCACTCCTCGGCCAATTGCACCAATGCGGAACGCGGCCCA
Source organism: Novosphingopyxis sp. (assembly GCA_042090735.1). Lineage (GTDB taxonomy): Bacteria > Pseudomonadota > Alphaproteobacteria > Sphingomonadales > Sphingomonadaceae > Novosphingopyxis. Next base: position 1,011 of record JBELIU010000249.1, on the reverse strand, counting down.
TCGACCCAGATATTGTCGCTGTTCACACAGTAAAACGGATCGGACGCGATCTTCGGCAGCGCTTTCACGAGGCCGCCGCCGGTTTCCAGCAGCTTCTCGCGCTCGTCCGAGATGGTGTAATTCAGGCCGAAGGGCCTGGTCTGCACATGTCCTTCCAGCGCGTCGGCGAGATAATGGACATTTACCACCACATCGGTGGCCCCCGCTGCGGCAAGATGCTCCAGCGTGTGATCGATCAGCGGACGACCCGCGACGCGCACCAGCGGCTTCGGCGTGCTCGCGGTGAGCGGGCGCATGCGCTTGCCCAGCCCCGCGGCCATCACCATCGCGCCCGCCACCTTCTTCGCGCCGTCCGTCGCCATCTCAGCCCTCCGACCCGGCGGTGACCAGCTCGGAGCGGCGATCCTCCGGGACATTCGCGTCGAACCACTGGCGCATGGGTTGGAGGGCGGGATGCGCCAGATCACGCTCCAGCAGCTTCCACATGCGGGGCAGAAAGCCCAGATAGCGCGGCTTGCCGTCGCGGCGCCACAGCCGCGTGAAAATACCGATGATCTTGGCATTACGCTGCGCGCCGAGAAGCGCATAATGCGTGCGGAAATCCTCACCCTCACCCGTCAGCTCGCAGTAGCGATCGAGCATACGCGCCTCGAGATCTTCCGGCACATCGCGCCGCGCGTCCTGCAGAAGCGACACGAGGTCATAGGCCGGGTGGCCGGCCAGCGCGTCCTGAAAATCGAGGAGGCCGAGCCGCTCCTCGCCGATCAGCATGATGTTTTCGGCATGATAGTCGCGCAGCACCGTCACCGGCTTGGTCTGCGCGGCGATTACCGGAGCGAGAAGCTCCCGCCACAGCGCGTCATAGCCCTCCCGATCGACCTTCAGGTGCGCGGCGGGCGCAAACCATTCGGGCAGGAGCGCGGTTTCCTCGAGATATTTCGCCTCCGAATAGGGCGGCACATCGGCTGGCGGTACATCGCGCAGCGCAATCAGTTCGTCGATCGCCTGCTC
>JBELIU010000248.1:0-4069 GCA_042090735.1 Novosphingopyxis sp. | reverse complement strand
GGGGTTAGCGGAACAATGGCACGTGGTCGAAGCATATGCTGCGCCGGTGGCGTCACATTGGTAAAAAACCCATCACCAAATATTAGCTCGCGTTCAGGAGAGAAAATAGCAACGGCCTTCCCCGACCCGCCGAATGCCTTGGTCAAATTTTCTAGTCCATGCCTCATGTTAGCCAACATGACCCGCCTGACACTTCTTTCATGTCCCGGCATACCGTGGTGGACCGAATATGCTCCGGCAATCTGTCGAAACTGAGGGCTTCGAACGATCAGAGAGAAGGCACAGACCAGCAATTCGTCAAAGTCTGGCTGTAAGACCGGCGCGGCCACAAACCGCTTGGCAAGCGAAGTCTCAAAAGGAGGTCCGCACCGATCAAGCTCGTTAAGCCACTTCAAGACCCGATGGAAGCTTCCGTCTGCTTGATCGAAGTCTTTCTCGAAAGAGTTGTCCCACACGGACTCTTCACCAACCACATTACTCATCCGGATGGTATGTCCGTCCCGAATTGCTCCGAAGCTTTTAGGAAGTGACTTAGTTGAAGTTCCGTCGGGGCGAAGCCAAGTTACACCTCCTTCTTCATCGGCCCAGTAGCCCGATAGCGTCTCTGGCCACCAATGATGTTTCGCAGGTGTGATACTTATCAGATTTGATATATCTCAATCATTGCCATTTGGGCTAGGGGTCTGGATTGCCGCGTCGCCTTCGGCTCCTCGCAATGACGGTGCGCGGGTTTGCAAGGTCGGCGCCGTTCAAACCCCTGTCCTACATTCATCGAAATCCGTATATCGGGCTCATGCATTCTGATCTGTCCCGACACAGCCGTCTCGCGCGGTCCGCCCTGTTCATCTCTGCTGGTCGCAGCCTGAACGAATTTCCGCTCCTGGACAGTGTGAAGTGTGTGAAGCTGGAGCGGTTCGCATGACGCCGGCGGCGCGGGTGCAGTCGGCGATCGAGCTGCTCGATCAGGTGATCGTCGCGGCGCGCGATGGCGGGCCGGCGGCGGATGTGATCGCCAAGGGGTTCTTCAAGGCGCGGCGGTACGCGGGGTCCAAGGATCGGCGCGCGGTGCGCGATCTGGCTTGGAACGCGATCCGCCGCTGGGGCGATCGGCCTGCGGACGGGCGCGCGGCGATGGTGGGGCTGGCCGCCGAACAGCCCGATCTCGCGCCGCTGTTCGACGGATCGCCGCACGGCCCCGCGCCGATCGGGCCGGGCGAGAAGCGCGCCGGGGGCCGCACCATCCCCGCCTGGCTGGTCGATCGCTTTGCAGAGCCCGTGCGCGGCGATCTCGATGCGCTGATGGCGCGCGCGCCGCTGGACCTGCGCGCCAACAGCCTGAAGGCGAGCCGCTATGCGCTGCTGGAAGAGCTGCCGGGCGCCGAACCGCTCGCCGCTGCGCCCAACGCTGTGCGCGTGCCCGAAGGCACCGACATCGTGGGCACTGATGCCTATGCGCAAGGCCGCGTCGAGGTGCAGGACCTTGGCAGCCAGCTGATCTGTCAGGCCAGCGGCGCGAAGCCAGGCATGACCGTGCTCGATCTGTGCGCGGGCGCGGGCGGCAAGACGCTGGCGCTGGCCGCGATGATGCAGAACGAAGGCCGCCTGATCGCCGCAGACACCGATCGCCGCCGCCTCGGCCAGCTGCCCGAACGTGCCAGCCGCGCGGGCGTGACGATCGCCGAGCCGCTGCTGCTCGATCCGAACCGGGAGGCGGAGGCGCTGGCGGGGCTGCGCGGGCAGTTCGATCTGGTGATGGTCGATGCGCCGTGCTCGGGCACCGGCACCTGGCGGCGCAATCCGGAGACGCGCTGGCGGCTGACGGCCAAGCGGCTGGAAGCGCTCACCACGCTGCAGGCGCGGCTGCTCGATCTCGCCGCGGACATGGTCGCGCCCGGTGGGCGACTGGTCTACGTCGTCTGCTCGCTGCTGGATGAGGAAGGCGAGGCGCAGGCCGCCCGGCTCCTGGGGGAACGGCCCGGCTGGCAGGCCGTGGCGTATAGCGGTGCCGGGCGCTCGCATGGCGCGGCCACGCTGCTCGACCCTTCCCATGACGGCAGCGACGGCTTTACCTTCGCCATCCTCGCCCCGACATGATAGCACGCTCATCACCCAAGCAGCACACCATCTGGGACACCATCATGCGCTTCTCACCCGCCGCCATCGCTCTCTCGCTCGGCCTTGCCATGGTTTCGAGCGCCGGTCTTACCAAGCCCGAGCTGCCCGAGATCGATCCGCGCGCCATCGCGCTGGGCGAACAGGCGGCGGCAGCGGGCGCGGCGGGGGACTATGACGGCGCGATCGGATTGTACGAGACGGCGCTGACGGTGGATCCCGCCTACAAGGCAGCGTTCGTGGGTCTTGCCGATATCGCGCGGCTGCAAGGGCTGGATGGCAAGGCGATCCGGCTCTACCGCGAGGCGCTGCAGCGCGATCCGAACGATCAGGCGGCGCTGGCGGGCGAGGGGCAGGCCTTGGCCGATCGCGGCGCGCTGGAGCGGGCGCGCGAGGATCTGGCGCGGCTGCGGCTGCTCTGCCAGTCGGACTGCGCGGCGGCGGACCGGCTCTCGATGGCGATCGAGGATGCCGCGCGCAAGCCGGTGCGATCGGCCGAGGCGGTGACGCCCGCGACGACGGTGGAGGAAGCGCAGCGGCGGGCCGAAGAGCAGCCCTGAGCGCGCCCGATCAGAAGTCGTAGACCAGGCTCGCGCGGCTCAGCGTGTTGAGGTCCACCGCGCCGACGGGCGGCTGCGTCTGGTAATCGAGCGTGTAGGAGAAGCGCGCCTTCAGCGGCCCCAGGATGCTGGTGTCGAGTGCGGTGGTGGAGGCAAAGGTGCTGTTGTCCGCCGCGATGAAGGTCTCGGCATGCTGGCTCAGCGTCACGCCGGTGGTGATGGTCCAGCGTCCGTCCAGCGCGGCGAGGCCGGTGATCACGCGCTCGTCCGGCGCGTTGCGATAGTCGGTATAGCGGTAGGCGGGGCCACCCTTCAGCGCGATGCGCAGGCCGGGATCGTCCACAGCCGTCCAGCCGAGGCCGCCGGAGATGGCGAAACGCTGCTCGATGCCCTGCACCCGGTCCCGGTCATACTGGGCCTGGCCGAAGGCAAAGGCGTTGTCGCTGAACCGGTACTGGCTCTCCAGCGCGGCGGTGATCCGCTCACGCGTGACGACGGCGTTGCTCTTCTGGTAGTCGATCTGGCTGCGCAGGGCATGCGTCCAGTCCGCGCCAAGGCGCTTAAGCTGCAGACCGGCGTTGAGGCCCAGATCGTTGCTGCCGCCCGTCGAACGGCTGAAGCCGAGCTGGCCCTGTCCTTCCCAGCGCTCCAGAAAGGTGGCGTTGCGCAGGTCCGCGATCTCGCGTTCGGCCACCTTGTCCTTCCAGCCGCGCACCAGCGCATCGATCTCGGCCGCCTCATCGGGCCGCGCCCGCTTGGCGTACTTCGCGACCGTATCGACCTCGCCCGCATTGCCGCTGTCGATTGCAGCCTCGAGCATGCCGCGCAGTGGCTCGCTGATCTGCGCGGCCGCAGGGCCTGCCAGCAGCAGCGCGGCCGGAATGGCGGCGGCAAAAATGGTCGTCTTGAGCATGATCGGTACGAGGTGGCCGGGTCAGATGAGCGGGCCGAACTCTTCCACGATGTCGCGATAGAGCTTTCGTTTGAACGGCACGATCAGCTGCGGCAGCTCTTCGGGATCGGCCCAGCGCCAGGCGCGAAACTCGGCGTGGCGGGTGGTAATGTCGATGTCTTCATCCTCACCCTCGAAGCGCATGAGGAACCAGCGCTGTCGCTGCCCGCAATATTTGCCGCCCCAGATCTTGCCGAGAAGCTCAGGCGGCAGATCATAGAAGAGCTCCTCCTTGGAGCTGGCGACGATGGTAACCTTGTCGGACGGGACGCCCGTTTCCTCCTCAAGCTCACGCAACGCGGCGGCTTCGGCGTCCTCGCCTTTGTCGATCCCGCCCTGCGGCATCTGCCAGGCATCGCTGTCCGGGTTGTCGATCCGTTGGCCGACGAACACCTTGCCCGCCTTGTTGGCGGCGCGGCGCATCTTGCCGTTCGAGACGTAGAGG
>JBELIU010000247.1:0-4052 GCA_042090735.1 Novosphingopyxis sp. | reverse complement strand
GCGCCGACTGCGCCCAGCGTCGCCGTAACAGAAATCATGAGATAGTCCGCCCAGCTGAGGTCTACCCCGAACACCTGCGCGCCGAACAAGGTGGCGAGGCCGAGATACATGGCGGTGCCGTTCATGTTGATGGTGGCGCCGAGCGACAGCACGAAGCTGGAGACGCTGGGCGAGACGCCCAGATTGCGCTCCGCGCAGCGCATGGTGACCGGCAGCGTCGCGTTCGACGAGGCGGTGGAGTAGCTCACCGCCATGGCATCGATGATGCCGCGAAAGAAGTCCCGCACCGGCAAACGCGCCAGCAGCTTGATCATCGCCGAATACATCACGAAGATGATGAGCAGGCAGCCCAGATAGTTGAGGCCCACGAGCTTTGCGAGCGCCAGCAGCGCATCATAGCCCAGATTGCCGGCGACCCAGGCCATCAGGGCGAACACGCCGAACGGCGTCAGTTCCATCACGATGATGGTGACCTTTTGCATCACGACCGAACCGGAATCGAAGATACGGCCGACCGGCTCGCCCTCCTCCTTGGCCATCAGGATGCCGATGCCGATCAGCAGCGCGAACACGATGAGCGGAAGGACGTTGACGTCCGCCATCACCTGCACCGGGCTTTGCGGGATGATCGACAGCACCATTTCGCGCCAGCCTTCGCCCGAAGGCTCCGGCACCGGCCCCATTTCGATATTGCTGGCATCGACGCCGATACCCGGCTGAACGAGCGTTCCGAGTAGCAGGCCCAGCCACACCGCGATCTGGCCGGTAATGACGAACAGCAGCATTGCCCTCCCGCCAACCGCGCCCAGCTTGCGCAGATCGCCGATCGCGGCGACGCCGGAAACCAGCGAGAAGAAGATAAGGGGGACCACCAGCATTTTGATCGATGCGATGAACACATCGCCGATGATCTTGATGCTGGACGAACCCGGCCCCCAGAGCAGGCCGGTGACGACGCCGAGTACCAATGCCGCGATCACCCGCTGCCACAGCGGTATCCTGAACCAGGTCTTCATTTCCCACTCCCTCTTCTCGCGCCGGACGCTAGCGAGCGGCAGGACGCGGGGCAAGAAAATGGCGCTGGCGATGGAACTTATACGAGGGGTTGAGTAATAAAATTACAAGGCGCATAGCGCGGCTAACGAAGCGCTTCGACAGGAACGAGGACGGCGAGGACAGCATGGCAGACGGTGACAAGACGCAATCCGCTAAGGAGGGTGTCGATCCGGCGCTCCTCGACGCTCTGGGCACGGCATTTCGCGCCAGCGCGCTCCCCGGCGAGGACGAACATTTCGACGATGAGGCGTGCAACGCCGCCGCCGCCTTCGTCCTCAAGACCGCCGATAGCCGCAAGCCCGGCGAACCGGCCCTCGGTATGGAAAGCCTCACCGGCGTCAACGGACGGCGCCTCATGCGGCTCGCCATTGCGAACGACGACATGCCCTTCCTGGTCGATTCGGTGGCGAATGCCATCGCCGGACAGGGTATCGACATCTATCGCCTGATTCACCCGGTGGTGACGGTGGAGCGCAGCAAGGCGGGCGTGCTGCAAACCATCCGTAACGAACGCAGTGGGCCGGACCGCGCGGAAAGCTTCATCTATATCGAGATCGAACGGGTCGACGCCAAGCAGCGCCGCGCGCTGGAAGAAGGGCTGCGCGATGTGCTGCGCGATGTCCGCTCCGCGGTGGACGACTGGCTGAAGATGCAGGTCGCCATGGGCGAAGATGCCGACAGCCTGCCCGATGGCGATGGCAGCGCGCTCTTGCGCTGGTTCCTCGATCGCAATCTGACGCTGGTCGCGCACGAGCAGATCGCGCGCGACGGCAGCCGCACCAAGAGCCTGGGCATCGCGCGCGTCGATGACGATCAGATCCTGTCCGACGAAGCGCGCGAGCGTGCCTTCCAATGGTTCGAACAGGGCAAGGGCGTGCCCCTGCTGATGAAGGCGAACCGCGTTTCCACCGTGCACCGCGCAGTGCTGATGGACCTGGTGCTGTGCCCTGTGCGCGAGGGCGACAAGATCGTCGCCATCTCGCTTCATGCCGGCCTTTGGACCAGCGCCGCGCTAGCCACGCCGCCCAGCCGCATCCCGGTCCTGCGCGCGCATCTGGCGAGCCTGATGGACAAGTTCGGCTTCGATCCGTCGGGCCATGCCGGCAAATCGTTGAGCCATGCGCTCACCAGCCTGCCGCACGATCTGCTGATCACCTTCCTGCTGGCCGATCTGGAGCGGATCGTCCTCACCAACATGTCGCTGTCGGACCGGCCGCGTCCGAAGCTGCTGACCACCCGCTCCCCGCTCGGCCGGCATCTCTTCGTCTTCGTCTGGTTGCCGCGCGACGACGTCTCCACATCGATGCGCAAATCGATCGAGGACATGCTGAAGCGCAGCGCCGAAGGCGAACTGTTGAGCTGGTCGATCTCGCTGGAAGACGGACAGGTTGCGCTCCTGCGCTTCACCCTCAACCTCGAAGACCGCAACGCGGTGGTCGATGAAGAAGCGCTCGATGCCAAGCTGAAGCGCATGGTGCGCGGCTGGCAGCCCGCGGTGGAATCCGCGCTGGCCGAGACCATCGACGAGAAGCGCGCCGCCGCCCTCTCGCTGCGCTATGCCGAGAATTTCGGCACCACCTATCGCAGCGCCTATAACCCGCACGAAGCCGCGGCCGATATTCTGCGCCTTCACGGGCTGGACGAAGGCCGCCGCCGGGGCGCACGGCTCTATCGTCTGGAAGGCGACGAGGACCATCAGCTGCGCCTCAAAATTTACCATCTGGGCGGCGCGCTGCCACTCAGCGATGCGGTGCCCGTGCTGGAAGATTTCGGCTTCGACGTGCTCGGCGAGATCCCCTCCCCGCTCGGCGACGGGCAGTTCGCCTATATCCACGATTTCCTTCTGGGCGTGCGCGATGCCGGCAAGGCCGAAGCGCTGGTGGAGCGGGCCGAAACGATCGAGCGGGCGATCACCGCCGAGATCGACGGCAGCGTCGAGAATGATCCGTTCAACAGCCTGATCATCTCCGCCGCGCTGGAGCCGGAAGCGGTGGTCTGGTTGCGCGCCTGGTTCCGCTATCTACGCCAGACCGGCATGAGCTATTCCATGCAGACCGTGATCGACAGCCTGGCGCGCGCGCCGGAGATCACGCGCCAGCTGATCCACCTGTTCCGTGTCCGCCACGATCCCGCTTTCGACGGAGACCGCGACGGCGAAAGTCGCGCCGCAAGCGCGCGGATCGACGAATTGCTGCTGAACGTGGCCGCCATCGACGAAGACCGCATCCTGCGCAGCCTGCGCTCCGTGGCGCTCGCCGTGCTTCGCACCAATGCCTTTGCGGACAGTGCGGAAGAAGCGCTGGGCTTCAAGATCGAGAGCGCGGCCATTCCCGGCCTGCCCGCCCCCGTGCCGTGGCGCGAAATCTTCGTCTATTCCCCGCGCGTCGAGGGTATTCACCTGCGCGCCGGCCCGGTTGCGCGCGGCGGCCTGCGCTGGTCCGACCGGCGCGACGATTTCCGCACCGAAATTCTAGGTCTGATGAAAGCGCAGCGCGTGAAGAACGCAGTGATCGTGCCCACCGGCGCCAAGGGCGGCTTCTTCCCCAAGCGCCTGCCCAATCCGGCCGAGGACCGCGATGCGTGGATCGCGGAAGGCACCGAATGCTACAAGATTTTCATCCGCACCCTCCTTTCGATCACCGACAACATTGTCGAAGACAAGGTGGTGCATCCCGATCAGGTCGTCATCCATGACGGCGAAGACCCCTATTTCGTGGTCGCCGCGGACAAGGGCACCGCAACCTTCAGCGACACCGCCAACGCCATCGCGATTGAGCATGGCTTCTGGCTGGGCGATGCCTTCGCCAGCGGCGGCAGCAACGGTTACGATCACAAGGCGATGGGCATCACCGCCAAGGGCGCCTGGATTTCCGTCCAGCGACATTTTGCCGAAATGGGCATCGACGTGCAGCAAGAAAGCGTGCGCGTTTGCGGCGTGGGCGACATGTCCGGCGACGTTTTCGGCAACGGCATGCTGCTGTCCAAGGCGATCAAGC
>JBELIU010000246.1:0-4108 GCA_042090735.1 Novosphingopyxis sp. | reverse complement strand
GACCGACACGCATTTCAGCCACAAGGCATGGCATGACAGCTCCGAGAAGATCGGCAAGATCGACTTCTTCATGCTGGGCGACCAGAACCATGAAATCGCGCGCAATTTCGAGTGCCTGCGCGAAGCCCAGGGCCTTGCCGATCGCGCCACCTTCGTCGTCGATCCCGACGGCATCGTACAGGTGATGGAAATGACCTGCGAAGGCGTTGGCCGCAACGCGACCGAGCTGCTGCGCAAGGTGAAGGCCGCTCAGTACATCCGCGAACATCCGGGCGAAGTTTGCCCCGCCAAGTGGGAAGAGGGCGAAAGCACGCTCGCTCCCTCGCTCGACCTCGTCGGCAAGCTCTAAGCCTGACAGATTGATGATCCGGGCCTGCCGCCGCCGCGGCGGCGGGCCCACTTACGGGACGAGAGGCCGGATCACCGGCCCCGCCCACCCCCTCTCCCTTCTTGATCCGGAACCCAAGCGATGCTCGATGCCGCTCTCCAGAACCAGCTGAAAACCTATCTTGAAAACGTGCGCGAGCCGATCGAGCTTGTGCCGTCCTCGGACGATAGCGCCAAGTCACGCGAGATGGCCGAGCTTCTGGCCGAAATCGCCGCGCTGTCCGACAAGGTGAGCGTTGCCAACGAAGAAGCGAACGCGCGCAGCCCGAGCTTCGCCATCCGCCGCACTGGCACCGATATCGCGGTTCGCTTCGCCGGGTTGCCGATGGGCCACGAGTTCACCTCGCTGGTGCTCGCGCTCCTCCATGTCGGCGGTCACAAGCCCAAGACGCCCGAGGACGTGCTCGATCAGGTCCGCGCGCTCGACGGCGACTATCATTTCGAAACCTATTTCTCGCTCAGCTGCCAGAACTGCCCGGACGTGGTGCAGGCGCTGAACCTGATGAGCGTGGTCAACCCGCGCATCCGCCACACCGCCATCGACGGCGGCAGCTTCAAGCAGGAAGTCGAGGACCGCAAGGTCATGGCCGTGCCGTCCGTCTATCTGAACGGCGAACCCTTCGGTCAGGGCCGGATGGAGCTGGAGCAGATTCTGACAAAGCTCGACACCGGATCGGAGGCGAAAGCCGCCGAGAAGCTGTCCGCGAAAAAGCCCTATGAGGTGCTGATCGTCGGCGGCGGCCCAGCGGGCGCGGCGGCCGGCGTCTATGCGGCGCGCAAGGGCATCCGCACCGGCATCGTCGCCGAGCGCTTCGGCGGCCAGGTGCTCGACACCATGGGCATCGAGAATTTCACCTCGATCAAATATACCGAAGGTCCCAAGCTCGGCGCGGAGCTGGAAGAGCATGTCCGCCATAATGAAGTGGACCTCATGAACCTCCAGCGCGCCGAGGAGCTGATCCCGGCGGCAGAGGAAGGCGGCTATCACGAACTGCGCCTGAAGAACGGCGCTTCGCTGAAGGCCCGAGCGATCATCCTCTCCACCGGTGCGCGCTGGCGCCAGCTCGGCGTGCCGGGCGAAGAAGACTATCGCAACAAGGGCGTTGCCTACTGCCCGCATTGCGACGGCCCGCTGTTCAAGGGCAAGCCGGTCGCGGTAATCGGCGGCGGCAATAGCGGCGTCGAAGCGGCGATCGACCTTGCCGGCATCGTCAAGGAAGTGACCTTGATCGAATATGACGGCAGCCTTCGCGCCGACGAAGTGCTGCAGCGTAAGCTGCGCAGCCTGAAGAATGTGCGCATCATCACCTCCGCGATGACGACCGAGGTCAATGGCAATGGCGAAAAGGTGACCGGCCTTACCTACAAGGACCGCGACAGCGGCGAGAGCCATGAGCTGCCGCTGGACGGCATCTTCGTGCAGATCGGCCTCGTTCCCAACACCGAATGGTTGCAGGGCACCGTCGCGCTGACCCAGCATGGCGAGATCGAAGTCGATGCCAAGGGCGGCACCAGCGTGCCCGGCGTCTATGCCGGGGGCGATGCGACGACCACGCCGTTCAAGCAGATCGTCATCGCCATGGGCGAAGGCTCCAAGGCCGCCCTCGGCGCGTTCGATTATCTGATGCGCCTCGCCCCGCCGGAGGAACAGCGCGAAGCGGCCTGAGCGCCGCCGTCAGAAGGTGTAGCGAAGGCTCGCGCGCAGCTGTCGCTGTTCGACGGGATGAAAGTGCCGGTCCGCAACCGGGGCCGGTTCATCGCGCAGCCGCGATTCGTAGAAATAGGTAATGTCGGCATCTTCGGCATCGAAGATGTTGAAGATGTCGACGCCCAGCCGCAGCCGCCCGAGATTGTAATAGCCGCCCAGATTGACGAGCGTCGTCGGATCGCTGCGCACGCTATTGTCTTCGATCAGCGGAGCGGAGCCGAAATGGCGCAACCGTGCGGTCAGACTGAGCGCGCGTAGCGGGCTCCAGATCACGCCGCCCGAGATTACTTCGGGCACCGCGTTCGGGATGTAGAATTCGCCGTCCGGCACATCGACGAAGCGCGCATCGGTATAGGCATAGTCGGCATCGACGGTCAGGTTCGGTAGCGGCCGCCAGAACAGGCTGGCCTCCACGCCGTAGCGGCGCGATCCGTCGTTCGCTTCCGTATTGCCGGCATCACCCACGAAAACGAGTTCGCTCTCCAGCGAAAGATAATAGCCGACAAGCGATGCCGTAAGGCCGCCGCGTTCCACGCGCGCGCCGAGTTCCACGCCGTCCGCCGGGGCGATCACGCCAACCGGATCGGCCGGATCGCCGCTCGCCGGATCGATGCTGATCGCCGCGCCGCGCACGTCGTTCGAATGAAAACCGCGCCCGTAATTCGCATACAGTTCCAGCCCGCGGGCAGGCTGCCAGGCCAGCGCCAGCTTGGGGGCCAGCAGATCGCCATGGCCGCTGCCCGAATTGACTGCGAGATCGGCGGAAACATCGTAACCGATCCGGTCGTAGCGCAGCCCGCCGATCGCGCGCAGCCCCGGCGCAAGCCGCACCTCCGCCTCGCCGTAAAGACCGAAGCCGAATTCATCGACCTGATCCTGACGGATGGTGTTCGTCGCCACGCCGCCCACGCTTTCGTAAAGCCCGACGCGGTCGATCGCATCATAGCGCAGATCGCCGCCCAGAGTGACGGTGACCGACCGGCCGAGCGCGATGCCGTGGCTAACCGCGCCGCCATAGGTCATGCGCCGGTCACGCTGGATGAACTCATCCCCACTCACCGGATCGTCGAGAAAATAGGTGAAGTTGGAGGTCAGCTGGAAGTCGTAATAGGTCGCGAAGGCATTCAGCCGGGTTTCCCCCAGCGCCGCATTGGCAACCGCGCCGATGCGCGTCGTGCTGCCGCCCAGATCCGGATCGATGAACCCGAAGCGCCCGATTCGTCCGCTTTCCACGGCGCGTTCGGGCACCTGATCGGTGGAGGTCCAGCGGCTGTCATAGCCGTTGAGCTGCACCGAATATTCGGTGCCGCCCGCCGCAGCGCTGCCGCCGCCGGAATATTTGATGAGCCCCGCGATACGGTGCAGTTCCTCCGGCAGCTCCCACGGCCCGTCATATCCCTGGATCTCGGCGGCGGCGAGGAGGTTGCCACCGCCGAGAGGGGTGCTGCCCGCGGCCACGCCGCGGACATAGCCGAAGGCGCCCACCTCGCCCTGAACGAAGGGCTCTATGGTGTCGCGCGTTACGAAGGAGACCGTGCCCGCGGCCGAAAAATCGCCGACATCGGCGAAATAGGGCCCCTTGCGGTAATCGATCCGCTCCAGCGTTTCGGGAATCACGAAGTTGAAATCGAGATAACCCTGCCCATGGCCATGCGTGCGCATGTTGATCGGCACGCCGTCGACGAAGCCGGCGAAATCCGTGCCGTGATCGAGGTTGAAGCCGCGCAGGAAATACTGGTTGGCCTTGCCCGATCCCGAATGCTGCGTGGCGATGACGCCGGGCACATTCTCCACCAGCTCACCCGTCCGGCTGATCGGGACATTGTCGAAATCGGCATAGCCCACGGTGCCCTGCGATCCCGAAACGGCGATGCCGATCTGCTCGATCGCGCGGCCGTACACGATAATGGGATCGCGTTCGGCAGCCGGATCGGCACCGGCGGGTGTGCGAGGCCCGGCTGTCTGCCGCTCGTCCGGCGAAGTATCGTCATGGGCGAGGAGCGGTTCTGTCCA
>JBELIU010000245.1:0-4108 GCA_042090735.1 Novosphingopyxis sp. | reverse complement strand
GACTATGTCGGCGCGCTCGTCGAGACCTATCAACTGGGCAGCGACGGCTTCAAGACCATCGACTTCTTCCCCGATGCCGACACCGGTTTTCAACGGCAGGATTATCGCGGCAAGCTGGCGGTGCACACCGGCCCGAACGCGCCCGTCGATGGGCGCCTGGAATTCACCTACGGCTATAGCGAACTGGACGCGAACGAGACCTATCTCGGCCTGTCCGACAGCGATTTCGAAGCCGATCCCTATCGGCGCTATGCCGCCAGCCAGCGCGACAACTTTCTGGGCAAGCAGAACCAATACCGGCTCGCCGGTACATTGGCCTTCGTGGACGATACGCTGTTGACCGTCACCGCCTATCGTAATGATTTCCAGCGCAACTGGTCCAAATTGCAGGATATCGATTTCAACGGCGACGGCCGCTTCGATTCCATCACCGCCGTGTTCGACAATCCTGCCGGAAACGCCGGGGCGCTCGCCATCCTGCGCGGCGCGGACAGCGCGGCGGGCGCGGTGCGCGTACGCAACAACAACCGCACCTACGACAGCCAGGGCGTGCAGGTCTCCTTCTCCCGGCCGTTCCGGACCGGCGCGGTGCGCCATGCGCTCGATTTCTCCGTCCGCTACCATGAGGATGAGGAAGACCGTCTGCAGAATGACGAATTCTACACCCAGAGCGGCGGCACCCTGAACTTCGTGAGCCAGACCGCCCCGGGCGTGCAGGCCAATCGCGAGGCAAAGGCAAAGGCCCTGGCCTTTTATATCGAAGACCGGATCGAGATCGGCGCGCTGACGCTGACGCCCGGCATCCGTTATGAGGGCATCGATCTCACGCGGCTCGATTATGCCGGCAACGATCCCACCCGCGCCAGCGGCCCGACACGCGTGCGCACCAGCAATATCGACGAATGGCTGCCTGCTCTGGGCGCGACCTATGAGATGGGTGATCTGCTGTTGCTGGCAGGCGTCTCGCGCGGTTTCTCTCCGCCGGGGCCGGGCAGCACCGATGCCCGTTCGGAGAAGAGCTGGAATTACGAAGCGGGCTTCCGTTACGCGAACCCGGCTTTCCGTACCGAGGTGATTGGCTTCTGGAACGATTATTCCAACCTTCTGGGCAGCTGCACCGTGTCGGTCGGTTGCCGCGTGGGCGATATCGGCGATCAGTTCAACGGCGGCGCCGTGACGACGCGCGGCGTCGAGTTCACCGCCGCCGCCGCGCCTGCGATTACCGAGCGTCTTTCCGCGCCGATTTCGGTGACCTACACCTTCACCGATGCCCAGTTCGATCGCAGCTTCGACAGCGAATTCTTCGGATCGGTGCAGGACGGGGACGACATCCCCTATATCGCGCGCCACCGCGCCTATGTGGAAGCAGGGCTGCGCTATGACCGCTCTTCGCTGACCCTGGGGGCGAGCTATGTGTCGCCGATGCGCACCGAAGCCGGTAGCGGAGCGATCCCGCAGATGGAGCGGATCGACGACCATTTCCTGCTCGATCTGGCAGGACGTTTCGCCTTTACCGAGACGATCTCGCTGTTCGGACGCGTCGATAACCTGCTCGACAACGCGTATCCGGTCGCGCGGCGGCCTTATGGCCTGCGGCCGGGAAGCCCGCGCCGTTTCGTGATCGGCGCATCGTTCGATCTGTAATCTGAATATCCGTAGCGGCTGCGCCGGGCGCGGCCGCTAGCGGTGCGCGAACGCGCAGGACTGCGCGGTTCGGCAGACTATTCCGCCGCCCCGTTCGCGCCGCTGCCGCCGGGCATGCCGGCAAAGGTGACGACGCTTTCCGCGCCCTTGTTCGATAGCGCGGACACGCCAAAGAAATTGTTGTCGATGATCACGCCCTTCAGCACCGTTTCGGTCTGACCGGCGGGCACGTCGATCGCTTCGTCCCATTCCATCTCATCGGCGGGGCGCCAGTGGACGCGATAGCCCGCAGCGCCCTGAACCGGTGCCCAGCTCACCGTCGTGTCCGCGCTCACCGCACCTTCGATCTCCACCGTGGCGGGAGCGGCCGGGGCGCTGGCCAGTTCGCGAATCACATCCACGTTCAGCGCGGTCACGCGGGCCAGATAGTCGAAGTCCATCTTGTCGATCGTGTCGCCATATTTGCGGCCGTTCTCGGTGCGCAGATCCTGATGCTGATAGTCGTAATGCTCGGCCACTTCGGAGAAGCGCACGGCCGGATAGCCGCGCTTCAGGAAAGGGATGTGGTCGCCCCCGCGGCGAAAGCGGTCCGGGCGGCGGATGGCGAGGACCTCGAGCCGGCCCGGCGCGGCGGTGGAAATGCGGTCGATCGTCTTGGCTAGCGAGCGGGAAGGGCTGTCATCCTCGCCCCCGATGGCACGCTGCATGGCGATGCCCTGCTCGTCCGCTGCCGCGCGAATGCCTTCGCTGAACACGCGCACCTTGTCCGCGACATGATGGCCGCCGATGCCGGTCGAATTGCCCACGACATCGTTGTTCAGCACGGCCGAAATGGTCCAGCTGCGCGCGGCAGCGGTCTTGGCCAGAATTTCCGCGCCATAGAGACCCTGTTCCTCACCCGACAGGGCGGCGTAGATGATGGTGCCGTCAAATTTCTCCCTGGAGAGGATGCGCGCCGCTTCCAGCACCAGCGCGACGCCCGAGGCATCGTCGTTCGCGCCGGGCGCGTCGGCGGTGATGTTCATCACATCGCTGACCCGGCTGTCGATATGGCCCTGCACGATGATGACGCGGTTCGGATCGCCGGTGCCGCGCTGGATGCCGAGGACATCTTCCACCCGTACGCCATCGGGCGCGCGGTCGCCACTGACCGTTTCGCCGATCATCTCGACAGCGATGCAGCCGCCGCAATCCCTGGAAATGCCGCGCAGCCGCTCCGCCGCCCAGGCGCGCGCCGCCCCGATGCCGCGTTTCGTATCGGTGGGGGAAGAGAGCGTATGCCGCGTGCCGAAATCGACGAGCGTCTGCACGCTCCGGCGCAGTTCCTGCGGGTCCGGTGCGGTGGTCTGGGCCGGGGGAGTGGATTGGGCCGCCGCGGCTCCGGCAAGCATCGTGGTGGAAAGAAACAGGGCGGGCGCGATAAGAGCTTTGTGCATGGACGCCGGCCTAGCGCAGATCGCTCGCGCCGCCAAATACGCTATTCGCTATCTTCGCTCCAGCCGGTGGGAAGCTGCGCAGACCATGCGGCGAGTTCGTTGAAAGCCAGCGGCGCGTGGAAATTCAGCCCCGCAAAACCCTGTCGCCACCAGCGCACATCGGCGCGTTTGCGACCGATGCCGTCGATAGCCACGCGCAACGGAGCGGACGCGCGCAAGCGCTTCTCGATGCCGATCTTTGCACCGGCCAGCGAAATGTCATGAAGGCGAACCTGGTAGACTTCGCCATCCACTTCGATCGCGGCAGGAAAGTTCATGCGCAGCCGTTGTGCGCGCCGTTCGCGTTCACCGTGCGGCAGCGCGATCACGCTGGCGATATCGACCGGTGCTTCGAACTGGAAACCGCAGAAGCCGTCCCGTTCCCACCGTTTGTGCATGCGCAAGATTCGCCCGCCGAGAAACTCGATATCGATGGTGTCGATGCCGTCCATCGGCCCGAAAGTCTGCAGCTTCATGCCCGCACTGGAAATGTCGCGCATGATGCAGAAGCAGTCGTGATCTTCCAGCAACAGCTTGGCGGTACGAAACACGACCCTATGTCGCTCATTCGAACGCCGCTCCTGAGTGTCGGCTTCCTGGGAGTTGTCTTCAACCATTATGCCCCGCGCCACCTGGGTCATTTTGCGTACCTTGTTGCCCTCGAAACCCCCGCTTGGTTTAGCGCTTAGTTGGTTAAGAACGTCTTATGGCGAAGCGTTAAACGCGGCAGTATTTCGGTATCGCAGTGTACGTTTCAGGCCAGCGCCGCATCGCCGACAAAGGGATTGCTCTGCCGCTCGCGGCCGAACTGGCTGGGGCGGCCGTGGCCTGGAATGAAGGTTGTATCATCGCCCAGCGGCCATAATTTCTGCGTAATCGCGTCGATCAGGTCCTGATGGTTGCCCATCGGGAAATCGGTCCGGCCGATCGAGCCTTCGAAGATGACATCACCGACGATGGCGAGCTTCGATTCGGGGTGATGGAAGACC
>JBELIU010000017.1:0-21727 GCA_042090735.1 Novosphingopyxis sp. | reverse complement strand
ATCATCTCCTCTTCCTGCTCGCGCTGTTTCTGCCGATGCCGCTGGTGTTGAGCGCCAATCGCAAGCGTTGGGACGGTCCCCGTCCGCCCAAGCAAGCTTTGTGGGGGATGACCAAGATCATCACCAGCTTCACCATCGGGCACAGCCTCACCCTGATCGCCGCGCCGCTGATGGGCGTGCATTTGCCTGCGCAGCCGGTGGAAGTAGGGATCGCGATTTCGATCCTCGTTTCCGCCATCCATGCATGGCGTCCGATCTTTCCCGGCCGCGAACCGCTGATTGCCGTCATCTTCGGCCTGATCCACGGGCTTGCCTTTGCAACCTTGGTCGGTGACCTCGGCCTCGGCGTGAACCGGGAGATCGTCTCGATCCTCGGGTTCAATATCGGCATCGAGATCGTGCAACTGGGCGTCGTGCTGGCCTTCCTGCCCGCGTTGATGATCTTTGCGCGAACCCGGCATTATGACTGGCTGCGGATCGGTGGCGCGGCCTTTGCCGGGGTCGCCGCCCTCTGCTGGATGGTCGAGCGCATCTTCGCGACGGAGAACCCTTTCGCTGGGTTCATCGATGCGTTGTTAGATCATTCACCGCTTCTCGTCTTACTGCTCACCATTGCCGCTGTGGCGACATGGTTGGTCGATCGGCGCCAGAAGCATGCGACTCCCGCGACGGCGAAGGCTTAGCTTCCGACTATCAGTTGCGTGCGGCGCAACTGAAACTCCACGCTTTTTCACGCTTAGGGTTGGAACATCGGGGCGTTCGTCCCTACACCGCCCCTGTTGGGAGGGCCGGACCCGATACCGGTCGCCAATTGGGACGAACCTAGATGTTCGATAGCGCCGATGCGCTGATACTGGCGCGCATCCAGTTTGCCTTCACGGTAAGCTTTCATTTCATATTTCCGGCCTTTTCGATCGGCCTCGCCAGCTATCTGGCTGTGCTGGAAGGCCTGTGGCTCAAGACCGGCAAGAGCCTTTACAAAGACCTCTTCAAATACTGGCTCAAGATCTTTGCGATCGCCTTTGCCATGGGCGTCGTCTCCGGGATCGTGATGAGTTACCAGTTCGGCACCAACTGGTCGGTCTTTTCGGACAAGACAGGGCCGGTGCTGGGGCCGTTGATGGCCTATGAAGTGCTCACCGCCTTCTTCCTGGAGGCCGGATTCCTGGGTGTCATGCTGTTCGGCATGAACCGGGTGGGCAAGAAGCTACACTTCGCCGCCACCTTGATGGTAGCCGCCGGTACCGCCGTGTCTGCTTTCTGGATTTTAAGCGTCAACAGCTGGATGCAGACGCCGGTGGGCTATCAAATTAGTGGGAACGGTCAATTTTTGCCGGGCGACAGCTGGCTCGACATCATCTTCAATCCCAGCTTTCCGTATCGCCTGGTCCACACCGTGATCGCCGCCTATCTGACGACCGCTTTCGTGGTAGGCGGCGTGGGCGCCTGGCATCTGTTGCGCGACAAGACGAACGCGCATGCGCGCAAGATGTTCTCGATGGCGATGTGGATGGCCGCGCTCGTGGCGCCCGTGCAGATCTTCGCGGGCGATGCGCATGGCCTCAACACGCTGGAGCATCAGCCGCAAAAAGTGATGGCGATGGAGGGGCACTATGAAAGCCACCCCGACGGCGCGCCGCTCTATCTGTTCGGTATTCCCAACGAGAAGGAGCAGCGGCTCGATTATGCAGTGGGTATTCCGAAGCTGAGTTCGCTGATCCTGAAGCATGATCTCGATGCGCCGCTACCCGGGCTCGACACGATTCCCGATGAGGATCAGCCGCCGGTCGGCGTCGTCTTCTGGAGCTTCCGCATCATGGTCACCATCGGCTTCGCCATGCTGGGGATCGGCTTGTGGAGCCTCGTCGCGCGGTCGCGCAAGAAGCTTTACGACTGGCGCTGGCTGCACCGCGCGGCGCTGGTGATGGGGCCGGCGGGCTTCGTCGCGGTAATTGCGGGCTGGGTGACCACGGAAGTCGGGCGGCAGCCTTTCACCGTCTACGGTCTGTTGCGCACCGCCAACAGCGCCAGCCCGCTGGACGCGCCGGCCGTCGCGCTATCGCTGGCCGCGTTCGCGATCGTTTACTTTGCCGTCTTCGGGGTGGGCACCTGGTATCTCCTTCGCCTGATGAAGAGCGCGCCGCAGCCGGGCGAGCGCGGCGTCAAGCATGGCGAAAAGGGCCCGGTCCGCACCGCCGGTATCACCCCCGGCCCGACTCAGGGGGAAAATTCCCGGCCCGGCAGCCCACAAGGTCGCGGCATGGCGACCCGGGAGATGGCGGAATGAGCGCGCTCTACAATTTCGATCTGTCCACTGTCTGGGCGTTCATCATCGCCTTTGCCGTGTTCATGTACGTCGTCATGGACGGGTTCGATCTGGGTATCGGCATCCTGTTTCCCACCATCACGGTCGGTAAGGAACGCGACGCCGCGATGAACAGCATCGCGCCCGTCTGGGACGGGAACGAGACCTGGCTGGTGTTGGGCGGCGGCGGACTCTTCGCGGCCTTTCCGCTGGCCTATGCGGTGGTGCTGCCGGCCACCTATCCGCTCATCATCATCATGTTGCTCGGCCTTGTGTTTCGCGGCGTTGCGTTCGAATTTCGCTGGCGCGACGAACGGCATCAGGCCTTTTGGGATTTCGCATTCTTCGGCGGATCTCTGGCCGCCGCGATGTCGCAGGGGATGATCCTCGGCGCACTGCTGCAGGGCATCGAAGTCGATGGCCGGGCTTATGCGGGCAGCTGGTTCGATTGGCTGACGCCTTATACGCTGCTCACCGGCCTCGGCACCGTCGCGGGCTATGCGCTGCTCGGCAGCACCTGGCTGATCATCAAGGCGGAAGGCCGCGCGCTGGACCATGCCTATAAGATGGCGAAGCCTGCCTTCTTCGTAACGCTGGGCCTGATGGCCGCGGTCAGCCTCTACACGCCGTTTCTGGAAGCGAACTATTATTCGCGCTGGTTCACCTATCCGAGCGTCCTGTTCGCGGCGCAGGTGCCGCTGCTCACCGCGATCATCGTTTTTGCGTTGCTGCGCGCCCTCGTGAAGCGGCGGACCTATCGGCCGTTCCTGCTGTCGCTCGCGCTGTTTCTACTCGGTATGGCTGGGCTGGGGGTGAGCATGTGGCCGCATATCGTTCCGCCCGCGATCACCATCTGGGACGCTGCCGCGCCCGAAAGCAGTCAGATCTTCATGCTGGTCGGCACCGCGATCATCATGCCGGTGATCCTGATCTACACCGGTTTTGCCTATTGGGTGTTCCGCGGCAAAACCGGTGAGGAAGGCTATCACGCATGAAGCTGGAGCCTTTGGACGGCGCGGAGCAGGCCGATGCGCAGCCTTTGTGGCGGCGGATCGGCTGGATGGCGGCGATCTGGGGGATCAGCGTGGCAGTGCTTGGCACTGTCGCCTTCATCATCCGTGCCTGGATTACCTAGCAGAAGCTGACGAAATCAGCTGATCCGATCACCGGGCGGATCGGCACGGTTAACGGACTTGGCTGTCCCTGGATCGGACAGCGCCGGATTAACCATCATTGATGGTGGATCGAAATCCTAACAAACCGTTAACGTGGCACCATGAAACGCGCCCTCGTTCTTACATCCGAAGATGCCGGCCATCCGTTCCGGCGTACCCTGAAACCGCATATCCTGCGTGTGCCGCAGGCCGATCCCTTGCCGAACCTGAACAAGCCCGATCCGCGCAATCCCGATCGCGGCTGGTGGCGGCACGAGGATACGCACCTGTTCGCGATCAGCTTCGCGGCCTTTTTCACTGCCATCTACGGCTTCATCGCCTGAGGGTTTTGCGGCGCTAGAGCATCGGCCCTTCGGCATGGCGCAGCACGATATCGCGACTGGCCATGTGCAGTCGATGCGCGAGCCAAGCGGAAATCAGGCACATCGCGGCGCTCAGCAGAACCTGCTCGGTAATCGGAATGCCCGCCGCGCTCATGCCTAGCGTGATCACCGATCCGCCCACCATGGCGCCGGAGTTTACCAGATTATTGGCTGCCACCGCGCGCGCCGTCTGGCTCTTGGGCACCGTGGTTGTGAGAAAGGCATAGAGCGGCACCACGAACATACCGCCCGCGATCGCAACGCCCAGTAGCGCGATGACCACGGCCCAGCTGTCCGGATGCGCCAGGAAGGCGGGGATATCGTACAGCGTGCCGGACTGGCTGACCTTCCAGTTGTGGCAGACGAAATAGAACAGCACGACGAAGCCGCCCATCACCAGTACGCAAATGGGTGCCCAGCGTGCGGACACCTTGCCCTGAAGAAGGCGGTTAATCGCGACGGAGCCGATCGCGATACCGACGGAGAAGACGGCGAGGAACAGGCTCGCCACCGTCTTGTCGCCAGTCAGCACGTTCTTCACCAAAGGCGGGAACTGGATGAACAGCACGGTGCCGATGGTCCAGAAAAAACTGATCGCAACCACTGCCAGCCACACGGCACGCGTCTTGCGCACCAGCACCACCAGGTCGCGCGAGGCCGTCCAGATGTTGAAATCGATCCGCTGGATGCCGCCCGGTTCGGGCGGGGCGGGCGGCACCTGCCTCCCGGTGAGATAGCCGATTACGGCAATACCGATAACCGCCGCGGCGGCAACTTCCACCGGTATGATTCCGGCGATGATCGTGCCGATCAGGATCGCGATATAAGTGCCTGCCTCGACAAGGCCGGTGCCGCCCAAGACCTCTTCATGTTGCAGATGCTGCGGCAGGATCGCGTATTTGATCGGACCGAAAAAGGTGGAATGCACGCCCATCGCGAACAGCGCGATCAGCAGCAGCGGGATCGCCACCAGATGCACCGCAATATCGGCCCAGGCGAGCAGCAGGCCGGCGCCGCCCACAACCATGATCGCGATTTCGCAGGCTTTGATGATGCGGATCAGCCGTGCCTTGTCGCGCGTGTCGGCGAACTGGCCGGATATGGCCGAAAAGAGGAAGAAGGGCAGCACGAACACGCCGGTTGCCACCGCGCTGAACAGCGTCTCGCTCTCCGGATCGCTGAACACGCCGTAGACGACGAACAGCACCATCGCGGTCTGGTAGAGAGTGTCGTTGAACGCCCCGAGGTTCTGCGTTGCGAACAATGGCAGAAAACGTCGCTTGTTCAGCAGATGGAAGGAGGCCTGCATCGCTGCCGAGGCCTAGCTGCAGCGGGGCGGTTGTAAAGGGCAAAAAGGTGAAAGCACTTGGGGCCGCCGCCGCGACCAACCGGGCGCTGATGGTTGCAAGCTGGGGCGCAGGATGCTCTTAGAGGCACGCCTCCCGCGCGTCCGGCGATTTTTGCCGGCCCATCATGATCCAGCACTGCCGGAAGAAAACCGATGAACGATCCCGTATTGAATGAGCCGGCAGAGACCGGCGACAATCGCCGGATCGCGATCAACGCGCCGGTGTTCGTCACCTCCGCCGTGCTGATCCTAACCTTTGCGCTGTTCGGCGCTTTCTTTCCGGAGCTTTCGAAGGACGCTTTCGACGCGATTCAGGCGGGCATCGTCGCGGATTTCGGGTGGTTCTACATCCTCACCGTGGCCGGTTTCCTCGTCTTCGTGCTGTTTTTGATGATCAGCCGCTACGGCGATGTGAAGCTGGGGCCGGACGATAGCGAGCCGGAGTATAGTTACCTTTCCTGGTTCGCGATGCTGTTCAGCGCCGGCATGGGCATCGGCCTCATCTTCTTCGGCGTGGCCGAACCGATCCAGCACTATGCCAACCCGCCGGTAGGCGAGGGCGGCACCGTCCAGGCCGCGCGCGACGCGATGGTGCTCACCTTCTTTCACTGGGGCCTGCACGCCTGGGCGATCTATATCGTGATCGGTTTGGCGCTCGCTTATTTCGCTTTCCGCCGCGGGCTGCCGCTGACTATCCGCAGCGCACTCTATCCGCTCATCGGCGATCGCATCAACGGGCCCATCGGCCATGCGATCGATATCTTCGCCGTGCTCGGCACGATGTTCGGCGTCGCCACCTCGCTCGGCCTCGGCGTGCTGCAGGTGAATGCGGGCTTCAACTATCTCCTCGGCATACCGGTATCGCTGCCGGTGCAGATCGGCCTGATCGCGATCATTACCGGCCTTGCCACACTCTCTGTGGTCATAGGGCTCGACAAGGGCGTGAAGCGCTTGTCCGAACTCAACATCATCCTCGCCGGCCTGCTGCTCGCCTTCGTGCTGATCGCGGGCCCGACGGTGTTCCTGTTTCAGGCATTCGTGCAGAATGTCGGCGCCTATCTGGGGCAGATCGTACCGCGCACCTTCCGTATGTACGCTTACGAACCCAATCCGTGGCTCGCCAACTGGACGCTGTTCTACTGGGGCTGGTGGATTGCCTGGTCGCCGTTCGTGGGCATGTTCATCGCGCGCATTTCGCGTGGCCGGACAATCCGGGAGTTTATCGGCGGCGTCTTGCTGGTACCGGCGCTCTTCACCTTCCTGTGGATGACCGTGTTCGGCAACAGCGCCATCGCGATGGACCTTTCCGGCGTCGCGCCGATCGCCGCTACGGTGAAGAACAACCTTCCCGTCGCGCTGTTCGAAGTGCTGGGCCAATTGCCGCTCTCCAGCCTGGCATCGGGCCTCGCAACGGGGCTGATCATCACCTTCTTCATCACCTCGGCCGATTCCGGCGCGTTGGTGATCGACATGATAACTTCCGGCGCGGCGGAGAACCCGCCGGTCTGGCAGCGCGTGTTCTGGGCCTGCTGCGCCGGCACGGTGGCCGCGGTGCTGCTGGTCGCAGGAGGGTTGCAGGCGCTGCAGACCGCGGCGATTACCAGCGCGCTGCCGTTTTCGGTGGTGATGGTTTTCATCTGCTATGGCCTTCTGCGCGCGCTTCAGACGGAGGCCCGGGACGCTGCGCTGGATCTGGCGATTGTCGGGGCGCCCACGCCGGCGCTAGGCCCGATCAGCTGGCAAGCACGCCTGTCTTCCATCACCCGCCATCACGACAAGCCGGAGGTTTCCGCCTTCCTGCGCGAGACGGCGAAGCCTGCGCTGGAGGCGATTGCAGGACAGTTCGGTGGCAGCGGCCTGTCGCCTGAAATCAGCGAGGACGACGACTGCGTCGATCTGAAGATCGAACATGGGGAGCGGGGCACCTTCCGGTACGCCGTGCGCGCCCGCGGTTTCCGTGCGCCGAGCTTCGCCTGGGCCGAAACGCGCAAGGCCAAGGATGGGGAGCGCACGCATTACCGCGCAATGGCGCATTCGTCCGAAGGCGATCAGCCCCATGACGTAACCGGGTTCAGCAGCGATCAGCTAATCAACGATCTGCTAAAACGCTACGCCCATTTCCGCCAGACCCGGCGGCTCGGCCCATAAGCGCAAGAGACCGATATCCTATCTAAAACGGCAAGCCTCCAGCCGAGAATGCCACTTTTGCGCCATTTCGCGACGATTCCAGTAGATCGCGAAATGGCTTGTTGGTAGGCCGCCGAAACTCAAGATAGATTTACGGGAAATCCTTGATGAAGCGGTCGGAAGCGGGCGTTACCCAGTTTCTGCAATGGTTCGGGACCATTGTCGGCCCCGATTCCCGCTATGTCTGGATGGCCGTGATCTACGGCGTCGGCATTTCGCTGCTGTGGCTGGCAACGCCGATCTCGGTGCAGCTATTGATCAATTCCGTGGCCGCCATCGACGTCGCGACCCCTCTGATCACCCTGTCGCTCATGCTGCTGCTGATGCTGACGGTACTGGCGCTGCTCAGTGCTTTCCGGCTTTACGTAATCGCCCTGCTGGAGCGGCGCATCTACACGCGGATCGTTGCCGAGATCACGCTCAGGACCGTCCATGCCCGCGATCCGCATTTCTACGATTCGCGGCGGGGTGATCTGTTCAATCGTTATTTCGATATGATCATGGTGCAGAAGTCGCTGCCCAGCCTTCTGATTGGGTTGTTCGCGATCCTGCTGCAGGGCGGCGTCGGGCTGGTCGTGACCAGTTTCTACCACCCTTATGTCTTTCTCTTCAACGTGATCCTGGTTCTCGTGCTGGCGATCATCTGGCGGGTGTGGGTGAAGGACGCGATCTGGACCGCCGTTCAGCAGAGTGAGGCGAAGCATCAGACCGCGCACTGGATCCAGTCGCTCGCGGAATCGAGCGGTTTCTTCAAATCCAGCCGCCATCTGCACCACGCCATCCGCCGATCGGAAGCCTTGAGCGCCAATTGGGTGGACAAGCACCGCCGCCATTTCCGCCAGTCATTCGGGCAGAGCATCGCCTTCTTCGTCGCCTTCGCCCTGTCCAATGCCGGTTTCCTGGCGCTGGGCGGCGCGCTGATTATCGCGGGGCAGCTTTCCCTTGGGCAGCTGGTGGCGGCGGAGCTGATCCTGTCGAGCGTGTTCTATGGCATCGCGCAGGTGACGATCTATCTCCCCACCTTGTATGAATTCGCTGCTAATCTCGAGGAGACGACCCGCTTCTGGGATGTCGAGCAGGAAGATCCGGGCGACAAGAACCGGCGCCCGGCCAGTGGCGCGCTGGTGCTGCGTAACGTAAGCACGGGCAGCCATCGTTTCGATTTCGAAGTCGCCGCCGGCGAACAGCTGGCCGTGGTCGCGGGTGCCGACGAACGCCGCGCACTCACCCAGTTGTTGAAGCGGCAGGAGCGGCCCCAGCGCGGCATGCTGCTGATCGGCGGGCATGATGTCGGCGACTTTGGACTGTACGAACTGCGGTCCGAAGTCATGATCTGCGACCGTGCGGAAATGGTCGAGATGACGGTACGCGACTATCTCGATCTCGCCGCGGAAGAAACCGACCGGCAAACCGAAGGCGAGGACCGCCGCGCCGTCATTTATGACAGCATCGATCGTGTCGGCCTGACGCAGCGCATCGAAACGCTGGAGGATGGGCTGGATACCATCCTGTCGAACAGCGGATGGCCGTTCACCGTGGGCGAAGTCATGGCGCTGAAGCTGGCGGCGGCGCTGATTTCCCGCCCGCGCTTGCTCGTCATGTCGCCGCTATATGATCTGCTGCCCCCCGCACGCGTCACGGCGGCGCTCGCGGAGCTGAAGAAGGCGCAGACTACGGTGCTGCAATTCACCCGCCGCCCCACCGATCTTGAGCGGGAGGCACTGCTCTGGCTGGGTGAGAGCGAGCAGCGGCGCTTTGCGTCGATGCAGGATTTCGAACGGGATCTGGCAAAGGAGACCGGCTATGTCCTCTCCGCTTGATCATGGCGTGCGGCAGCCGGGCTTCGCGCCCAGCTTCGCGGAAAAGCAGCGCACGGCGCGCAGCGATGCGAGCCTTCCGGATCGCTACGATCATTTCCACACCCTTCAGACCATCAAGACGCCGCGAATCGCGCGCTTTTTCGTGGTCGGCACCATCATCGGCATCCTGCTGGTCACGGCGGTGCTCTTCTTCGCGCCATGGGTGCAAACTGCCGCCGGACCGGGCGAGATCGTCGCGCTGAACCCCGAGGATCGCCCGCAGGCCGTGACGGCGCTGGTGCCGGGCCGCGTGGAAAAGTGGTTCGTGCAGGACAGCGATCTCGTGAAGGCCGGCGATCCTGTTGCCCGGATCATGGACAACGACCCCAATCTGGTCGAGCGGCTGCGCGCCGAACGGCTGCAGGTGTTGGCGGAAATCGATGCCGCACAGGCCGCTCTGGCAACGGCCAATCTGAACGTCGATCGCAACCAGCAGCTTTATTCGGAAGGGCTGCTGGCCCGGCGCGATTACGAAGCCTCGCAGATCACCGCCGCGGGCTATCGCAGTTCGCTCGCCGTGGCGCGGGCCAAGCTCAATCAGGTCGATATTTCGCTTGACCGGCAATCCTCGCAGACCGTCTTCGCGCCGCGTGCGGGACGGATTCAGGGCGTCAATTCCGCCACCGGATCGACCTATGTGGATGCGGGCGCACAACTTGCCACCGTCGTTCCGCTTCGGCCCAAGCGCGTTCTCGAAATGTATGCCGATGGCCGCGATATCGCATTGATCCATCCCGGCCAGTCCGTGCGCATCGCCTTCGAAGGCTGGCCTGCGATCCAGTTCAGCGGATGGCCGACCTTGGGCGGCGGGCTGTTCGATGGACGCGTCCGTTCGGTCGATCATTCGGCGCAGCCCAACGGCCTCTTCCGCGTGCTCGTGGAGCAGCAGCCCGGACAGCGTGGATGGCCCAGCACGGAATATCTCCGCGTCGGCGCCAAGGCGCGTGGCTGGATCGAGATGGAAACCGTGTCGGTTGGCTATGAGCTTTGGCGGCGGCTCAACGATTTCCCGCTGGAATATCCGGAGGGCCGCGTCACACCCGCGGACAAATCGGGCCAGAATGAGCCCAGCGGCAAGGCGCTGTAGGCCCGCACGATGTTGCTCTCGCGCTTTTCCATCCGGCCGATCCTTGCGATTCTGGCTTGGCAGGCGTTCGCCTCGCCTGGCGGCGCGCAAAATATCGAGCCTGTTGGGAGTGTTGAGCCGCAACAGGCCGAGGCGGCGCTTCTACAGGTGGGGGAGGTGCTCACGCTGCAGGATGTGCTGCGCTCCTCTGCGCATCATGCGCCGGAGATTCTGGCGGCGGCGGCGCAGGAACGGCAGGCTGCCGGGCGTCTTCTGTCCACCCGCGGCGAATTCGATCTGCTGTTCAAAGGTGACGGCTTTTCCCGGGTGCTCGGCTATTATGACGGGTCGAAGGCCGAAGCGAAGGCCTATCAGCCGCTGGCCAATAATGGCGGCGAGGTTTATGCCGGCTACCGGGTCTCGCGCGGCGATTTCCCGATCTACGAGGACCAATATTTTACGAACAAACTCGGTGAAGTGAGCGTCGGGGGCGTGTTCTCCCTGATGCGGGACCGGCTGACCGACAGCCGCCGCACCAAATTGGCGCAGGCGGAAAACGACGTCGCGATCGCTTCGTTCGAGCGTCAGATGGTCGCCATCGGCGTGCAGCAGCGCGCGCTCGACGCCTATCTGCAATGGGTGGCAGCGGGACAGCGCGTACAGGTGTTCCGCCAGCTTCTGAACCTTGCCGTATCGCGCCAGTCGGGGATCGAGCGGGAGATCAGTCTCGGCGCGCAGCCGGCGATCCTGTCCGTCGAGAACCGGCAGAACATCGTCCAGCGCCGCTCCGGCCTGGTCAGGGCCGAGCGGGTACTGGATGCCGCGGCGAACGATCTTTCCTTTTTCTGGCGCGATGCGCTGGGCCGCCCGATTTTTCCCACATCCGATCTGCTGCCCAGCGAGTTTCCCGATCTGAAAAGTCCGCTCCCCGTTTTCGGTGGGCTGGACCGTCTGGCCCGGCCGGATCTTTCGGCCATCCTGCTGCGGATAGACAAGGCACGGACCGAGCGACTGCTTGCGGAGAACGATCTGCGCCCACGGCTCGATGTCGGCGTCGACGTATCCAAGGATCTGGGAGCGGAGGGCCTTGGTGGATCCAGCCGTACGCCATTGGAAACCAAGGTCGGCGTTACCTTCTCGATGCCGCTGCAGCGCCGCGATGCGCAGGGACGCAGCATCGCCGCTTCGGCCAAGATCGACGAATTGCAGCGCAAGCACAGCCAGCTGGAAGACGAGATCGTGGTGCGGATCAATCGGCTCGCCATCCGCGCCGATGCAGCGGAGGACCAGATCAGCCTTGCCCGCCAAGATGCAAGCT
Organism: Novosphingopyxis sp.; assembly: GCA_042090735.1. Taxonomy (GTDB): domain Bacteria; phylum Pseudomonadota; class Alphaproteobacteria; order Sphingomonadales; family Sphingomonadaceae; genus Novosphingopyxis. The sequence goes on along the minus strand of JBELIU010000017.1, from coordinate 10,107 downwards.
TGGCGCAGCAGTTGGCCGAGGCGGAACGCCGCCGCCTGTTTCTAGGTGCCAGTGATCTGTTGACGGTGAATTTGCGCGAACAGGCGCTGCTGCAGGCACGGATCAACCTGCTCGATGCCCGCTACGAACTCGCAGCGCTGAAAGGCGAACTGATCGCCGCGACCGCAGACCGGGAGCAGCTGGAGCTGCCGTAATCGTTTGAACGTCATCCCGGCATTTATGAGTTGGAATGACGTTCGTCGATTCTCATGCGTTTTTCGTCATGAATCGCTTCAATAGCCCTGATTGCTATGGGAGGGTGCCTAGGTGCCATATTGGGTGATTTTCCGTCAGCGATCTGACCGAAATGAATAACTGCAAATAAGTCGCTGTGTGTTATTTGGGCAACTCTGAGATTCTATTTTATATTGTCCTTTAGATAATATGGCTCGCTCGGTTGATATGACGTTTTGACTGTGCTTTTCCTTCCGCTCCAATTTCCAAGGAGCAATAATGTCTCAGCATTCTGGCCGACGTCCGTCATTTCAGCGTTCGTTTCTGTATACTTCGACTGCGCTTCTGTCGCTGATCGGGTCCGCTGCGGCTCATGCCCAAGATAGCGGCGCACGCGATGCTGCTCCGATCGTGGCAGACCATGTTGGAAAGGCGCCGGCGGTCGATATTACGACCCCATTGTCTGGCTCCCTGCGGATCGAGGCGCCGCTGCTGGGCGTCAAGGGGTCCTCGTCGGCACAAATCACGGATATGGCGACTTCCATTTCCGATGCCTCGGCGGCTATGCGAGCGCCCGAATTCGGCTTGGACGTGCCGCATGTGGTCGTCGAAGGGCCGGGCGAAGGGCACACCCTCAATCCGGGTCAGCCCGGCTCGATCTTCGATAATGCCGTGGATGTTACGGGAGTCGGACAGTTCTATCGTGCAGATGGTGCAGTCTGCACGGGTACGCTGATAAACCCGCGCACCGTCATCTTTGCAGCACACTGCGTCAACGATGCCGGCGAGGATGGCTTCGGGGCCGCGGCGGGCAACATTCCTGCCGCTTTTGCTTTCCGGGCTGATGCTCGCGGAGGATTGATTTCCTGGATTCAGGCGGGCTTCAATTCCGTCCCAGACCAGTATGTTTACAATGTCGGGCAAATCCTCTTCGATCCCGCGTCGCTGGAAAATCCGGCTGCGCGCGGCTTCCTCGAAGCTGATGTCGCGCTCGCTGCGCTCGATACGCCAGCTACCAACGTACCGACCTGGGCTATGCTGTTTTCGCCGCTTCCTGTCCCCGATCAGATCGATAGCGTATCGGGCACCGGCTACGATGTTCGCGTAATCGGCTATGGCCGCAGCGGTTACGGGTCCAACGGCTCTTTCCAGGGCATCGATTTCCGGCGCCGCGCGGCGGAGAATGTGATCGGCGCTCTCGCCTCTCTCAATGACCGCAACGAGTTCCTCTTCGGACCTGGTAATTACGGCCTGCCGCAGAATCTGTATCAGTTGGATTTCGATGATCCCAACGAACAGAATATCTTCGATTTCAACCTGTTCCGCGATAAAGCGCGAGACATCGAGGGCAGCACCGCCGGCGGCGATTCCGGTGGTCCGCTCGTCCTCCAGTCGCCCAGCGCCGGCGAGCTTATCATCGGGGTTCTATCCGGCGGTTCGCGCTTCTTTGCGGCGCAGCCTTCTGACTCGTACGGCTCGTCGAGCCTGTACCAGCCGCTCTACCTGCACTGGGACTGGATCGTCGCGAACAATCCCTATCGCTACGCGCAGAATGTAGAGGGCGACGGCAACTGGACCGATCCCAATCATTGGCAGTTGGCGCTGGATCCGAATTACCGGATTATTGACCAGAACGGCGCATATGTGAACGGCGTTCCCGATAGCCCGGGTGCCGGCCGCGAAGGAACCGAGCCGAAATTCGGTCAGGTCTGCAATGGAGCCTTCTGCCTCGATCTCGCGACCGGCGATATCGTGGATTATGACGGCAACATCATCAGGCCCGCAAATCCGGACACCGATCCTGAGGGGACGAGCAACAGCATCGGCCACGTCGTGCCGGACGATCTGCTCGATCTCGCGCAGTCCATCGCCGCGAAGAAAACCGCGGCGGCCGCGGATGGCGATGTGCAGGCGCGCGATCCCAGCTACGCCAACGGCCTGCCCGGCGGCAGGGGCTTCATTCCCGACAATGTCGCGTACGCGCCGGAAACCGCAACCAGCGCCCGCGTGAACGCACGTTATTTCGACGTGACGCTCGCCAATGCCGGCACCACGACGCTGAACACCGATGTCACCATCGACAAGTTCATGATCGCAGGTGCAAACGCCGCGCTGAACATCACGACCAACGGCTCGCTCACCAGTCTGGTGGACGTGACGCAGATGGCAGGCCGCATGAATGTCGACGGTACGCTGACAACTAACGGTGACTATCTGCTGTTCACGGGTGCCCTGACCGGCAATGGAACCGTGGAGACGCCTTACTTCACCAACATGATGGGCATCCTCGCGCCCGGAACGATGGGTACGATCGGTTCGCTCGATTTCAACGGCAATGTCATCCTCACGTCAGGAAGCGTCTATGCTGTCGATTTCAACGGGGCCGGTCAGTCGGATTCCATTACGGTCAACGCCACCATGTTCGACGGTGATGGCAATCCGCTGGACGGCATGGCCAGCATCGGCGGCACCGTGCTGCTCAATCCGGTCGGGGGAAGCATTCCCCGTTTCGGGGACAGCTTCACGATATTTACCGCGGAGGGCGGCTATGACGGCACCTTCAATTCGCCCGATATCAGCGCGATCCTGCGTCCCGAATTCACTTACGGTTCGCAGTCGGTAACGCTTTCGATCGAGGCGGGCGATTATCGATCGGTCATCGACGGCAATTCGCCGATCCAGTCCGCTTTCGCGGCGCTTCTCGATCGCAACCGGTCGCAATATGGCCGTTACGCGGATCTGTACGGTCCGCTGGATCTGCAGAATGCCGCAACCATCCGCAGCAATCTGGAAGGTTTTGCACCGCGCGAACAGTCTTTGCGTGGCGCAATGGGCTTGGCTGCCGTCAATGTCGGCAATCGCCTGATCCGTGATCGCCTGGTGCAGCTCGGCGCCAGCAACGATATGGGAGGCAGCATCTCCGTGATCGGTCAGCCGAACCAGATTGCGCGCGAATCCGCCATGGGCGGCGGCGTGTCCAACGGGCCGGACCGCGCTGATGCTTATCAGCAGGACGGCAAGCTGCCGGACGATTATAGCGGCTTTCTGGCTGGCGGTTATATCGACGGCAAAGCTCCCGGCATGCCGACGGCAACACCGCAGGGGGAAAGCAACTTCGATGGCTTCTATGTTGGCGCTGGCCTGGAAAAGGCGATCGAGAACGGCGCGATCGGTGTGGCGTTCACCTACACCGATATCGACGGGGATACGGCGGTCGCCACCCACAGTGCATCGTCCGAACTCTACCAGGGCTCGCTCTATGGTGTGACGACGCTTGCCGGCGGTATCCGCCTGGATGCGCAGATCAATGCCGGTGCGTTCGAAACGCATACGCGCCGCAACGTTGCTGCCGGATCCACCCAGTTCGACATTCGCGGCCGGGATACGGCGTTTGCCTTTTCGTCCGAGGCTGGCCTTGGCAAGGTGTTCACGGCGGGCGCGTTCGACGTCACCCCGCGGATTGCCGTTCGCGCGGCCCGCATCGACTTCGGCCGTGTCGCCGAACAGGGCGGCGGTCCGGCACTGCAGTATGAACTGCCCAGCTATGACAGCTATCAGGCACGGGCCGGGCTCAATCTGGCGGGCAAGGCCGGCTTCCGTCCGTTCCTGAACGCCAGCTATGTGCATGACTTCGCAGACCGGCCCGCTTTCTTCGCGGCGAACTTTGTCGGTGGCGTCGGCCCCAATGCAGGCTTCGCCCTGCCTTCGGATGACCATGACTGGGCGGAGGTCAGCGGCGGGCTCGGTTATCAGGCCGGCAATATCGGCTTCTCGGTAGCTGCGGAAACGACGATCTGGCGCGATGACGTGTCCTATCAGAGCTATTACGGCTCGCTCACGTTCCGCTTCTAAAACAAGTAAAAGGCGCGGCCCGAAATCTTGGGCCGCGCCTGTTATCGCCGGTGCGCAATCCAATCGGGTGCCGCGCAAGCTGCGCTGCAGAGGATATTTCAGCGCTTCCGATCAGAGTCCTTCGGTCGATGATCCGCTGGTGCAGCCGCCGTCCGACCACAGCGACGCGCACAGCCGTGCCTCACAAACGCCTTGTCTAGCCAAGCCAGAGATATGGCATATCACCATTGCAAAACGGTGGATCAACGCTTGACGATGAAATTGTAGGTGAGGGCGATACCGGCCGAATATTGGTTTCGGTTCCCAAAATTGCGGACGATGGGGGAGCGGGCTGCGTCGCCGGTCAGACGGTCGTAACCGGCATAGCCGTAACCTGCCCAACGCGGTGAGAACCGATAGAGCAGACCGGCGGTGGCCCCGACGGCGTAGATGCCGGCATCCGTATCGAATGCGGGTAATCCGGATGCGGCGGCGCGATCCGGCGACACGCCGAAATAGCGTCGGTGATAGCGTGCATCGGCCAATCGGACGCGCGGGCCGATAGTGGCGACGAAACGGTCGTCGGGGCCGCGCAGCACATAATCCGCGGCAACATCACCGACGAAGGCATTATGGCCGCCAATGCCGTGGCGCACCTCGCCGCGCACGCGCAGGGTGTCGCTCAGAAAGCTCTGCGCGAAAACGCCCGGTTCAAAGGTAAAACCGACATCGCCGACCGGCGCGCCGACGTCCTTTTCCTTTCGGGCAGACTGAAAATTGAAGGTGCCGCCGATGCTGACACCGTCGCGCCTGCCTAACAGACGAAAGGCGGTATTCTGATCCGGCGAGCGGATGGGCAGAGGGTCGCCCTCCCGCCTCACGCGGATCACGGGCAGCGGCCCCAGATCATATGTGTCTGCGCCCGGAAAGGCCGGACGAACCTGCACGCCAAGACCTACGAAAAACTGCAGATCCGGTTTGTCGTCATCGGCGGTCGCATCTTGAGCGGAGGCGGGTATGGCCGACATGACCAAACCGAGCCCCAGCAACATTTGGGGGCACTTGCATACACCGAAGGCTCTTGCTGGCATCAACCTGACTCTCCCCATCGATGCAGGACCGGAAAACCGTCCCGCCGATCAGCCCACTTTAGCATCACTTTCGGGAAAAAGCCCCACGGGCAAGATCAGCCCGATCATGCGCCGGGCGGGGAGCCTTTGTCCTGATCCTGCGGCAGCTCCAGCGGCGTGGCCGCGCAGATGGTTCGCAGCGCCTGCTTCAGTCCTTCCTCGATGGTCGGATGATAGAAGGGCATCTCCAGGAGTTGGGTTGCCGTCTGCCCTTGCTGAACTGCCCAGGCGAGCATGTGGGCCATGTGCTCGCTGGCCGGGCAGCAAAGATCTGCACCGATCAACCGCCCGTCCGGCGCCGCGGCGTAGAGGGTCAGTGCGCCCTGGTTGACGCCTTCCACACGCGCCCGGCCCTGATCGCTGAAGTCGGCCGTGCCGGTGACCACACCGTCTTCTTCCGACTTGCCGATCTGCGCGGTTGGCGGGCTGGTGAAAATCAGGTTGAACGGCACGAACCGATCCGCGCTGTTCACTGCCGGGAAAGCGACGGCATTGCGGCCGGCAATGGCACCATCCTGCGAAGCTTCGTGCAAGATCGGCAGATTGTCCGCGACGTCGCCGGCAAGGAAAATGCTGCTGTCCCCACATTGCATGGTGCCTCGATCATGCTCGGGCACCCCATGATCATCCAGCGCGATACCAGCTTTTTCCAGATCGAGACTGTCCAGATTGGGCCTGCGGCCGGTGGCGACCAGCACATAATCGAACACCGCCTCACCGCTGGAATCGCCAGTCCACGATAGCGAGATGCCGTCATCCGTCTGACGGGGCTCGATCTCGACGTTCAGTTTCAGGTCCACATCTTCGGCGACGATATCGCGCAAGGCATCATGCACCTTGGGGCAGCGCACACCGCCCAGCGTGTCACCCCTGTCGAACAGCGTCACCGCCACGCCCAGGCGCGCCATGGCCTGCGCCAGCTCCAGACCGATCGGGCCCGAACCGATGACGCCCAGGCGCTTGGGCAAATCTTCGAGCCCGAAAATGCTCTCGTTGGTCAGCATGCGATCGCCCAAGGCCTCGAAAGGCGGTGGGACGAACGGCGCCGAGCCGGTTGCGATGACGATACTGCGTGCCTCGACGGTGCGGCCGTCTTCCAGCACCAGCGTGTTGGGTCCGGTAAAGGCGGCGCGCGTCTTCAGCCGAACCTTGTCGGGAAGTTTCTTGATGCCTTCGCGCGTCAGGCGGGCGAAACGGTCCCGCTCTTCGCGCACCCGCTTCATCACCGCCTTCCCGTCGATTTCGACGGTCGGCACATGGATACCGAACAGATCAGTCGTCTGTGCGCCATGGGCTGTGTGCGATGCCGCAATCAATAGCTTGGACGGCATGCAGCCGTCGGTGGCGCAGGTGGTTCCTGCGAAAAATGGATCGATCAGCAAAGTGCTGGCCCCCGCCGAGTAGGCTGCGCTTTGCGCAGCCAGCCCGGCGGTGCCAGCACCGATGATCGCGACATCACATTGCAAGTTCTGCTGCCGATCAACCTGCAACCGAAATCGCCTTTACGTTCACGAATTCCTTCAGGCCCACTTCGCCATGTTCCCGGCCGTAACCGGAATCCTTGACGCCGCCGAACGGCATGCTCGGCTGAGCGATGGCAAAGGTGTTGATGTTGACCATCCCGGTATCGAAATATTTGGAAGCCATCTCGATCGCGCGTTCGACATTCTTGCTGAAGATGCCGCCGCCAAGGCCGTAGCGGCTGTCATTCGCGATGCGCATGGCATCCTCATCATCCTTGGCCTTGATGATCGAGGCGACGGGGCCGAAAATCTCGTCGTCATAAGCGGGCTGTCCGGGGGCGACGTCAACCAGCGCGGTAGCGGGGTAGAACCAGCCCTTGCGGTCGGGCACGCTGCCGCCGGCGACGATGCGCGCACCGCCTTCGACGCTTTCCTCAACCTGTTTGTGAACCTGATCGCGCTGCCGCTCGGACACCATCGGCCCAAGCTTGGTGCTGTCTTCGTTGGGATCGCCCATCTCGATGGCGTTGAACGCCTTGGCATATCCTTCCACGAACGCGTCGTAATTGGCCTCGGTGACGATGAAGCGCTTCGCATTCACGCAGGTCTGGCCGTTGTTGAACAGGCGGCCCTTCACGCAGGTGTTGATTGCCAGATCCAGATCGGCATCGTCGAACACCATATAGGCATCGTTCGATCCCAGCTCGAGCACGGTCTTCTTGGAGACGGACGCCGCCTTTTGCGCCACCGTGCGGCCAGCCTTGTCACTCCCCGTCAACGTCACACCGCGCACCAGATCGTGCTCGATGATCTTGTCCGACTGGTCGTGGGTGATCAGCAGCACGCCGAACAGACCTTCCGGCAGACCGGCACGCTCATAAATATCGCGCAGCATCAGGCCGCTGCCGGTGCAATCTTCAGAATGCTTCAGCAGCACGCCGTTGCCGACCATCAGGCTGGAAATGGAGTACCGAACCGCCTGATAGCAGGGGAAGTTCCATGGCTGGATGCCGTAGATCACGCCCATCGGCGAATAGGTAACGATGCCGCGGCCCTGGGGCAGATCGCGCTCCTCGTCGGCCAGCATGTCCGGGCCATGCTTGGCAGTATATTCGCAGATGCTCGCGCACAGCTCGATCTCGTTCTTCGCATCGCCCAGAAGCTTGCCCATCTCATCGGTCATCAGCTGCGCATATTCGTCCTTCGACGCGCGCAGTTCCTTGGCGATTGCGGCGATTACCGAGGCCCGGTAGTCGCGGCTCTTCAGGCGCCAGTCGAGAAAGGCATCATGGCTTTTCTGCACCACGGCCATCGCTTCATCATCGGACATGATGGGATAGGTCTGCAGCACCTCTTCGGTGAGCGGATTGATGGTTTGAATGGTCTTGTCGGTCATGAAAACTCCTTTTCGGTTTGGCGCCGCTGCCGGCGGCGAAAATGGTTCAGCTGTATTTTTTTCTATGTTTGCTTAGCGTCGCGTCCGCGTCTTCCAGCGCGGCGTCCATCGCATCCGCAAAGCTCCGATCTTTCAGGTGAAGAATGCTGTTGTGGGCGGTGCATACGATGGCGGTGTCCCGCCATGCAGCGCCGAGCGACTTGGCCCAGGCGGTATAATCGTCCGCAGCGCCCGCGCGCTTTTCCAGACCCGCCGCCAGCTTGGGGTGGAAGCGCAAATCCGGACCGGACATCATTTTTTCGATCAAAGACGGCAGATCGAACGCACTGAGCGTATCGTCGACATGCACGATGCCGCTGGCCCGGTGCCGCACGATCACCGATCCGACATGGACGGAGTCGTCATCGGAAATGAAATCGACGCCAGCGGGTATGGAAAAATCCAGCGTGTCGGCAAATTCCGCCTGCGTCGCGGCATCTTCGATCAACGCGGGGTCCCAATTCAGGTCCGGCGCATAGCGATGATGGCGACGCGTACCGATCAGCTTGGCATGCGGCACGAGCTCCTGCACAAAGGCGCAATGGACCGTGTGAAACGGATGCACATTCAACACCGCATCGATCCGCTGGCCATCATCGGTCAGCGCGCGGATGGCACGCACCGTTTCCTCATCCGCCGCATAGGAATCGAGCAAAAGAAACCGCCCGTTCGGCCTTCGCACGAGCGACATGTGGGTACCCACATTCAACAATTTTGCGACCCGGAAATCCCCACGGATGTTCCAGAAGCCGTCTGCCAGATGTTGCATCTTGGCGTCCCGATGTTCTGATGAAAATTACGCTATATCAAAGAACCACCGCATGTTTCGTTCCATAGAAGGCTCCCGGCGATTGAAATTGCCGCCGGTCCCGTCCGGGCGCTCACACCATGCGAGTAGAAGCAACCCACCTTCGCAGGCCGGATGTTTCGCTGATTTGGCTGACTCAGGCGGCGTGGAAAATCGCAATCGTCCTGGGTTCGGTTCGCCTAGGAACCGGCCATGTCGGCAACGGATTACCGGAACTTCGCCCTGATCACCGTGACGACGATGGGTTGGGGCGAGATCTATACGACCGATCACCTGCGGGTGGTTGCGGGACCCCTTCGCTGACGGGTTTCGTCTTGATCAGCCGCACTGCCCGGTATGTATACAGGACGATGAGCCAGCAGGAGGATTGAATGGCGGACAACCAGAACGCGGATTACCAGCAGCAGCACGGCGGTGGGGGCAATTATTGGCGCTTCATGGCGATGGTAGCGACGTCTACCGCGATCATGTTCGGCCTGATGTATCTCAACACGTACGAACTCGATCACGTGTTCTGGAGCGAAACGCGCTTTTGGATGACCTTCGTCATGGGCGGCATGATGATGATCGTAATGCTACTCTTCATGCTGGGCATGTATAAGGACAAAACCAAGAACATTATCATCATAGGCGTCGGGGCATTGACCTTCGCGGTGGCGCTCTGGTTGGTTCGAAGTCAGGCGACCGTCAATGACGAAGAATATATGGCAGCGATGATCCCGCATCACTCTATCGCCGTTTTGACCAGTTCGCGAGCCGAGATCACAGATCCGCGTGTTCGCAAACTTGCAGACTCGATCATCGAAGCACAGGTCAAGGAGATCGCCGAGATGAAGATGTTGATCGAAGACATCGAGGCGAATGGCGAAATGGGAGATGGCGCCCCTTTGCCAGCACGAACCACGGATCTGACCCCGGAGCTTTTGAAGAAAGCTGAGAAATCGCTCGAGCGTCCTGTCGCCGCCGATATCCATGACGAGGTCAAGTTGGGCGAGTGATAGTCTTCGAACTCGGGCTGGGCCGATCGGAGGCTGCCGTCTCGACGACAGCCGGCCTTCGGAGGCCAGCCGCCGCTTCATTTATGACTGATAGGGGGCGCAAAGCTGACATCGGAGCGCACTGCTCGTCCGAAGTTCTCAGAAGTTACGAATAGGGCTAACCAAAAAACGGCGGTTTTCTGAGATTCATGAAAAGTGGTGCTGCTTAGGTGACTCGAACACCTGACCC
>JBELIU010000244.1:0-4176 GCA_042090735.1 Novosphingopyxis sp. | reverse complement strand
ACCTCCGCCGGGCTGCCCGCGCCCTCGACGATAACGAGATCGTGCGCCGATCTCAGGCGGTCGAATGCCTTTATCACGAAGGGAAGCAGACTACCCCGATTGGCCAAATACGCCGCCGCTTCCTCGCTACGCAGGGCTTTTCCGTTGAGCACGACCTGCGCGCGCCGATCGTCTTCGGGCTTGAGAAGGACAGGGTTCATGTCGGTCGTGGGTTCCAGCCCCGCCGCGCGCGCCTGAAGCGCCTGCGCTCGACCGATTTCGCCTCCACCGGGACAGGCTGCGGCATTGTTGGACATATTCTGCGGCTTAAAGGGTGCCACGTCGATCCCGCGTCGTTGTGCAATCCGGCACAGCCCCGCTACCAGTAGAGACTTGCCGACATCCGACCCGGTGCCCTGCAGCATGATCGCGCGACCGGTCATCCTGCGTTACGCGGGGCCCAGGATGTGGAGACGGAAACTTGCGCCATTGCGGAGAATTTCCGCCTGGATTCCGAACACCCGCCTCAGACGCTCGCTGGTAAAGGTCTCTTCTGGCGTCCCGTCTGCCACAATCCGCCCTTCGTGCATCCAAAGCACGCGGTTGGCGTAGCGCAGCGCGAGATCGAGATCGTGGATGACCGTAAGCACTCCGTGCCCGTCCTGCGCCATCGAGGCAAACAACCGCATCGTCTGGTGCTGATAGCGCGGATCGAGCGCGGCAACCGGCTCGTCGGCGATCACCAGAGGTGTCTCGGCAGCCAGCGCGCGCGCTAGATGCACACGGGCCAGTTCACCGCCAGATAAAGTATCGGCTGCCCGCTCTTCGAAACCATCCAGATGACAGGCGCTGATCGCCTGAGAAACCGCCGCCTCGTCGCCGTCCGACAGCCGCCCTAGCGCCGCGCCATAGGCAAACCGGCCGAGCGAAACGACGTCGTGAACCGGCTGCGGCCAGACCAGCGGTCGGGCCTGCGGCAGGTAGGCGATCTTGCGCGCACGCTCGATCGGCATCAGCGAAGCTACCGGATTGCCGCCGATCGACGTCGAGCCAGTATCGGAAGGCAACAGCCCGAGCGCGAGACGCAGCAGCGTCGTCTTGCCCGACCCGTTGGGGCCGATCAGCGCGACAAGCTCCCCCGGTTCCAGCGAAAATCCGGCATCGACGACCAGTGCGTTCCCGTCCGCCGCGTAGCTCAGGCCGCTTGCTTGCAGAATGCTCATGCCAGTCTCCGTCGCGCGGCGATCCAGATGAACACCGGGGCGCCAAGCAGTGACGCGACCACGCCCAGCTTGAGCTCACTATCGGTCGGCAGAATCCGCACGCCGATGTCCGCCAGTATAAGGATCAGAGCGCCGAGCATAGCCGATGGCACCAGCAGCCGTGCCGGATCGTAGCGCAGGAAAGGCCGCACCAGATGCGGCGCGACGATCCCGACAAAGCCGATCGCACCAGCAAGCGCCACAGCGGCACCCGACGCCAGACCGGCGCCGATGATGACCGCCAGCCGTTGCCGCCTGATGTCCAGTCCCATTCCTTCGGCCGCTTCGTCTCCCAAGGCGAGCGCGGACAGGCCTCGGCGCGATGCAAGAAGCACCGCCACCCCGATCGCCATGAAGGGCAGCGCGAAGATCAGGTCGTCGAAGCTGCGATTGTCCACCGTGCCGAGCATCCAGTTAACCATGTCGGCAAGGCTGAATGGGTTTGGCGCGAGGTTCATCAGCAGCGTCATGATCGCCGCCGAGAAACTCGAAAGGCCGACGCCAATCAGGATCAGCGTGACCACGGAGCGGGTGCGGAGCGCGGCCAGCGCGACCAGCAAAGTCGCGATCAGGGCGCCCGCGACCGCGGCCAATGGTAAGACGAGCGGGCCTGCAGTCGCGAGCCCGAAATAAAGCACGAAAGTCGCGAAGAGCGCGGCAGTGGCGGACACGCCGAGAATGCCCGGCTCGGCCAGCGGGTTGCGCAGAAGGCCCTGCAGGGCTGCCCCGCTCATTCCCAGCGCCGCGCCGACGGATGCGGCAGCGAGCGCGCGAGGGAGGCGGATCTGCCAGACAACCAGCTGATCGCCAGGGCTCGACTGGAATGCGAGCGCGGCCAACACGCGGTCCAGAGGTAGGGGCACCGAACCCAGCATCACCGAAAGCACCAGCGCGCCTGCCAGCGCTGCGAGCAGTATTGCCACCACCCGGTTCATCGCGTGTTCTCCCCTGCCTTTGCCAGCGCCTCGACCGCGTCGAGCAGGAACCATCCGCCGCACGAGGTCCACGATCCCTCCAGTGGGACGACCGGCAGTTCGCGCAGCTGCGCCCGCGCCACCGGATGGCGCGCCGCACTCCAGTTATCGACGTGGTTGGTCGCGCTTTCGAAAAAGGCAGCCGCGATCATGTCGGGCCGCTCGTAGGCGAGGCGTTCGAGCGGAAGGGGGTTCCAGCCGGGCCGATCCTGGAAATTTGTGAGGCCCGCCGCGACGAACAATTCGTGCACGAGTGTTCCTTCTCCAGCCGTCACACCAGCGGGTGTCATGTAGAGGACTTCGCGAGGAGAACCGGTCCGATCGGCGAGCGCCTTCAGTCGCCGATCCATCTCGGCGACGAGTGCTGCGGCCTCATCCGGCTTGCCGAGTTCGGTTCCGACCCGCAGCACCTCGCCTCGCACTTCGGCGATCGACTGCGGAAAGCTGATCTGCACGACCGGCACGCCCGGCTCTTTCATGAAGTCAGCGATATCGTGTCCGCCACCATAGGTTCGCACAACCATGTCGGGCTGCAGCGCCAGAACATCCGCGGTGCGCGGACGGACCGTGGGGATCCCTGCCGCCTCCGCCCGCATGTAGGAAAAGCGCTTTCCCGCATCGGGCGACAGCGCGAGAATATCCTCACGATCCGCAAATTTCAGAACATACTGGTCGGCGCAGTAATCGAGACTGACAATCCTGCGCGGCGCATCCGTCACCCTCTCTGGTGCTGCCGAACAGGCACAGAGTGAAAGGCACAATAGCGCCGCGAGAATTGTCCGCACCATCGCTTACATCCGGAAGCGCACGCCGCCGAACACCGCCCGACCCGGCTGGCCGTAGCGGAAGATCGTTTCATACTGCTCGTCGAACAGGTTTTCGATCCGACCGAAGATCTCAATCTGCTCAGTCACGCCAAAGCTCGCCCGGATATCGGTCACCACATAGCCATCGAGCCGAGTGGTGTTGGTGGCATTGTCGAAGCTGTCGCCCGCCACGAACACCGTGGCGCCGATGCCGATGCCGTTCTCCATGCGGTAGTCCGCGACCAGACTTATCGTGTCTTCGGCGCGGCGCGGTAGGCGATTGCCGTTCACGTCATTGCGTGCGTCGACCGTGGTGTAGTTGAGCGCAACATCGAAGCCATCGACTGGACGCAGCGTTAAACCGAACTCCCAGCCTTCCGCGCTGGCCAGCGCGATGTTGTCATAGGTTCCGGAAGGTCGTGGATTGGCGGGGTCCTGACAGACGGGGATGGGATTGCCAGTGCAGCCGACGAAGGCGATGAGGTTCTCGGCATTGCGTTCGAAATAGGTGACGCCCACCTGTGCCCGACTACCGAGGAAGCTGTGCGTGATGCCAACGTCCCAGCTTTCCGATTCTTCGGGTTCCAAGGCAGAATTCCCGAAGTCGCTGAACAACTGAAAGAGAGCAGGCGCCTTGAAGCCTTCGCCGAAACTACCGCGCAGCACGGTATCGCCGCCATTGGGCGAATAGGCACCGCTCGCGGCAAAGGTCGTGTTGTTGCCATAGGTTTCGTGATCGTCGTAGCGAACGCCGCCAGTCAGCGAGAGCCCCTCTACCGGAGTTAGGTTGAGCTGTCCGTAGGCGGAGTTGATCCACACCTCGTCGCCCATAGCGGGCGCGCCGAAGCTGGAACTGAGATATTCCGATTCCTCGCGCTCGGCACCGAAGACCAGCTCCGCAATCTCGGCTGCGTCGAACACCCCCTGATACTCGTAACGCACGTTCTCGCCGAAGGCGTCGAATGTCTCGGAATCCGTGTCGAAGCTGAAATTCCTGCGGTCGATCCGGGTGTAGGCGATACCCAGTCGATTGCGAAAACGCCCGTCCAGGAAGTCCGCGTTGATGCCCGCATATCCGACCAGATCTTCCCGATAGGAAACTTCGTTGGTGTCCCCTAGGCCGGTAGCGGTGAAGCCGTCGATCTCGACCTCGCT
>JBELIU010000243.1:0-4253 GCA_042090735.1 Novosphingopyxis sp. | reverse complement strand
CGCAGGAGGTCGAACCCAGCGCCGCATTCATCGAGAGAGCCGAGCAACTTCCCGCGATCGTCAACGGTGGCGGCGACGTGGAAGACTTCTTCGCGCCCAGCTTCCTGGCGCAGGTGCCCGAGGCGCAGCTGCGCATGCTGTTCACACAGATCACCGGCCAACAGGGCAAGGCCGGGGCAGTGACCAACTACGCCATGGTCACCTCGGATCAGGGGCAATTCGATCTCGCCTTCGAAAAGGCTATTGGCGAGATTCGCATGACCGTGAGTGCGGAAGCGCCGGGTCAGGTCATCGGGCTGCTCGTCTCGGGTTTTCGCACCGAGGATGACAGCATCGAAGCCGTGCGGGCGGCCTTCGCGGACCTGCCCGGCCGCAAGGGCTTCGCGATCGCGCGCCTGACCGATCGAGGCCCGGTGACGGTGGCCGATTACCAAGCGGATCAAATGCTTGCGCTAGGGTCTTCGTTCAAACTCTATATTCTTGCCGAGCTTGCTGATCAGATCGCGAGCGGCGAACGCAGCTGGACGGACGTCGTGCCGCTCAATCGCAAGAGCCTGCCCAGCGGCGTGATGCAGAAGTGGCCCAGCGATATGCCGGTGACGCTGGCAACGCTTGCCACGCAAATGATCTCGATCAGCGACAACACGGCGACCGATACGCTACTGCATGCGTTGGGGCGCGAGCGAGTGGAGGCGCGCCTCGCGAAGATCGGCCATAGCGATCCTTCCGCGATCCTGCCCCTCCTCAGCACCGTCGAAGCTTTTGCGCTCAAAATGGGTGGGAATAGCGCCTTGCGCGAGCGTTTCAGCGCCGCCAGCGAAGCCGAGCAGCGCGATTTGCTGGAGGCGAATCAGGAGAAGCTCGGGCTCTCCAGCGTCGACATCACTCAGCTCGCCGGCTCACCGCGCTTCGTGGAAACGGTGGAGTGGCCAGCGGCACCGCGCGATGTCGTGGCCCTGCTTGACTATCTGCGGACGGTGAAAGCGCCGCTCGCGCGCCAGATTCTAGCAATCAACCCCGGGGTCGGCGCGGCAAGCAGCGCACGGTGGGACTATCTCGGCTTCAAAGGCGGCTCCGAACCCGGCGTGATCCATCTCGCCTGGCTTGCCTGCGCAGATAAGGAAGATTGCTATGCGGTCGTCGGAGGCTGGACCGATCCGGACGCGGCGATCAACGAGACCGCCTTCGTAGCGCTGATGAGCCGGGTGCTTGCGCTCGCTCATCCGGCGGGGGGATGACCACCCCATTCGGCGCGCAGCAGGCCCCAGATCAGCGAATCGCGCACGCCGATATGCGTTTCCCATTCGGCGCGCAGACGCCCCTCGCAGGTGAAACCCAGCCGCTCGAGCAGGCGATTCGAAGCGGCATTGTCCGGATCGGTATCGGCAAAGACGCGGCGATTGCCCTCTTCGAACAGTCGCTCGATCAGCCCTGCCACCGCCTCGGCCGCATAGCCTTTGCCCCAATGCGCGCGGGCGAGGCTGTAGCCAATCTCGGTAACGCCGGGGCGCCGCGCGATGGCCGACAACGTACCGATCGCGCGGTCAGATCCCTTCTCGCAGATTGACCAGCTGCGCGCATCGGGTAGCGCCAGAAACGGCGTCAGATAGGTCCGGACTTCTTCGACGGACGTCTTGGGCGCGCTCGACCACCAGGTCATCAGATCGGCATCGCTATAGATTTCGAGCAGCGCCTCGGCATCGCCGATCACCGTCGCGCGCATCTGCAAACGCTCGCTATCGAACGGTCGCGCGTCGCTCACGCGCCCAGCGCCTCGACCAGCGCACGGACCTTGGCCTGACGCCATTGCGGCAGGGGTGCGACGAGCCAGTAGCGGCGGCGCGCCGGTTCCGCGTCGTGCCAGTCCGCGCCGGCAGCCTGGGCCAGCATATGCGGAATGCGCGCGCGGCCGATACCGGCAAGTGCCGCCTCCAGCGCCAGCCCGGCATCGGCGACCGACAGGCGGATGTCGCCGCCCGATCCGCCTTCCCAGCACACGCGATCCCCCTCGCCCACCCACACGGCCTGCTGCTCGCCCAGCGGCAGGCACTCGATGTCGCCCGGATCGGCGGTGTAGCGCAGCGCGAGATCCACATTCGCCTCGGTAAAATCGAGCGGTTCGTCCGCGGCGATCAGCTGGAAGCGAAAATCGGGATCGCTCCGGGCGTAAGTCGCGAGACGCGGGAGCAGCCAGTAGCGGCTGATATCGCGCGGCGCGGCGATGGTGAGGCGCTTGGAGCCTTGGCCCTGTTGCATTGCGCGCACGCTGTCCTCGAACTGCAGGAAACCGGCGCGCAGCGCCTCCAGCCCGCGCGTTCCCTCGGGCGTCAGCTCCAGTCCCTTGGGCGCGCGGCGGAACAGCACGACGCCCAGCACGTCCTCGAGCGCGCGGATTTGCTGACCCACCGCAGCGGGCGTCACGGCGAGTTCGTCCGCGGCACGTGTGAAGCTGAGATGGCGCGCGGCCGCATCGAACACGCGCAGACCGTTGAGGGGAAGAAGCGTGCGTTTCACCTGCAAATTCCCTGCATTCCGCCCCCGTTCGGGCCGAGCCTGTCGAAGCCGAGTCGTTTTTCATGCGAGGTCAGCAAAGAAAAAAGCGGCTCTTCGACGGGCTCGCGCCGAACGGTTTGGGGAGACAAGGTAGCTTTCACCGCGCGCTCGCCGGTGCTTCGAGGCGAAACAGCGGAATCGCAGCCAGGATGGAGCCTTCGCCTTCATGCGCCATCATATAATGGCCTTGCATCGATCCCTCGGGCGTGGGCAGTGGGCAGCCGCTGACATAGTCATGCGCGGCGCCGGGCTGGATCACCGGCTGCTCGCCGACCACGCCCGCGCCTTCCACGCTGCTAATGACGCCCAAACCGTCGGTGATCTGCCAATGGCGCGTCAGCAGCTGCACCGGACCATCGCGGTGGTTCTCGATCCGGATATGATAGGCCCAGAACCAGCGATTGTGATCGGGACTGGACTGCTCCTCCAGATAATTGACGGCAACGCGCACGGTGATTCCGTCCGTGGTTTCGGCCAGCGGAAACATCAGCTCCATCATAGGCCGGCGGCCTTGCAGGCCTGATCGAGGTCCGCGATCACGTCGCGCACGTCTTCCAGCCCGACGTTCAGGCGTAGCATGTCCTCGGTGATGCCCACTTCCTCGCGCGCCTCCGCCGTCATGCCGGCATGGGTGGTGCTGGAAGGATGGCACATCAGACTGCGCGAATCGCCGATATTGTTGCTGATGTCGACGAGCTCAAGCGCGTCCAGCAGCGAATGCGCACGTTCACGCCCGCCGCCGACGTGCAGCGACAGGATCGATCCGCACGCCTCCATCTGCTTCATCGCCAGATCGTGGCCCGGACTGGACGAAAGCCCCGGATAATTCACCCGCGCGCCGCGTTCTTCCAGGAATTGTGCGACCTTCAGCGCGTTTTCGCTCTGGCGGCGGATGCGCAGATCCAGCGTCTCCAGCCCCTTCATCACCACCCAGGCGTTGAAGGGGGCCAGCGTAGGCCCGGTGTTGCGGGTAAAGGCCAGCAGCGTCTTTTCCACAAACTCTTCGCTGCCGCACACGGCGCCCGCCATGACGCGCCCCTGCCCGTCCATCATCTTGGTGGCGCTATAGGCAACGACATCCGCGCCATGATCCATCGGGCGCTGGAGCACCGGCGTAGCGAACGCATTGTCGACCACGCTGGAGATGCCGCGCGATTTCGCCAGCCCGCAGATCGCGGCGAGATCGAGCACTTCCATCGTGGGATTGGCCGGCGTCTCGAAGAAGAACACCTTCGTCTCCGGACGGATCGCCTCTTCCCAGTTTTTCAACTCGCGTCCGTCCACCACCGTGGTTGCGATGCCGAACTTCGGCAGCAGCGTGTCGGTGAGCCAGCGGCAGCTGCCGAACAGCGCCCGGCTTGCGACGACATGATCGCCCGCCTCCAGCTGGCAGAGCAGGCTCGCCGTCATCGCGGCCATGCCGCTCGCCATCGTGCGGCATGCCTCCGCGTCCTCCATCAGGGCGATGCGCTTTTCCAGCATCTGGACGGTGGGGTTCTGCAGGCGTGAATAGGTCATCCCGTCCTGCTCGCCCGCGAAGCGCGCGGCGGCATCGCCCGCGCAGTCGTAGGAATAGCCGGAGGTGAGGAACAGCGCCTCGGACGTTTCGCCCCACTCGCTGCGCGCCGTGCCGCCGCGCACCGCCAGGGTGGCGGGGCGCCAATGTTTGGTGATCTCCGGGTTCTGGCCGCTCAGTCTTT
>JBELIU010000242.1:0-4263 GCA_042090735.1 Novosphingopyxis sp. | reverse complement strand
TCGTGCTGAGCTTGTCGAAGCACCGTCCTGTTTTGCCAGCGTTCAATAAGAAAGACAGCCCTTCGACAAGCTAAGGGCGAACGGAGCTTCAATCTGGGTTGCCCGCAAATTCCGTCAGCGCATCGCCTTCCATCCGCATGACGCGCCATTCTGGCCGCATCTTCGCGCCGATATGTTCATAGACGCGGATCGCGCTCTCGTTCCAGTCGAGCACCACCCATTCGAAGCGTGCGCAATCCCGCTCCACCGCGATTTCCGCGAGACGTTTCAGCAGCGCGCTGCCGATGCCGTGGCCGCGTTTTGCTTCACTCACGTAGAGGTCTTCCAGATAGAGGCCCTTGCGCCCCTCCCAGGTCGAGAAATTGTGGAAGAACAGCGCAAAGGCCGCCGCCTCCCCGTCCCACTCGGCGATCAGCGCCTCGGCCACCGCATGCTCGCCGAAGAGCGCATCATGCAGCCGCTCGGGCGTCACCTTTACCGCGCCCGCCGGTGCTTTCTCGAACACGGCAAGCTCCTCGACGAAGCGCAGGATGGTGGAAACGTCGTGACGTGTGGCGGCGCGGATCGAAAGGCTCATTCGGCGGGCACCGGCTCTGCTTCCGCTGCGTTCGCCGCTTCGATCTCGGCCGCCTTGGCCTCGACCAGCGAGACGATGTGATCGAGCATGTCGCCGTCCGCCACATGATGATCGGTCACACCGCTCAGATACACCATATGCTTGCCCTTGCCGCCGCCCGTCAGGCCGATGTCGGTCTCACGCGCCTCGCCAGGCCCGTTGACGACGCAGCCGAGGACGGAGAGCGAGAGCGGCGTGTTGATGTGCCGCAGCCGGTCCTCCAGCGCCTGCACCGTGCGGATGACGTCGAAGCCTTGGCGCGCGCAGCTGGGGCAGGAAACGATACGAACGCCGCGCGTGCGCAGGCCCAGCGTCTTCAGAATTTCATAACCGACGCGCACCTCTTCCTCCGGCTCGGCAGAGAGCGACACCCGCAGCGTATCGCCGATCCCGGCCCAAAGCAGATTGCCGATGCCGAGCGCGGATTTCACCGTGCCGCCGATCAGCCCGCCCGCCTCCGTAATGCCGAGGTGCAGCGGGCAATCGACCGCATCGGCCAACTGCATGTAGGCGGCGACGGCGAGGAACACGTCGGACGCTTTGACGGCGACCTTATATTCGTGAAAATCCTGGTCCTGCAGCAGCTTGATATGATCGAGCGCGCTTTCGACCAGCGCTTCGGGACAAGGCTCCCCATATTTTTCCAGCAGGTCGCGCTCCAGGGAACCGGCGTTCACGCCGATGCGGATCGCGCAACCATTGGCCTTGGCGGCATCCACCACTTCCTTCACCCGCGCTTCGGACCCGATATTGCCGGGGTTGATGCGCAGGCAGGCCGCGCCCGCATCGGCAGCTTCCAGCGCGCGCTTGTAGTGAAAGTGGATGTCCGCGACGATCGGCACGCGCGCCGCGCGTACGATCTGCTTCAGCGCGGCGGTGGAGGCTTCGTCCGGGCAGGAGACGCGGATGATGTCCACGCCCGCTTCCTCGCAGCGGCGGATTTGGTCGATCGTCGCCTTGGCATCGTCGGTGGGCGTGTTGGTCATCGTTTGCACGGTGATGGGCGCATCGCCGCCCACGGGCACATCGCCCACCATGATCTGCCGGCTCTTGCGGCGTTCGATATCGCGCCAGGGGCGAAGGGAAGGATTGTCGGCGGTCATGGGAACGGGCCTCGATGCTCGGTTGTTGCCCCCCCATATAGCCGCTCGATCTTACAGTTGCGAGTGGTGCCTTGCCCCTTCCCCTTACGCAAAGGAACTCTCCCATGCCCACCATCCTCATCACCGGCGGCAGCCGCGGCATCGGCGCCGAACTTGTGCAGCAATATGCCGCAGACGGCTGGGACGTGATCGCCACCGCGCGGTCGGACGGCGACCTCAAGGAACTGGACGGCAAGGACAATGTGACGGCGCTGGAGCTGGATGTCGCAAAGCCAGACAGCGTCTCCTCCTTTATCGATCAGCTTGGCGACCGTCCGATCGACGTGTTCCTGAACAATGCCGGTGTCTATGGGCCAGGCACGCCGGAGCGGGACGGGTGGATGGAGACGCTGGAAATCAACGTCGTCGCACCGACTTTGCTCGCCGAAAAATTGAAGCCGAATGTCGCGGCGTCCGAGCAAAAAACCATGGCGGTGGTGACCAGCCGCATGGGATCCATCGGAGACAATGGCGGCGGCGGATCGATCCCCTATCGCAGCAGCAAGGCGGCGGTGAATGCGGCCTGGAAGAGCCTGTCGATCGATTGGAAGGATGACGGCATCGCCATCGTCATGCTGCACCCGGGCTGGGTGAAAACCGACATGGGCGGATCGAACGCGCAGATCGACACCAAGACCAGTGTCGACGGGCTGCGCGAGCGGATTGCGGAGACCGATCTGTCCAACAGTGGCCGCTTCGTCGCTTATGATGGCGCGACGATCGAATGGTAAGTCTTTTGCGCCCGCCGCTCTCTGACGATGAAGAGAGCGGCGGGCGCATGTTCAATTAAAAGCGGGCGTTCAGCGCCAGCCCGAACTGATCGACATCGCCGCGATTGGTCGAACGCAACGTGGTGTTGATCTGCGCAGGCGTGCCTTGATAAAAATCGTCCGAGCGGTTCAGCGTTGCCGATGCCACGAAGACGTGGGCGTAGCTGAAGTCGACGTCGAAACGATCGTTCAGACGATAGGTCGCGCCCACCGTTGCCCAGGTGCGGTCGCCATCGGGTACGCGGGTGCTAAGGAATGCATCCGGAACGGGCGTTTCGTCATACATCGTGCCCGCGCGCAGCGTCAGGCGATCGGTGAAGTCATGCTCCGCACCCAGTGCCATCGACCAGCTGTCTTCATAGTTCTGCGGGCTCGACTGCGCCGGACGGCCCTCGGGGAACACGCGGATCGCATCGAAGGTGGACCAGTTGTACCAGTTCCAGCTGCCATAGACGCGCGTCGGGCTGTCGACACCGAACATGACACTGACCGTGGCGATATCCGGCAAGGTGAGCGGCGCCGTTGCCGTGGTCGAACCGTTCTGGCCCGCCAGCGGACCGACCAGGCCGGACAGATCGAACGTGCCTTCCAGATTATGCTTCATGCGCGAGCGGTAATGCGCGCCCAGCCGCACTTTCTCGACTTCCAGCTGCGCACCGACATTCCAGCCGACCGAAACATCGTCGCCCTTGACGCTCAGGAAGCCGTCGCCGTTTGCGGGATTCAGGTTGGGCACCGCATTGGTCAGTTCCACATCGATATACTGCACGTCGACGCCGGCACCGATCGAGAGGTTGTCGCTGATCTTGTACGCGAGGCTCGGCTGCACGTTGACCGTGAACACGTCCGAACGCAGCGAGTCGTAGCGGCCGAAGAAGTCATCGTCATAATCGACGACCACGCCGAACGGGCTGGAGACGCCCAGGCCCGCCCAGAGCCGGTCGGTGATCTGCGCGGTGGCATAGGCCTGCGGTACCACGATCGGCTGGGAGAACGGATTGCCGCCATCGCCGCCGGGCACCGGGAACGACACCGGAATACCGGGGATGGTGCGGGTGGTGCCTCGATTTTCCTGCCGCGAATTGACCAGCAGCAGCTCGCCGCCCAGCTGGAAATTGATGCCTTCCAGCTCGGTCATGCCCGCCGGATTGTAGTACACGGTGGAAGCGTTGTCGGCCGATGCGGCTTCGCCGGAAAAGGCGCGGCCCAGTTCACGGGCGGACTGCTCCTGAAGATAGAATCCGCCGGCCATGGCCGGGGCGGCGCTACCCAGAAGCAGAAGGGCGGCAATCGCAGAGATGCGGGTGGACATGATTTGGGAGATCCTCGTTGGTTTTTGTTTCTGTGTGCCCCCCTAATCTTTGATCGCCCCTAATGCTCCTCCCCAAATACGATTTCGGCGCGGCTGTGGCATGATCGCATCATGCCATCCATTCCGGCCGCACCAGCGATTGCGCACCGCTTTGCCCGGCCATAGGATGGCGCGAGGCAAAAGGGGGTTCGGATGCGAAAATCGGTGATGGTTCTGACGGCGGCGCTGGCTCTGGGGATGAGCCATGCATCGCCCGCGCAGGAAAACAGCGCGGGCGATCGGGAGGGCCCAGAATGGGCGCTCACCATCCATGGCGGCGCGGGCGTGATCGAGCGCGACAAGCTGTCACCGGAGAAGGATGCAGAAATCCGCGCGGCGCTGAACCGCGCGCTCGCCGCGGGCTCCGAGGTGTTGGCAAGCGGC
>JBELIU010000241.1:0-4277 GCA_042090735.1 Novosphingopyxis sp. | reverse complement strand
ACGAGGGGGGCGGCGTGTGGCACGCGCAGCTTGCCGATGGCGGAAGTCTGCGCATCGGCCGCAAATATCTGGGTCAGGCGAAGGAAATCGCCGGGCGGTAGATGCCCGCCGACGGAGTCAGATCAGGCCCGCGAGCGGGCTGCTGGGATCGGCATAGCGGCGCTGCGCCATGCGGCCGGCCAGATAGCTGTGCCGCCCGGCCTGAACCGCCAGCTTCATCGCCTCTGCCATGCGCAGCGGATCCTTCGCCTCGGCGATAGCGGTGTTCATCAGCACGCCGTCGCAGCCCAGTTCCATCGCGATGGCCGCGTCCGACGCGGTGCCGACACCGGCATCGACCAGCACCGGGACCTTCGCGCCCTCGACGATCAGGCGAATGGTCACGCGGTTCTGGATGCCGAGGCCCGAGCCGATCGGCGCACCGAGCGGCATGATCGCCACCGCCCCTGCCTCTTCAAGCTGTTTCGCGGCAATGGGATCATCGACGCAATAGACCATCGGCTTGAATCCCTCGGCCACCAGCGTCTCGGTGGCCTTCAGCGTTTCGCGCATGTCGGGATAAAGCGTCTTTGCCTCCCCCAGCACCTCCAGCTTCACGAGATCCCAGCCGCCCGCCTCGCGCGCTAGCCGCAGGGTGCGCACGGCCTCGTCCGCCGTGAAGCAGCCCGCCGTGTTCGGCAGGAATGTGTAATCCTTTGGACTGATATGATCGGTCAGCATCGGCTGGGTGGGGTCGGACACGTTCACGCGCCGCACCGCGACGGTGATGATCTCCGCCCCGCTCGCCTTGAGCGCCGCGGCGTTCTGTTCGAAATCCTTGTACTTCCCCGTGCCGACGATGAGGCGCGAGGTGAAGGTCTGGCCGGCAACGGTCCAGGTGTCGGGAGAAGAATCGGTCATGGGCCGGACTTAGGACCGCGCGGGCGGCGAATAAACCCTCCACCGCACCGGCACCGGCAGATCGTGCGCCTGGCCTGGCCGTTCAGCCGCCACCAACGAAATGGACGATCTCGAACACATCATCCTGCGCCACCATAACCTGATCCAGCGAGCCGCGCGGCACGATTTCACGGTTGCGCTCCACCGCCAGCTTTTCCGGATTCAGACCCAGCGCCCGCACCATATCGGCGACGGTGCCCGCATCCACGCGTTTCGTATCGCCATTGATTGTGACGTTCAGCATGCGCTCGCTCTAGCGCGCAGAGAGATGCGAAGTCGAGAGGGGCGCTCGACTTCCCCCGCGCCGGGCGTTTAAAGGGAGGCGAGAGAGCATCAACGGCACAAGGGGGCAAATGTGGCCGACCGGCAGACCATCTTCGTCCTCAACGGACCCAATCTCAACCTGCTGGGTATGCGTGAGCCCGATGTCTACGGCGCCGAAACGCTGGACGATATCGCCGGACGGCTGGAAGACCGGGCGGGCGATCTCGGCTTCGATATCGATCTGCGCCAGTCCAATCATGAAGGGCATCTGATCGACTGGCTGCACGAGGCGGCGGCGAGCGGGGCCAAGGCGGTGCTGCTGAACGCGGGCGCGTTTACCCACACGTCGATCGCGCTCTACGATGCCATCCGCGCGATCGATGTGCCGGTGATCGAGGTTCATCTGTCCAACCCCCATGCGCGCGAAAGCTTCCGCCATCGCAGCTGGATCGCCCGCGCGGCAAAGGGAACCGTCAGCGGCTTCGGCGCGCTGTCCTACGAACTCGCGCTGGACGCGGCGGCCCGGCTCTGATTAAGCAGCCGCAACGTGAAAGATCATAACAAGGGTTTGAAAGCCTATGTCCGACGAACATAAAAAACCCAGCGAGGGTCCGATGAATATCGACGTGTCTATGGTACGCGAACTGGCCGAGATGCTCGGCGATACCGGCCTCAGTGATATCGAGGTGGAAGATGGCCCGCGCCGCATTCGCGTTTCGCGCACCATTCAGGCCGCCGCGACGGTGGCCGCTCCCGCCCCGGCGGCAGCGCCTGCTCCAGCAGCCGCGCCCGGTCCGGCTACCGCACCCCAGACGGACAGCGCCGGCGACGATGCCAACGCCATCCGCTCTCCCATGGTGGGCACCTGCTATCTGGCAAGCGAACCGGGCGCCAAGCCCTTCGTGCGCGAAGGCCAGAAGGTGGAAGCGGGCGATACGCTGGTGATCGTTGAAGCGATGAAGGTGATGAACCCGATCAGCGCGCCGAGCGCCGGTACGGTGACGAAGATCATGGTTTCCAATGGTCAGCCGGTCGAGTTCGATCAGCCGCTTGTGGTGATCGAATAATCCTCCTTTCCGATAGGGCTGCGCCTGTCGAAGCCCCGCCCCGTTTCTGCTAGGCTGCCTCATCGCAGCCCTTCGACAGGCTCGGGGCGAACGGAACTTGGCCAGAAGCAAATGAGCGAAACCCATGCCCATCAATAAACTGCTGATCGCGAACCGCGGCGAAATCGCGCTGCGCATCCACCGCGCCGCCCATGAAATGGGTATCAAGACCATCGCCGTGCACAGTACTGCCGATGCCGAGGCGATGCATGTGCGACTGGCGGACGAGGCGATCTGCATCGGCCCGCCGCCCGCCGCCGACAGTTATCTCAATATCCCCGCGATCATCAGCGCAGCCGAAATCAGCCAGGCGGACGCCATCCATCCGGGCTACGGCTTCCTGTCCGAGAACGCGAAGTTCGCGGAAATCGTGGAGAGCCACGGCATCATCTGGGTCGGCCCCAAGCCCGAGCATATCGAGACGATGGGCGACAAGGTTGCCGCCAAGAAAACGGCCGGTGCGCTGGGCCTGCCGCTCGTGCCCGGATCGGCCGGTGCGATCGAGGATCTGGACGAGGCGAAGGCACTGGCCGCGGATATCGGCTATCCCGTGATCATCAAGGCCGCATCGGGCGGCGGCGGACGCGGCATGAAGGTCGTGAACGACGAGAATGAGCTCGAGGCGCAGATGGGCCAGGCACGCAGCGAGGCGAAGGCCGCGTTCGGCGATGCCACCGTCTATATGGAGAAGTATCTGGCGGATCCGCGCCACATCGAATTCCAGGTATTCGGCGACGGCAAGGGCAATGCGATCCATCTGGGTGAGCGCGATTGCTCGCTCCAACGGCGCCACCAGAAGGTGCTGGAGGAGGCCCCCTCCCCCGTCATCACGCCCGAAGAGCGTGAGCGCATGGGATCGACGGTGGTGAAGGCCATGGCCGACATGGGCTATCGCGGCGCCGGAACCATCGAATTCCTTTACGAAAATGGCGAATTCTTCTTCATCGAGATGAACACGCGCCTGCAGGTGGAGCATCCGGTTACCGAGATGATCACCGGTATGGACCTGGTGCGTGAACAGATCCGCATCGCCTGCGGCGAGCCACTGTCCAAGACGCAGGACGAGATCCG
Source organism: Novosphingopyxis sp. (assembly GCA_042090735.1). Classification (GTDB taxonomy): domain Bacteria; phylum Pseudomonadota; class Alphaproteobacteria; order Sphingomonadales; family Sphingomonadaceae; genus Novosphingopyxis. The sequence continues at coordinate 897 of JBELIU010000241.1, read as the reverse complement.
TTTCAGCGGCCATGCGATCGAATGCCGCATCAATGCAGAGGACCCGGAAAACTTCACGCCGTCGCCCGGGAAGGTGACCGCTTATCATGCACCGGGCGGCCTGTTCGTGCGCGTCGATAGCGGGCTTTATCAGGGCTATTCGGTGCCGCCTTATTACGACAGCATGATCGCCAAGCTGATCGTCTTCGGCCACAGCCGCGAAGGCTGCCTGATGCGGCTGAACCGCGCGCTTGAAGAGTTCGTAATCGAGGGGATGAAGACCACCATCCCGCTGCATCAGAAGTTGCTGACCGACGAGGAATTCCGCGCCGGCGACTACACCATCAAATGGCTGGAAAAATGGCTTGCCGATCAGCGCGAGGCCAAGACGAACTGAGCCGCGCCGTCGGTGGCGTTCGCAACCGAAGCGCCACCACAAGCATTGATCCCGTGACGGCGGCGGCGACTGGACCGCCGCCATTCCCAATTGTCACGAGGATACCCCCCCCAATGCGCTACAACCGCCTCGGCTCTACCGGCCTGTTCGTCTCCGAGCTTTGCCTTGGCACCATGACTTTCGGCGATGCCGATGGGATGTGGGGCAAGATCGGCTCGCTCGGCCAGGATGATGCAGACAAGCTGGTGAAGACCGCCTTCGATGCGGGCGTCAACTTCATCGACACCGCCAATGTCTATCATGGCGGCAAGTCCGAGGAGATCACGGGGGCTGCGCTGAAAAATCTCGGCATTCCGCGCGACGAGATCGTCGTGGCGACCAAAGGCTTTGGCCAGATGGGCGAGGGCCCCAACGGCCGCGGCAATTCGCGCTATCACATTATCGATGCTTGCAAGGCGAGCCTGAAGCGCCTGCAGCTCGACCATATCGATCTCTATCAGATCCACGGCTTCGATCCGGCG
>JBELIU010000240.1:0-4278 GCA_042090735.1 Novosphingopyxis sp. | reverse complement strand
TCAGGACCAGCGGGAAGGGGAAGGCGATGTTCGGGTCGGGATCGTACAGGTTCTGCGCCACGCGCACCGGTGCGGTGATGACGCCGCCCACCACTTCGCTGTCGAACGTATAGGGGTTGTTGCGCACCTCTTCGTGCGAGTATTCGATACCCGTCACCAGCGTGTGGCCGATGCCTCCGGTCGAAAAGTCGAAGCGTGCATCGGTCAGGTTGGCATAATATTCGTTGTCCGAATTGCGGTTCTTGGGGTTCGCCAGCACGGTCCACTCGGCCGGATCCGTGGCGCTGGTGTCTGGCCGTTCCGGGGCGCTGACGACATAGCGGTTGGCGGTCTTTCCGTAGCGGCTGCGCGAGGAGAAGCGCAGGTTATCGAGCGGCTGATAGGAGATGTGCAGCGTCGCGACGTCGGCTTCGATATCCTGGAAATCGCGCTCCAGCACGCCGTAGAAATTGCCGCGCGGAACGTCGAACGGCCGGTCGTTGGCTACATCATAGGGGATGCCGTAATCCGGCACCGAGTTGGAGCGGAAGAAATAATAGTCCGCGTTGACGGCGAGTTCGGGCGTGGGCGTCCAGCCGATCGCCGCTGCGCCGCCATAACGCTCGCCTTCCACTTCGTCGCGGCCCGGCGTGTCGCCGCGATCGTACAGGCCGTTGAGGCGGATTGCGAGTGTATCGGTCAGCTTCTGATTGGCATCCAGCGTCGCGCGGTAGCGATTGGCGGTACCCACCGTGCCCTCCGCGATCACGAAATTGTTCGCCAGCGGCTGCTTGGATTGCAGTGAAACGGTGCCCCCTGTGGTGCCGCGGCCGCCGAAGGTGCCGGACGGCCCCCGCGTAATCTCGACCTGTTCCACTGCGAAAATCTCTCGGCTGGTGACGCCGGGATCGCGCAGTCCGTCGATATAGACGTCGTTGCGCGCATCGAAGCCGCGGATGAAGATGCGATCGCCGAATGCATTCCCGCCCTCGCCGGTGCCGAGGGTCACACCGGGGGTGGAGCGCACGACTTCGCGGAAGCTGGTGGCGCCGATATCCTCGATCACTTCCTTGGGGATGATCGTCTGCGATTTCGGCGTGTCGCGCACCTCTTCCGTATAGCGGCCGTCGCTGGAACTCTCGACCTTGAATGGCGCGTCCGGATTGGCGTTGGGGTTCGCATCGGCCGGTCGCTCGCCGACCACGACGATGTCGCGGCTCTGCGGCGTGGCGGGCGCGTCGGCGGCGCGGGCAGCCTGAGGAGCAAGTGCGGCGGCAAGCGTGCCGGCGAGGAGCGCGCCGTGCCGCGGCGCCGGACGCAGACTGATGGACATTTTCGATTTCCCTGAATTATTTTCTCTCTGCCCGGCTATTGCGAACAATTCTCATCGTCAACATGATTTTGCGAGTCAGTCTCAAAATAGGTATCGCTCGCTAGGTGTAGGATCATGGATTAGGATGCTGCCATGAAACGAATGCTGATCGTCTATTTCAGCCGCACCGGTGGCAGCCGCCAGCTCGCAGAAGCGGCGAGAGAGGGCGGAGCCGAGTCGGCGGAAATCGCGCTCGAATTTCTGAAAGCGGACGCGGCCGGCCCGGACGATCTGTTGGCGGCGGACGGCTATCTCTTCGCCTGTCCGGAAAATCTCGCCGCGATCGCGGGTGGGATGAAGGAATTTTTCGACCGGAGTTATTACCCAGTGCTCGGGAAGATCGAAGGCCGCCCCTACGCCGCGATCATCTGCGCGGGGTCCGACGGTGAGAATGCCAAACGCCAGCTCGAACGAATCTGCACCGGCTGGCGGCTGAAACGCATCGCCGACACCCAGATCGTCAACGTCAAAGCGCAAACGCCGGAGGACATTCTGGCGCAAAAGACCATCGAAGACGCAGACCTTGCCGCCGCACGCGATCTCGGCACAACGCTCGCGGCCGGCCTGGAGATGGGGGTGTTCTGAGCCCTTCTAAGAGGCGCGTACGCCTGCGCGAAGGCTCTCAATGGTCAGCTTCTGAAACGCTTCAAAATTCGTCGCCGCTTCGGACAGTATCGTTTTATCCCAGTGTAGGGTGGCCTTCCCGGCGCTCATCATCAGTCCGGCATCGCAATTGCGCGCGAGCACGCTCAGATCGTGCAGCGCCGTGATGAGGATGAGACCGTCATCGACCATCGCGCGTAGCGCCTGATTGAGATCGAACGCTGCAACGGGGTCCAGCCAGTTCAGCGGCTCGTCAAGAATGACGATGTCGTGGCCGCTGGCGAAGGCACAGGCCAAGGCAAGACGCTGCTTCATTCCTGCCGAGCAATTGCCGATGAAACGATCACGCAGTTCATCGATCCCGAGGGCTTCGAAGACCGATCGCCATCGCGGATCGCTCTGGTTGGAGCTTGGACCGGCAAGCCTGATCAACTCATCCGCGCGAAGCGCGTTCGGCAGGCTGTCGGGCGGCGGTGCGAAGCCGAACGAAGCGGCCCGCGCCTGTCGATCGTTGGAGAGGTCCTTTCCGTGCACGGTGATGCTGCCGCCTTCGATGGGAAGTCGCCCGGCAAGCGCGCGCAGGAATGAGGTTTTGCCCGAACCATTGGCGCCGATCAGTCCGAACCACTGGTTGCTCTCGATGGTCAGATCCATACCCGAGACGGCAAGAGCTTTGCCGCGCCGCACCTCGATGTCACGGGCGACCAGAGCGCTCATGCCGCGCAAATCAATCGATGTTGTGCAGCCCTGCGCTGCATCTGCCATAAAATCGCGATCATCAGTATCGGCAGCAGAACGGGAAAGCTGGCTGCGGTCAATGCACAGACCAGAACCAAAAACATAACGAGCCAGTCGGCGGGTTGCTTGCCCATGAAGCCGTAAGCCAGCGTTCGCAGGCCAGTGAGTGTTAGTCCGCCAAAGGAGATCGCAGCGACGATCCAAGCGCTCTGGCGATCGAGAACGAGGAAGGACACCGCGCTGAGGACCGGGGCGAACAGCATGGACGCTGCGATGCTTCCGCGTAGGACGGACATGGTGCCGTGACCGGACATCGTCAGGAAGCGCACCAGCCTGTCATCGATGCTCGACAGGCAGATTACGGAAATCAGGGTGATGGTAGCGACTGCGATCGTCAGGCTCGTGCCACGAAGCCAAGCTTGGGCAAGCAGGCATGCGAGCAGTGCGATCGTGGCGGCCAAAGCACCCGCCTTTTTGCTCGCGAGCAAAGACCTGCACCAGATCTTCCAGCCAGAAAACAGTTTGTCCTTTCCCAAGGGAGCCGAACCGAATCGGATCAGCATCGCTCCGAGTGCGTAAGAGGGGATCGCCCAAAGCGCGCCGTTACCGATCACGAAGAAAAGCATTATTAGCGCAGCGGCGCCGAAAAGTGCGTGCCAAGTCGCGCGATAGATCGTCCGCGCGCGTTTGCGCAGGGCCTGTGTCGCCAGTACGCCATCGGTCATCTGGAATTGGAGACGGCGCTCGATCCATCTTCCGGCCGCGATCCCGCTTATCAGCCCCAGCGCGAGGACCAAGCGCGTGATCGCCGGGGCATTCAATCGCGCGGCGGTATCGCGGATCGGCGTGACGATCAGGACCAGCGTCACCAACAGGAGAAGCATATCGCTCCGGCGCGCGGTGAGCGCCCGAAGCGTGTTCCAGAAGATGCGCCCGTCGAACGCCAATAATCGGCGCGCGTCATCGCCAGCGGTCATCCAGCACCCCCTGCAAGACGACTATCCCAAGCCGACAGGAGATGGAAGAAATTTACAGACCTTTCAGCGCCATGTTCCTCTCGGAACAAGCGGCGCGGCGTTCCGTGGTTACTGCGTCTTGTGCTCGCTCTTCACCCAGCGGACGGTCCCGCTGGAGGCGCGCATGACGACGCTTTCGGTAGTGGTGACGCCGCGGCGCAGCTTCTTCACGCCTTCCAGCAGCGATCCATCGGTGACGCCGGTTGCGGCGAAGATGCAGTCGCCTTTGGCCAGTTCCTTGAGATCGTACTGTTTGTTCAGGTCCGTAATGCCCCACTTCGCGGCGCGGGCGCGCTCATCGTCGTTACGGAAGAGGAGGCGGCCCTTGAACTGGCCGCCCACGCAGCGCAGCGCCGCGGCGGCGAGCACGCCTTCCGGCGCGCCGCCCGAACCCATGTAGAGATCGATCGTGGTGTCCTCGTCGGTGGTCGCGATCACCCCGGCCACGTCGCCATCGGGGATCAGCTGAATGCCGCAGCCAATCTCGCGCAATTCGGAAATCAGCTGCTCGTGGCGCGGCCGATCGAGCACGCAGACGATGATTTCATGGGGCTCTACCCCCTTGGCCTT
>JBELIU010000239.1:0-4289 GCA_042090735.1 Novosphingopyxis sp. | reverse complement strand
GTTGCATGATGATCGCGCCGAACGGCGCATTGCCGACCGGAGTGAGCTTTCAGAGCCCGCGACCGAGCCTGCTGCAGCTTTGCGGGAGGCGCAGGAAGCCATACCCGAGCTCTCCACCGCTTCCGAACGTCCGTCGCAGATCAGCGCGCTGGTCGACCGTATTCGCCGCTTTCAAGAGCAGCGCGAGCGCGCCGAGGCGCCGCAGCTTCCCCTCGAAGGCGGCAGCCCGCCCGAGGCCGCGCCATCGGCAGAGCGCTTCACCTTCGAAACCGATGCCCGCGGTCTGATCCGCGACGCGGAGGGCGTCCCCATCGGCGCGGTCGCGGGCGTTTCGATTGCGCAGGAAGCCTATGAGGACGATCCCGGACCGGATGCGTTCGCCGCTGCCGCCTTTCGCCAGCGTATGCCGATATCGGGCGCGCGCATGCGCCTGACCGGCGCGCCGATGGTCGCGGGCGACTGGCGCATCCATGCCGGGCCCGTTTTCGATGATCGGGATGGCCGCTTCATCGGCTTCAAGGGCATGATGCGCCGCCCGCATGCGGCGGACGATGCCACTATTACCGTGCGCGGTGCCGAGGATTCGGGCAGCGACCAGATGCGCCAGCTCGTCCACGAATTGCGTACGCCCCTGAACGCCATCATCGGCTTTGCCGAAATCATAGAGCAGCAGCTCTTCGGCCCGGTCTCATCGGCCTATCGCGCGCTGGCGAGCAGCATTCTGGACGATGCGCGGCGGCTTTTGTCAGGCTTCGACGATCTCGATCTCGCCGCGCGCCTGGAAACCGGCCGTCTCGATGAGGACGAAGGCTCGACTGAGGCGGGCTGGCTGCTCAACCGCATGGCGGACCGGCTGCGCACGCTTACCGATATGCGTGGTGTCTCCTTGCACTTGCGCAAGGCGGAGACGGTGCGCGCCTTTGCGCTGGGTCAGCAATCGGCGGAGCGGATCGCCACCCGGCTCGTGAGCGCGCTGGTGATCGGCTGCGAGCGCGGAGAGCGCGTCGATTGCGTCATTCGCACGCGGATCGGGCTGGAGCCGGTCAACCTCATCGATATTTCGCGCCCCAAGCGCCTCGCCGGAAAGAGCGAGGAAGAACTGCTCAGCACCGAGGGCGGGGCCGACGAGGCGGGCGAGCCGCTACTCGGCCTCGGCTTCTCTCTGCGGCTGGTCCGCAATCTCGCGCAGGCGGCGGGCGGGGATTTACGTTTCGAAGAGGAGTCGCTGCTACTCAGGCTTCCGGCCGTCAAGGAACGGCTCGGCCGCGAAGGTGCTGGCCGCCTCGACTGACGGAGCAGACCATGGACCGACGCGAACCGCCCTGCGATCCGCGCTGGCCTTTAGGTGACGGCACGGCAGTGGATTTTGCGCCGGGCTGGCGTCCGCGTTTCATCGTCACCGTCGATACCGAAGAAGAATTCGACTGGGACGGCTCGTTCACCCGCGATCGGTACGGGCTCGAGCATGTGCAGGCCATGCCCCGCTTTCAGGAATTCTGCGAGCAATCGGGCGTAAACCCCGTCTATCTTGTAGATTATCCCATCGTTGCTGACGGCGCAGCGGCCGAAATGCTATCCGGCTGGTGCCGCGCGGGAACGGCGGACGTGGGCGTGCAACTGCACCCCTGGGTCAGCCCACCCTTCGACGAGGCCGTTTCGGTCCACAACAGCTATGCCTGCAATCTGCCGCCGGAGCTGGAGCGGCAGAAGTTCGCGCTGTTGTACGAAGCGATCCTGAAAAACATCGGCGTCGAATCGAAGATCTATCGCGCGGGCCGTTATGGTGCCGGTCCGGCGAGCCCTGCAATCCTTCAGGAATTCGGGCTGGACTGCGACACATCGGTGCGCAGTCTGTTCGACTATCGCGGGCAGGGCGGCCCCAATTATGCGGACACGCCGCTCACGCCCTATTGGCTGTCGGAGGGCAGTCTCGCCGAATTGCCGGTGACCAGCGTTCTGGCGGGTCATCTCGGCCCGCGTGCCGCCGGATTGTTCCGCGCGAGCGAGGGCAGGGCAAATATGAGGGCTGCCCTCAGCCGCCTCGGCCTCGTCGAGCGTATCGCACTGACGCCCGAAGGCATCTCGGCGGAAAAGGCAATCGAGGCGGTCGACGCGGCGCTCGCGCAGAAGCTGCCGCTGCTCGTCTTTTCCTTCCACTCGCCTTCGCTCGCTTCGGGCTTCACGCCCTATGTGCGCAGCGAAGAAGAGGTGGAGCAGCTCTACGATTGGTGGGGACTGTTGTTTGCGCATTGCGCGCGCCGCGGCGTCGATCCCATCACGCTCGCCGATCTGCGCGCGACGATACTGGCGGGGCGGGCGGGAATACGGAAGATGTCTGGTGGGCCCGGAGGGACTCGAACCCCCGACCTAGCCGTTATGAGCGGCCAGCTCTAACCAACTGAGCTACAGGCCCGACCAGAGCGGGCAGTAGCGGACGGAGCGCGGCGCGCGCAAGCGCCATTCTTCAGCCCAGACGCTTCCGGTTGGCTTTCACCTTGCCGCTGAAATGGCGCATCATCTGGCGCGAGCCCGTGACCGGATCGCTGGAAATGCCGCCGGTGAGCATTTTCATCTGAAGTTCGCCAAGCGCTTCCAGCTTCTCTTCCACCATCCGCCGCGATTCGCTTTGCGCCACTGTGCCGCCGCCGGCGATCCGCATCATGCGAAGACCCATGACGGTCCACGCTTCGAAGCCGAGCGCCCAGGCTTCCATGCCGGCCGCCATCATGTTGTCGCTATCCCGCTTCGTCACATTTTTTATCCTTATCGTTCGCCCATCAACGGATGCGGCGAGGATCGGATGCTGCAATGCAAAATATATCAGGTCTTGTCAGCGTAAATCAGGCTGCCGGGCGGGAGCGCGCTCATCACTTGCGGTAGATCATGCGCGGAAAAGGCGAAACAGCCCTGGCTGCGTCCGAGCTTCTTCTGGCTATCGACGATGCCGGGCTCCGCATACCAGGCGTTGTGGATCACGATCGCGCGGGCGCGGGCGGTGCGGTTGCTGGCGTCCAGCCCGTCAAGCCGTTCGGCACGGCCGTATTTGCCGTCATACACCTCCGCCGTGCGATAGGCCCCGCGCGACGTGGCGCTGGAGCCGTCGACGTCCGAAAAGCGATCGAGATAGCCGTCATGATCGGGATCGGAGCCACTGCCGTGCGTGACGCGCAGGGCGGTAGCGGTCCGCGTATCGAGATCGACGATATAGAAGCGTGGCTTGCTGCTGTGCGCGGCATAATCGACGATGCCGATCCGTCCCGTTTGCGAAAGCTCGCCGCGATGCTCATCCAACGAGGCGAGCGCGCGTTCGAGCAGCTTTGGTGGAACGCCGCCAATCGACGCCGGCGCTTTCGCAGGCGTGGACGTGATGGCGGGTTCCCGAACGGCGGCTGTCCTGTCTGTCAGAACGGCATCGCCGCGCAGCGCGGATGGCTCGACCCTGATTTCATCGGCCAACGTCACGCGCGTTTCACGTTCGGGCGTGCTCGCCGCACTCGGTATTACTGCGATGCCCAACGCCAACCCGCCCATCAGGGCAAGCGTACCCGCGGAAACGGCGGTCCAACTGCGAATTGTCATAGTTCCTCCCGGCGGCCGCTGGATCGCGCCAAGGGAATATCCCAACCCGGCAGCGCGCGGCCATTGTCTGAATGTCAGGCGGCCGGCAGCCAGACAGTAAGACGTGTCGGCCAGCCGGAACCTCGTTCGGGATAGCCAGCACGCCTGAACAGGGCCTGAAAACCGTTCAGCGCGGGGTCTTCCCATCCTTGTTGCGCAGATCATTATGCATCGCGGTAGCCGCTATCGCGCCGTGCCCCATGGCGACGCTGATCTGGTCAAGCGCCGCCACGATATCGCCCGCGGCATACAGCCCCTCGACGTCCAGACGCTGATGCCGATCGGTCGGCACGCAGCCCTCTTCATCGCGCGCGACCTTCATCGCCTCGATAAGCTCGCAATTCCCGCTGGACCCGAGCGCGGGATAGAGCGTGTCGAATGTCGCTTCGTCACCATCCTCGAAAGTGACGCGCACGCAATCGTCCAATGCGAAGGCAGAGGCGGGACGCGGTTCGATGGCAATGCCGGCGCGTTCACAAGCGGCCTGATCGCGGCCGTCGAGATCCGCCTCGACCAGCGTGAGCAAGGTTACATCCTCGCTATATTGCTTCAAGAACATGGCTTCGGCCACGCCGTGCCCGTCGGCGCCCAAAACGGCGATGCGCTGTCCTGTCGCTTCGAAGGCATCGCAGATCGGGCAATAGCGCAGAAGACCGCGCGATAGCGCATCG
>JBELIU010000238.1:0-4297 GCA_042090735.1 Novosphingopyxis sp. | reverse complement strand
GGACAGAATTGGGGCCATCGCAGCTTTTTCCCGCGCCATGTGAAGGATGTGCCGGAGGAGGAGGTGCTCGCAAGCTTCCTCGCCCAATTCTACGAGGAAGTGCCGCCCTCACGCCTGTTGTTGCTGGACCGTGAGCTGGCCGAGCCCGAACTCTTCTGCGAGGCCTTGTCCGAGCGGGCGGGCTTCAAGGTATCGATCGCCTTTCCGCAGCGCGGGGACCGGCGGCGGCTCGTCGAACAGGCCGAACGAAATGCGGTGGAGGCGCTGGACCGCAAGCTGGCCGAAGGCGCCAGCCAGACGCGGCTGCTCGCCGAGGTGGCGGAGCTGTTCGATCTCGAAGGGCCGCCGGACCGGATCGAGGTGTACGACAACAGCCACATTCAGGGCACCAATGCGCTGGGAGCGATGGTCGTCGCCGGGCCGGAGGGCTTCCGCAAGAATGCCTATCGCAAGTTCAATATCAAGCGGAAGGAGACCGCGCCGGGCGACGACTTCGCGATGATGCGCGAGGTGCTGGAGCGCCGCTTCGCCCGCTCGCAGAAGGAAGACCCGGACCGCGAGGGCGGGGGCAAGTTCGCCGAATGGCCGGATCTCGTCCTGATCGATGGCGGCAAGGGGCAGGTTTCCGCCGCGATGGAAGCTCTGGAAGAGCTCGGGATCGAGGATGTGCCGCTGGTGGGTGTCGCCAAAGGCCCACATCACGGGCGCGAAGGGCGTGAGATCTTCCACATGCCCGACGGGCGGGAACTGACGCTGCCGCCCAACGCCCCGGCAATGTTCTATTTGCAGCGGCTGCGTGACGAGGCGCACCGCTTCGCCATCGGCGCGCACCGGCAGAAGCGATCCAAGGCGATGGGCACGAGCCCGCTGGACGAGGTTCCGGGAATCGGCCCGGCCCGCAAGCGTGCACTGCTGATGCATTTCGGCACCGCGCGGGCGGTGAAGAGCGCCAGCCTGGCGGATCTCAAGCGCGCGCCCGGCATCAATGACAGCGTTGCGCAGACGGTCTACGATTTCTTCCATGCGCGGTGAGCACGTCCGTGTGTTTCGGGCAGGCTGAATGCCCCAGCTTTCCACCGAAGGCATCGTCTGCTCCGTGCGCCATCATGGCGAACATGGTGCCATCGCGCGGCTGCTGACGCCGGATGACGGGCTGGTGGCAGGCTATGTGCGGGGTGGGCGGTCGCGCCGGATGCGGCCGATCCTGATCCCTGCCAATTTGGTACAGGCGGAATTTCGCGCGCGCACCGCCGATCAGCTCGCCGGTCTGTCGTTGGAGCTGATCGCCAGCCGCGCGCCCTGGCTGGCCGAGCCGCTGCCCGCAGCCGCGCTCGACTGGGCGACGACGTTAACCGCCGCGACGCTACCGGAGGAGAATGCCTATCCGCGCCTCTATCTGGCGCTGACGGGCGTGCTGGAGGCGATCTGCCATGCGCCCTCGGCCCGCGGATGGGCAACGGCGATGGTCCGCTATGAGCTGTTGCTGCTGGCCGAGCTCGGCTTCGGGCTGGACCTTGCAAGCTGCGCCGCCACCGGTAGCACGGACGATCTCATTTATGTCAGCCCGCGCAGCGCCCGCGCCGTCTCCCGCGCGGCGGGGCAGGGTTACAAGACGCAGCTTCTGCCGCTGCCGCGCTTTCTGATCGCGGACGAACGCCCCGGCTGGGATGATATCCTTGGCGGGTTCGCGCTGACCGGCCATTTCCTGGAACGGCAGCTGTTCGCGGAAAGGCGCGTCGATGTAATGACGGGGCGCCGGCAAATGATCGCGCGGCTCCAGCGGATGCTTGATTGAGCGCGCGGCGCAGGGCAAGGGGGCGCCCATGAATTCGGGCCACCATCCGCATGAAGACGCGATCGAACTCGCCGTCGTTCTGCCGACCTTCAACGAAGCGTCGAACATCGACCGCGTGATCGCGACGCTGGACCGCGTGCTGCAGGGCATCGTCTGGGAGGCGGTGTTCGTTGATGACAACAGCCCGGATCATACCGCGCAAATGCTGCGCGATCGATCGCGCGAGGATCGGCGCATCCGCGTGATCGAGCGGCTTGGCCGCCGCGGGCTGAGCTCTGCCTGTATCGAGGGCATGATGGCGACCGGCGCGCCGATCGTTGCGGTGATGGATGCCGATCTGCAGCATGACGCGAACCTGCTGCCGAAGATGATCGAGAAGCTCCATGCGGAGCCGGAACTGGATCTCGTCGTCGGCTCGCGCTTCGTCGAGGGCGGTGGCACCGGGGATTGGGACGAGGCGCGTCTGCGCAAATCGCAATTCGCCACGCGCCTTGGCACGAAGCTGCTCAACCTGACGCTGAGCGACCCGATGAGCGGCTTCTTCATGATCCGCTCCGAACGCTTCCGCCGCATCGCGCCGAAGCTTTCGGGCATCGGTTTCAAGATCCTGCTCGATATCGTCACCGTAGCGCGCGAGCCGATGAAGATCGCGGAGCTGCCCTATACCTTCAACGTGCGTGAAGAGGGCGAAAGCAAGCTCGACCGGGTGGTGGCGTTCGAATATCTGCTGGCGCTCTACGATCGGCTGTTCGGCCGTATCCTGCCGGTTCGCTTTGCGCTGTTCGCCACGATCGGCGTGCTCGGCATCGCGGTGCATTTCGCGATCCTCACCAGCTTGTTCGAGGGGCTGGGAAGCGGCTTCATCGTCGCGCAATCGGCCGCGACCATCGGCGCGATGACGTTCAATTTCTTCCTGAACAACGCGCTGACCTATCGTGACAAACGGCTCGCCGGCTTCCTGCCGATGCTGCGCGGATGGGTCAGCTTCTGCCTGTTCTGCAGCGTCGGCGCGATCGCGAATGTCGGCATTGCCGCGTTCCTGTACGACGAATCGATGGCGGGGCTCACCCTGTCCGCACTGGCCGGAATTCTGGTTGGCGCAGTATGGAATTTCGCCCTGTCGAGCCGCTTCGTCTGGGGCCGCTACTAAGCTTCCTCCAGGGTGGATCGATCATGAAGGGCCCGTTCCTACCGCCAGCTATCGAGCCACATCCAGTGGTTGAACGCCTGCGGCCCTTCCAGCGGTAGCGCTGCCAGGATCGGGTAGAAGTCGATAAAGACGCCGACCGCCGCCAGCATGATCAGCGCCGGTGCCAGATATTTGCGATCGCGCAGCCAGAGATATTCCAGCGTCACTGCCAGCGCGATGATCAGGAAGAAGCTCGGCAGAAAATAATGGTGATAGAAGGTCACCTTCTTCGGGACGATGATCCACATCTCGATTCCCACGATCCACAGCGCCGTCGGCACCATCAGGGCCCATTGCTTCAGCCGCACCCCCAGCACCACGCTCAGCATCAGCGCCGGCAGGCCCGCCCACATGATAATGGGATTGCCGAGCAGCACCACGCCGCGGATGGCGCCTTCTGCCTGTTCGTAGAGATACCAGATCGGCCGCTCGTCGATGATCCACTGCCACCATTGGCTGGCATAGGGATGCGGCGCCATATAGCCTGCCTGATGCTTCGCGATCTCCCACTGATAGACGATCAGATGGTGGATCGGCACCGCCTTCTCGGCGAAGAACGCCATCGGTATGAAGGTGGCGAGATAAAGGATGGCGGGTAGCAGCCCGAGCAGCAGGCCCGCCTCCAGCAGCGATACGCCGCGCACCGGCGCTGCCGAACGATCGAGCAGCAGCGTCGCCGGGTTCCACGCACGCTTGCCCAGCGCGCCGGCGCGCCACGCCAGGAACCCTAGACCCGCCGCCAAAAGATAGGGGGCGGAGGTCCATTTGCACGCAACCGAAAGCCCCAGCATCGCGCCCGCCCAGGCCAGCCGCTTCCAGGCCTGCTGCTCCGCGCGCACCGCGGCAGCCAGCTGCCACAGGCCGAGCATCAGGAATGCAGCCATGAAGATATCGAGCATCGCGATGCGCGACTGGATGAAAAGCAGATGGCCCGCGATCAGTAGGATGCCGGAAAGGATCATGACGCGGGCGCTGCGATAAAGCTCCCATACGAACATCAGCGCACCGAACAGCGCCAATCCGCCGAAGATCGCGCTGAAATTGCGCCAACCCCAGTGATTGTCGCCGAAGATCGTGATGCCGAGAGCGATGATGCACTTGGCGAGGGGCGGATGCTCGTCATTGAGGGGGACGCTGAAATCGATGAAATGCCGCGCGGCGGGCACGTAATAGATTTCGTCGAAGAACATGCCCGAGGGATGGTGGATGTTGATCAGGAAGAAGCAGGTGGCGAGCGCGCCCGCCAGCGCGGCCCAGCCTTGCGGACCCAGCCGATCAAGTCGCTCGCCAAAACGTCGCATTTGCTCGGCCAT
>JBELIU010000016.1:11535-22832 GCA_042090735.1 Novosphingopyxis sp. | reverse complement strand
GCCGCGCCCGGGAAGGAACAGGATCGAGCCTTTCGGACGGTCGGCGCGCCAGTCGATCCGGCGGATCGGCCAACCGTCCTCGGCTTGCCAGTGGCTCTCGGTAGCGGCGTCCGGAATGGCTCTGCGGTCTATGGTTACCATTTGGCAAGCAATGCTGGTTAACGAGGGGGCTATGACTGGGAACCCCTTCGCTTACGCACTGCTCGCCGCCTTGGCAATCTTGCTGCTGGTGACAGTCTATACCGACGTAAAAGATCGCAAGATCTACAACAAGATCGTGCTGCCGATCGCGATCGGCGCGCCTTTATGGTGGATCGCCAATGGGGAGCTGGTGTGGCCCGACATGGCCTTGCACCTGATTACCGGCGTGATCGTGTTCCTGCTGTTTTCGCTGTTCTTCTATCTGCGCGCGATGGGCGGCGGGGACGTGAAATTGTTCACCGCCATGGCGCTCTGGTTCGATTGGACCACGACGGCGCGGATGCTGTTCTACACCGCAATTCTGGGTGCGCTCGTCACCGTGATCTTCTGGATGGAACACCGCTTTGCCAAGCGTCAGGGATTTGCCCGCATTCCCTATGGCGTGGCGATTGCGATCGCCGGCCTCATCATCTGCGGTGAACGATATTTTAACCAATATGGCTGATTGATCCAAGCTGACGAAAAGGGGCCTTCAGGGAGACAACAGGCGTCATGGACAAGAGAAAACTCATTCTGCTCGTGGGGGCGCTGTTCATTGCCGCCATTGCCGCGTTCATGGCGCGCAGCCTGTTCATGGGTTCCGCTGCTCCCGAAACCCAGGCCGCAGCGCAGCCGACCGGACCCAAGGTTCTCGTCGCCACCCGCGGTCTGCCGGTGGGCACCATCATCACCGCGGACAGCCTTCGCTATCAGCCATGGCCCGCCGAGATGGTGACCGATGCCTACTTCATCGAGGGTGCCGAAGGCGCAATCGATATCACCAAATTGCAAGGCACCGTCGTTCGTCATGCCATCACGGCAGGTGAGCCGCTAACGCAGGGCGCGCTGGTCTCCCCCGGCGATCGCGGTTTCCTGGCAGCGGCACTCGGCCCCGGAATGCGCGCCGTCACCGTCCCCGTCTCCGGCCTTACCGGCGTTGCCGGATTCGTCTTTCCGGGAGACCGGGTCGATCTCGTACTGACCCAGAATGTCGACGGCGTCGCTGTCGAGAATTCGACCAACAAGCCGCTGAAAGTGTCCGAGACGATCATTCGCAATCTGCGCGTGCTCGCCACCGATCAGCGCACCGAGCCGCAGGTCGATGAAAACGGCAGGACCGTCGCCACCGGCTATCAGCTGGTGACGCTGGAAGCCACGCCGCGCATCGCAGAAAAAATCACCGTCGCGCAGACCATCGGCACGATCAGCCTCTCGTTGCGCTCGCTCGCCGATAGTTCTGCCGATCTGGAAGAAGCTATCGCTTCCGGCGCGATCAAGGTGCCCGCCACCAGCGATCCGGAGGAAGAGGAGCGCGTCCTGCGCAGCCTGGCCCAGCGTCCGATCGACGGCAAATCCAGCTATTCGACCGGCGGTGACGTCTCGCGGTTCCAACGCCGCAGCATCCCGCCCCAGACCGCACCTGAAAAGAAGGCGATCGAGGAAAAGGCCGAGGAGGAAGCCAAGGGCCCCGTCGTGAACGTCGCCCGCGGCAACAACTCCACCACCGTCACGTTCGACCGGAGATAGGGTCATGAGGAAGTTTCCACGCATCAAGCCAGGCGCCGCGCTGTTCGCGCTGGCCGCGGCTACGGCAATGGCTCCGGCGATGTTCGCCGCGTCGCCAGCCGCTGCCCAGCAGACCGATCGGCCCAGCCGCACGCTGACCTTGTCGATCGGCCGGGGTGAGCAGATTAATCTGCCCTCCAGCATCACCGACGTGTTCGTTGCGGACCCCTCGATTGCCGATGTGCAGGTGACCAACCCGCGGCAGATTTATCTCTTCGGTAAAGCGCCGGGCGAGACCACCTTCTACGCCACCAATGGCGCGGGCAAGACCGTCTACAGCGCGATCATCCGCACTGGCCGCAATATCGAGACGATCGATCAGATGCTCAGCCTGGCGATGCCGGAGGCGGATCTTCGCACCAACAGCCTCAACGGCGTCACGCTCTTGACCGGCACCGTCGCCAACCCGGAAGACGCCGCCGAGGCCGAGCGACTCGTTCAGGCTTTTGTCGGCGATAGCACCCAAGTGGTCAGCCGCGTGCGCACGAAAACGCCGCTGCAGGTCAACCTGCGCGTGCGCATTGCCGAAGTGAGCCGCTCGCTCGCCAAGGAGATCAACGGCAACCTTGCCACTCGCGACACGAGCGGTGGGTTCCTGTTCGGCATCGCGCGGGGCCGCGACTTCGTGAACATCTCGGGCACCCCCACAAAGGGCCTGCCGGTGCTCGACGCGTCTTCGCAATTCGGCCTGCCGCCGGGCAGCATCAGCCTGCCTTTCGATCCGGCATCCGGCCAGTTCGTGACCAGCGGCACGCAGTATAAGTTCAACATTCCAAGCGGCACCAACGTCCTCCAGGCCGCCGGGCGCCTGTTCGGCCTCGACGTCGCCGCTGCCTTCGACCTCTCGGAGACGGCGGGTCTGATCTCCACGCTGGCCGAACCGAATCTCACCACCGTATCGGGCGAGACCGCCGAATTCCTTGCGGGCGGCGAGTTTCCGATCCCGATCAGCAATGGCCTCGGTGCCACGACGGTGGAGTTCCGCAACTACGGCGTGCAGTTGCAATACACGCCCACGGTGCTGGCCAATGGCCGCATCTCCCTGCGCGTACGGCCCGAGGTTTCGGACATTTCCAGCGTCGGCGCGGTCCGCTTCGGCGGAACCGAGATTCCCGCGATCATCACCCGCCGTGCCGAAACGACGGTGGAACTTGGCTCCGGACAGAGCTTCATGATCGCAGGCCTGCTCAGCAACGCCTCGACCAGCTCCGTCGAAAAGCTTCCGGGCGCCGGCGACATCCCGATCCTCGGCAACCTGTTCAAGTCGAACGGCTGGCGGCGCAACGAGACCGAGCTGATGATTATCGTCACGCCGTACCTCGTGGAACCCGTCTCCGATAATGAGATCGTGCTTCCGACCGATGGCTATCAAAACCCGAACGACGCGCAGAGGCTGCTGCTGAACCAGCAGAGCGACGGCATCAGCGGCGCCACCCGCCCGATGCCGACGATCGCGCCCGAAGAGCCCGCCGGTCCGGTGATCGGCAATGCTGCTCCGGCCGCTTCTTCGGGCCGCGCCAGCAACGACGCCGCCGCACCCGGCTTCAGCTATTAACGCGCCCGGACAGCCAGAAAGGTCAGCTTCCATGCATATTTCAGCAAAGCTTATGATCGCCGCCATCGGCCTGTCGCTGGCGGGATGTAACGGCAGCCACATCAACCGCACCATGTATTCGGTCCACCAGCCGGTGGTCACGCGGTCCAATTACGCGATCGATCTCAATTCCGGCAGCGGCGGCTTGGCGCAGGGCGAACGCCAGCGTCTCGGCGAATGGATGACCGCTCTGGGCGCAGGTTACGGCGACCGCGTGGCGATCGATTATGGCGCAGGCTATGCCGACGCCGGCACCGCTGCCGAAGTTTCGAACGTCGCCGCCGATTATGATGTCGCTGTAGTCGACACCGCGCCGGTGACAGCAGGCGTCGTCGTCCCTGGAACGGTCCGCGTCGTCCTGACGCGATCCACGGCATCCGTCCCTTCCTGCCCCGACTGGAGCAAGAAGAGCGAGGCGAATTACAGCGGCGGCAATCACACCAATTATGGTTGCGCCACGAACAGCAACCTCGCCGCGATGATCGCCGATCCGGAGGATCTGGTGCGCGGTCAGGACGCGCACGGCCATGACAGCACCCGCGCCGTCCGCCCGGTCGAGGCCTATCGCAGCGGCGAGACGGGAGGAAACTGATGAACGCACCCTGGAAAGCCGGCGGAACGCGTGACCCGTTCGACGCCTATGTCTGCGACGACAACACTTATGACATCGTCCGCTCCGTCTGCGAAGACATGGGCTGGGCGCCGGAAAAGGTCAGCAAGGGCGGTCTTCGCAACGCCATCCAGTCGCTCTCGGTCTCGGCGAGCCCGAACATTCTGCTCGTAGACCTTTCGGAATCCGGAGACCCGCTGAACGATATCAACGGTCTTGCCGAAGTCTGCGAACCCGGCACGATGGTGATCGCCGTCGGCCAGATCAACGATGTTCGTCTGTACCGCGATCTGATGGTCAGCGGTCTGCACGATTATCTGCTGAAGCCGTTCGGACCCGATGCATTGCGGGATTCGATCGCGCAGGCGCAGGCCATGATGAACGCGCCAAGAGGCGATGACGATGGCGGTATTCGCAGCCATGTCAGTACTGCCGTTATCGGCGTTCGCGGCGGCGTGGGCGCTTCGACCATTGCGACTTCGCTTGCATGGCTTCTGAGCGACCGTCTCGGTCGGCTGACCGCTTTATTGGACCTCGACGTCCATTTCGGCACCGGCGCGCTGGCACTCGATCTGGAGCCCGGCCGCGGACTGACGGACGCAATCGACAATCCCAGCCGTATCGACGGACTGTTCATCGAACGCGCGATGATCAAGGCTAACGACAAGCTTTCTCTGCTCTCCGCAGAGGCACCGATCAGCAATCCGATCATGACCGACGGCACCGCCTTCTTCCAGCTGCAGGAAGAATTCCGAGGGGCTTTCGAGGCCACCGTGATAGATCTGCCGCGCAACATGCTGATCAACTATCCGCATCTGGTGCACGATTTGCAGGTCCATGTGATCGTCACCGAGCTGTCGCTTGCAGCTGCCCGCGACACCATTCGGCTTCTCGCCTGGCTGAAGGCCAATGCCCCGCAGAGCCGCCCGATCCTGGTCGCCAACAAGGTGCAGAGTTCCGCGCTGGAAATCAGTCGCAAGGACTTCGAGTCCTCGATCGAGCACAAGATCGACTTCATGGTCCCGGCCGACCCGAAATCTGCGGCGCAGGCGTCGAAGCTCGGCAAGCCGATCGTCGAGGCTGCGCGGTCGAGCAAGGCATCGGCGGTGATCAAGGGGATTGCCGAGATGATCGTCGGGCAAGCCGAAGAAAGCGCCCAGGGCGACGACGATGCCGAACCCGGCAAGGCAAAGAAGGCGAGCAAGAGCAGCTTCTCCTTTGCATCCCTGTTGCCCTCGAAAGCCAAGGCAAAGGCCTGATCGCCGCAGCGATGTCAGCGAACGGCACCTTTCCTTCTAACGCGCAAGCGGAGCCCGCCCGATGAACGTACAAATGCTGATGTTCATCGCGACGGTCGTCATCATGCTCGGCATGGTGCTGTTGGCGTTTGCCGGCCCTAATCTCAGCAAGGCCAGCAGTCGGCGTCTGACCGCCGTCAAACTTCGCCACAGCGATAGCGATGCGGCGCGGGTCGAAAAGCAGATGCGTAAGGCGGTTGCCTCGCAAAAACCGCGCGGCGGCAAAGCCGGTAGCCGCACCGAGAAGCTGATCCTTCGCCTGCAGCAGACCGGCAAGGTCATCTCGCTGCAGAAATATCTTTTCATCTGCGGCGGGCTGTTCGCGGCGGCGTTCTTCGGGCTGATGCTGAAGGGCGCGCCCCTGATCTTCAGCCTTTTCTTAGGTGCGATCGCCGGGTTCGGACTGCCGCATATCATTGTCGGCAAGATGATCAACCGGCGCATCGCGAAATTCACCGCGCGCTTTCCGGACGCGCTCGAGCTGCTGGTCCGCGGCCTGAAATCCGGCCTCCCGATCGGCGAAACGCTTACGGTCGTCGCGAAAGAAGTGCCGGGGCCCGTTGGCGAGGAATTCAAGCGTGTGACGGAGAAGATCAAGATCGGTCACGCGATGGAAGATGCGCTTCAGGAAGTGGCAGAACGGCTCGGCACGGCCGAGTTCCAGTTCTTCGTCATCACTCTGGCGATTCAGCGCGAAACCGGCGGCAACCTTGCAGAAACGCTCGGCAATCTCGCCGATGTGCTGCGCAAGCGCGCGCAGATGAAGCTGAAGATCAAGGCCATGAGCTCCGAATCGAAGGCATCGGCCTATATCGTCGGGTCCTTGCCGTTCTTCGTGTTCGGCATCGTATACTGGATGAACCCGGAATATCTTTCCGGCTTCTTCAGCGAAGATCGCCTGATCATCGCCGGGATGGGCGGGCTTATCTGGATGTCGATCGGCGGCTTCATCATGGCCAAAATGGTCAATTTCGAGATCTGAGGAGCCCGACGATCCATGGAACCCAATAGCGGCCCTACGCTCCTCGGCATCGATGTCTTCTACGTCGCCACGATCCTGGCCGGCGTGGCGGCGGCTGCCGTTTTCCTGGCCATTTATGCCGCCGTCACGGTCAGCGATCCGATGGCCAAGCGCGTCAAGGCGTTGAACGAACGGCGTGAACAGCTGAAGGCGGGCATTACCGCGTCCACGGCCAAAAAGCGCGCCTCGCTCGTCAAGAAGAACGAGACGACCGACCAGATGCGCGCAATCCTCTCGCGGTTGCAGGTGCTGCAGGACAGCCAGTTGAAGGACGTCCAGCAGAAACTGGCGCAGGCAGGCTGGCGCTCGAAGGAACTCGCCGTCGCGGTGATCTTCGCGCGCATGGTGCTGCCAATCGTGATCGGCGGCGGGGCGGCTCTGTTTATCTACGGCTTCGGTGGTCTGGGCGATTGGTCCGAGCTGAAGCGTTTCGGCGCGTTCGCCTTTGCCCTGATCGGCAGCTACAAGGCGCCCGATATCTTCGTGAAGAACGCGATTACCAAGCGCTCCGATGCGATCCGCAAGGGTCTGCCCGATGCACTCGACCTTCTCGTGATCTGCGCAGAGGCGGGCCTTACCGTCGATGCGGCCGTCGGCCGCGTCGCGCGCGAGCTTGGGCGCGGCTATCCGGAACTGGGCGACGAATTCGCGCTCACCGCGATCGAGCTCGGCTTTCTTACAGAGCGGCGCATGGCGTTCGAAAATCTCGCCTATCGCGTCAATCTCGATGCGATCCGGGGTGTGGTCACCACCATGATCCAGACCGAGAAGTACGGTACTCCCCTCGCCTCGGCGCTGCGCGTGCTGTCCGCAGAATTCCGCAATGAGCGCATGATGCGTGCCGAGGAAAAGGCAGCGCGCTTGCCCGCAATCATGACGGTGCCGCTCATCCTGTTCATTCTGCCGGTGCTGTTCATCGTGATCCTGGGGCCCGCCGCCTGCTCGATCGCAGACGCCTTCAGTCTCTGACGGTTAGCGAACAGTCGAACCGCTTCGACGCAGTGAAACGGCTATCCGTTCGCTTCGTTCAGCCCTAAGACATCGCATATCCGCAACAAACGCGGAAACAGTCACTAGGAGATTTTGCCCGTGAAACCCATTAAGGCTTTCGCTGCTGCCGCCCTCGTCGCCATCACGGCTCCCGCTTTCGCGGCGCAGCCAGTGACGGGTCGCTGGGTAACCGAAGACAAGGCCGCGGTGGTCGAGATTGCCCCGTGCGGTCAGAAGTTGTGCGGCAAGATCGTGCAGTTCCTCAAAACCCCGCCCCGCGGCGTCGATCAGCGCGACATTCACAATCCCGACAAGTCCCAGCGCTCGCGCAAGTTGATGGGCCTGCCGGTTCTGACCGGCTTCACCCAGGACGGCGACGAATGGCGCGGGGAGATCTACGATCCCAAGTCCGGCAAGACGTACCGCTCGCTTCTGCAGCGCAAGTCCGCAGGTCAGCTTCAGGTAAAGGGCTGCATCGGCCCGTTCTGCAAGACGCAGAGCTGGACCCGCGCCGGATAAGACATGATTTCCTTCCCCTCATACGGGGAAGGAAACACTTCCGACGCTGGCCGATTACCTCGGTTCAGTCGCCGCCCAAAATCCACTCCACGCCGGCATCGGCGTGGATTGTCGTACTGTCGTAAATCGGCAGGATATTGGCGTTGACGTCGACGATCAGGTCAAGCTCGGTACAACCCAGCACCACGGCTTTCACACCGGTCTTATCGATGTTGGTGATGAAGGTCTTCAGCGTCCGCTCGGCATCGCGTTTGACGATGCCCTTCATCAGTTCCTCATAGATGATACGGTCCAGTTCCTCGACGCGGTCCATATCGGGCGGCAGCAGCGAGACGCCATGTTCGATCAGCCGCTGGCGATACCAAGGTTCGGTCATCACATTGCGCGTGCCGATCAGCGCGGCGCTGGCGATACCGTCCGCTTTCATCTTTGCGCCCACTGCATCGGCAATGTGAAGCACCGGGATCGAGACCGCGTCCACCACCTCGTCATAGACTTTGTGCATGCTGTTGGCCGCGATCAGAATCGCAGTGGCGCCGGCCTGTTCGAGCCGTTTGGCCGCCGACGAGATGATCTCCGCCGCTTCCGACCAAGCTGACTTGTCCGCCGTTCGGATCAGACCGTTGAAGTCCAGGCTTTCGATTGCCATCGGCGCCGAAAAATCATGGCCGCGCGCCTGCTGCACTTTGGTGTTGATACGACGATAATAGAGCTCGGTCGAAACCCAGCTCATCCCGCCGATGAGACCGATCTTACGCATGTATTGTAATATTCCTAACCCTGAACGCCCGTCTTGTCAGTCGAGCGCCTTCACGATCTCCTCGCACATTTTTTTCGCGTCGGAGAGCAGCATCATCGTGTTGTCGCGGTAGAAAACCTCATTGTCCACCCCTGCATATCCCACCCCGCCCATCGATCGCTTGATGAACAGTACGGTCTTCGCCTTTTCGACGTCGAGCACCGGCATGCCGTAAATGGGAGATGTCTTGTCGGTCTTCGCCGCCGGGTTGGTCACGTCGTTCGCACCGATCACGAACGCGACGTCGGCCTGGGAGAATTCGCTGTTGATATCCTCCAGTTCGAACACCTCGTCATAAGGTACGTTCGCTTCGGCCAGCAGCACATTCATATGCCCCGGCATACGCCCGGCGACGGGATGGATCGCGTATTTCACGTTTACCCCTTCGGCCTTCAGCATATCGGCCATTTCGCGCAGCGAGTGCTGGGCCTGCGCCACTGCCATGCCGTAGCCGGGAACGATGATGACGGTTTCGGCTTGCTTCATCAGGAACGCGGCGTCGTCTGCGCTGCCCCGCTTCCACGGACGGTCGATCTTCTCGCCGCCGCCGCTGTCGCCTCCGGTTTCCGCGCCGAAGCCGCCCGCGATCACGCTGATGAAGCTACGATTCATCGCACGGCACATGATGTAGCTGAGGATAGCGCCGGAAGAGCCGACCAGCGCGCCGGTGATGATCATCGCGCTGTTGCCGAGCGTGAAGCCCATCGCCGCGGCGGCCCAGCCGGAATAACTGTTCAGCATCGAGACGACGACGGGCATGTCCGCCCCGCCGATGGGGATGATCAGCAGGAACCCGATGGCAAAGGCCAGGACCACGATGACGGGGAAGTGGAAGCCGTCGCCCGCGCCCATGCCCGGTGCCGCCGCATAGAGGCCTACGAGCACGATGATACCGATCAGCACGCCGAGATTGATGACGTGCCGCGCAGGCAGCAGGATGGGGGACCCCGACATATTGCCGTTCAGCTTCAGGAACGCGATGACCGAGCCGGAAAAGGTGATTGCGCCGATAGCAGCACCCAGAGCCATCTCGATGCGGCTGACGGACAGGATCGCCCCGTCCGCGCCGACGATGCCGAAGCTCGCCGGGTTCAGGAACGCAGCGCCCGCCACCAGCACTGCCGCGAGGCCGACCAGGCTGTGAAACGCGGCCACGAGCTGGGGCATCGCGGTCATGGCGATACGCCGCGCGGTAACGATGCCGATGACGGCACCGATCGCGATGGCGATGGCGATTTCCCAGATGTCCGCGTTGAAGTGGGTCGCCAGCGTGGTGATGACGGCGATGGCCATGCCCGCCATGCCGTAGCGATTGCCCGACCGCGCACTTACCGGCGAACTCAGTCCGCGCAGGGCCAGAATGAAGAAGACGCCCGCGACAAGATAGGCCAGCGCAACCCAAGGGTTGACGGCGCCGTGCGCGGCGGATGCGGAAACCAGAAGCGCGCCCATCATTTGCGCTCCTTCTTCTTATACATGGCAAGCATCCGCTCCGTCACGGCGAAGCCGCCGAAGATGTTGATGCTGGCAAGGACGACTGCGGCAAGGCCCAGCCACTTGGCGCCGGGCACGGCAGCGGCCGCGCTTGCGATCAAAGCGCCCACGATGATGACCGATGAGATGGCATTCGTCACCGCCATCAGCGGCGTATGCAAGGCCGGTGTGACCGACCAGACGACATAATAGCCCACGAAACAGGCCAATATGAAGATCGAAAGGATTGAAATAAAATCCATGGCTGCCCCGCTCCAAGCTTTCCCTGCACACCTTGTTGCAAAGCGCGCCAGCGCTGTCGAGCGGCATGTGGGATCGAAGAGCCAAGATTGGGCTTGGGATGCTCTGCAGGGAAGTGAGTATCGCCCATAAAAAATGAGCGCCCAGTCCGCTTTGGACCAGGCGCTCACCAGCGGGCGGAAGGGGGGACTCCGCCCGGAGGGGGGAGTTGATTACATCCGCGGCAGAACGACGCCGTTCACAACGTGGATCACGCCGTTGGACTGCATGACATCCGCCTGCGTGACGGTAGCAGTGCCGCCGCCGACACCCGTCGCGACGATGGCGCTTCCGTTCATGCGGAAGGTGAGCGGCTCGCCTTCAACCGTCGTGTAGGTCGCCGTGCCGCCACCGGCGCGGATTTTTGCGGCAATATCCGCTGCGGTGATGCGCCCGGGCACTACATGATAAGTCAGAACCTTCTGAAGCTTGGCCTTGTTGGCTGGCATCAAAAGGCTGTCCACCGTGCCGGCGGGAAGTGCGTCGAAAGCGGAATTGGTCGGAGCGAAAACGGTAAAGGGCCCCGGACCGGACAACGTGTCTACCAGGCCAGCAGCCTTAACTGCCGCAACCAAGGTGGTGTGCACATTGCTGTTCACCGCGTTCTGGATGATGTTGCGTGTCGGGTACATTGCCGCTCCGCCGACCATCACGGTGCTGTTCGCACTGACGCCGGCAGTGGTCGACATGCCGTCGTCCATCATGCCCATGTTCTGGCAACCGGCGAGGGTGGCGGCCAGTGCGGCCGCAGCGAAAAGCGAGGTCTTTTTCATGAGTGTCTCCTAAGCGACATTGGTATCAGTCTCGCTCAGGTTAACGCCGCGCCACCCCTGCACGGCTCCACCAAAAAATAAATAATTTTCAGCTGCGTCAATTACCTAGCCGCAGCGTATCCGATAGATGGCCCTGGGTCCCGCTAAGCGAGCAACCGCTCGTTCACGACCTTG
>JBELIU010000016.1:0-11525 GCA_042090735.1 Novosphingopyxis sp. | reverse complement strand
ACGACCTTGCCGTCCTTCGTTACCCGCACACCTTTGACCAGCTCGTCATCGTCCGGAAAGACCGGCGCATCGGCATCATCCGCCCAGAATGCATTGACGAAGTTGTAGAGATTGCGCGCAAACAGGGCCGACGTATCGGCCGCCATCGTGGATGCCATGTTCTTGGCCCCAAGAATGGTAACGCCGTGCCGCTCGACCGCTTCGCCGGCGATTGCCCCTTCGACATTGCCGCCCTGCTCCGCGGCAAGATCCACGATAACGCTGCCGGGCCGCATGCTCGCGATCTGTGCATCGTTGATGAGGCGCGGCGCGGCGCGGCCCGGAATGAGCGCGGTGGTGATGACGATGTCCTGCTTGGCGATGTGATCGGAGACGAGTTCCGCCTGCGCTAACTTGTATTCTTCGGACATCTCGGTCGCGTATCCGCCCGATCCTTCACCCTCGATCCCCTCGACCGATTCGACGAAGATGGGCTTGGCACCGAGCGACTTGATCTGCTCCTTGGTGGCGGACCGGACGTCGGTGGCGCTGACCTGCGCGCCGAGGCGCTTGGCCGTCGCAATCGCCTGAAGTCCGGCAACGCCGACCCCCATGATGAACACCCGCGCGGCCGAGACTGTACCCGCCGCCGTCATCATCATCGGGAAGGCGCGGCCATAATGGTGCGCGGCGTCCAGCACCGCCTTGTAGCCATTGAGGTTGGACTGCGAAGACAGGATGTCCATCGACTGCGCGCGCGTGATGCGCGGCATGAATTCCATCGCCAGCGCGTCGATACCGGCACTCGCATAGCTGTCGATCCGATCGCGGTTACCGAACGGGTCGAGCGCCGCGGCCAGCATCGCGCCATCTTTCGCGCCCGCCAGATCGGCGGCATCCGGCCCCTGCACCGCGAACACCAGATCGGCGTCCTTCAGCACGGCAGCGCGGTCCCCAATCTCTGCGCCGGCCTCCCGGTAAGCATCATCGCTCACCGTTGCGCCCACGCCCGCGCCCTGTTCCACCGCAACGGTGGCGCCAAGCGCGGAGAGCTTCTTCACCGTCTCCGGCACGGCGGAGACCCGCCGCTCGCCCGCTGCGGTTTCCTTCAGAACGGCGATCTTGAAGCCCATGCCCTGCCCTTAACTGATCAGCAGAACGACGATGACGACAACCACCGCCACAACGGCCATGGCGACTTTCGTCATGCCGATGAAGCGTGAGTAGCTTTCCGACGCTTTGTTGATATCGACCTTGGGATGTTCGGTGCCACCAGCCATTATATGCCCTCTTGATCTGGGGTGTTGCGTTTGTCCCTTCGTAGGGCGAACCGCCGCAAGGCTCAAGCTTCGTTGCATTGCGAACGGCCACCCTCTGCTTAATCGGGCCTTTACCGCTTTCCTGTACCAGCCTTGGTCATGGGTGTGGACCAGCACAAGGCTTTCGAGGCCATCGAAGAGGGGCGCATACGCCTGCTCATGCTCGTGGACGATGAGCCGGCGCAGCGCCGTCTTGTCTCCGCGATCGCATCGCGCGCAGGCTGGCGGACCGTGTTCGCCCCCGATTCGGAGACGGCGATAGCCATGCTGGGCACGCAGGACGGCATGATGCTGGATGCGATCCTGCTCGATCAATGGGCCCCCGGTTCCGACAGCGCGGAGCTGATCGCCGAGCTGAAGGCCCGCCGCCCGGCGCTGCCGATCCTGCTTCTCACCAGCTCCGGATCGACCGAGGGTGCCGTCGCCGCGATGCGCGCGGGCGCGTCCGACTACCTCATCAAGCCCGTCGCCCCCGAACGGCTGATGACCGCGCTCGACCAGGCGGTGGAGAGCACCAACCAGGCCGGCGAGCTGCAACCGCTCAGCGAGAAGCTGGGGCAGGAACTCGCCTTCGAGGAGATCATCGGCGCCGCCCCTGCCTTCCGCACCGCGCTCGCCATCGCGGCCAAGGCGGCGCGCAGCCGCGTGCCCGTGTTCATCGAGGGCGAGAGCGGCGTCGGCAAGGAGACGCTGGCCGATGCCATCCACGCCGCCTCGCCGCGCGCCAAGCAGCCGCTGCTCAAGGTCTCCTGCGGTTCGATTGCCGAGAACCTGCTCGACTCGGTCCTCTTCGGGCACGAGAAGAACGCCTTCACCGGCGCGTTCGACCGGCGGGTGGGCCTCCTGCAGCAGGCCGACGGCGGCACCATCTTCATCGACGAGATCGACAAGCTGCCGGGGGCCACGCAGGTGCGGCTCGTTCGCCTGGTCACCGACAACGAGATCCAGCCGCTCGGCAGCCCACACAGCTACCGCATCGACGTGCGCCTCATCACCGCCGCGGACGAACCGCTGGAGCCGATGCTGGCCGCCGGCACCTTCCGCGAGGACCTGTTCTACCGCATCAACGTGGTGCAGCTCGCCATCCCACCCTTGCGCGAACGCACCGGAGACCTCAGCGCGCTGGCCCGCCACTTCCTCGCCCGGCTCGCCACCCAGCCGGGCCTCCGAAGCCTTGGCATCACCGACGAGGCGCTGGCCCTGCTGCGCGCCTATGACTGGCCCGGCAACGTGCGCCAGCTGCAGGACGTGCTCTTCCGCGCCTCCGTGCTGTGCGAGGGCGACGCGCTGACCGTGAGCGAGTTCCCGTTGATCGCCGAGGCTGTTCGCGCCAACGGCACCGGAGAGGCCGCCCTCACCCAGCATGCCGACGGCATCGGCATCACCCTGTACGAGGCGGACGGCAACCTGCGCCCGCTGGAGGCGATCGAGGCGGACGTCATACGCCTCGCCATCGGCCACTATCGCGGACGCATGACGGAGGTCGCCCGCCGCCTCGGCATCGGCCGCTCCACGCTCTACCGCAAGCTGAGCGACTTAGGGATCGACAACGCGGCCTGACAGCCGCTTGGGGGCATCGACAACGCCGCGGCCTGAGCGCGGCCAACGATCCCTCCAAAGCTGTCACGCTTGTCGCCCCGCGCGGCTTTTGCGCAAAACGGTTCGCAACAGGCCGAGCTCCCACGCGCTCAGCGCCTCGCTGCCGGCCGGGCCGACCAGCGCCGCCGCCGCAGCGGCAGACGCCGCCGCCGCCCGATCCACAGAGCGATCCGCCACCCGATCCGACGCCGCAAGCAAGCGCAGCAGCAGCCGCGTGTCGAACCGCCGCATTTCCCCCAGCTTGCGCCCGCGATGGACCAGCGGCACGCGGTGCCCGAGCACGGCGATGTCGCGCAATATCTCCTCCGCATCGCCGCGCGCCATGGCGATCGCCACGTCCCAGGCCTCGGCAAACCCCTCTCCGCCGGGGCGATGGCGCAGCGCCAGCGCCGATTGCCGCGACAGCCCGACGGACCGCGCTGCCAGCGTCACACTCGCCCCGCGCTGCAACGCCGCGATAAACGCGCGCTGCCGATCCGCCGACCAACCCCCCGCCCGCCGCCGCGCCATCGGCACCGGATCGAACGCGATCGGCTCCGCCACCACCGCTTGCCGCTCCCCCAAAGAGCGCGAGCGAGCAGCGGCATGCGGCAGACGATGACGGCGCGGCGTACGGGACATGCCCCGCTTGTTTCACCTTTGTTCCTACATTGGAAGAGGGCGGCCGTCTAAATCGTCAGACCGCTTTGCGCCCTAGCTCCTGCCGTTCACCGTGATAACGAGACTTACTGAAAGCGGACTTTCGCCAGGCCCCGGTAATTAGGCAACGGAATGGACGATAGCGTCGGGCCCATAAACCCAGTCAGCGAAGCAAAAGCGGAGCGTCGAGTAGTTTCGACCTATGGACGGGAAACCTGTGGCCAAAGCGCTCCCGCACCCTTTCGATCATCGACGCGTACCAGGGAGGCGCGAATGGCGACACAATAACTCTCTCGATCAAGACATCGATGTCGCAATCGAAGGACATCCCCGGTCGGACCGGCCGAGGATCGTCGATTATGTCGTCAAAACGCATAGTCTCGTCATTCCATGCAAAGTTCTCAAGCGCGTCGTGAAATTCGCCCGTATGCCGGTGCACCAAGCGCACCTCTCGTTCATAGCTGTAACTAGAGCGTTTGAGCATAATCGTATCGAAAGCGTTCGAGCCTCCGATATGAACCGATGATGGGTCACGATACCGCACAGCACCGAGGTAAAAGTCCTCACTGTTCTCTGACAAAGCAGTCTCTAGCCTCGCGCCGTTTGTGACCACGGCGACGCCAGCGCCGGGGGAGGCATATATCTTCCACATCGCGGCGGACTCGTGATCAGCAGCATGCCAACAATTAATGTAATAGTTGCGACGACCCGACTGCGTCATGATGCAGCGCTGCTCCTCCCCCATAAACCAACCTTTGAAGGCTGCTTCGGGGGTGCCGTCGGTCCCTCGGCCGCACAAATCGAGAATCTGGACACGAAGTTGCTCCGGCACCTCCTCGAGCGCTCGCCACATGCGATGAGGGAACTGGACGGCCCCGGTTGTGCCTTCATAAGGGTCGTCCGCAGCCAGAATTTCGGCATTCGTAAGCCAGAGCTTGCCGGAGGAAAGCAGTTCGATGAATTTGGCCAGGTCGGTGTAGCGCCACAACCGGGTTGTTACCGCGGGACGATCGAAACTAGGATGTTCCCCAAGTGGCAAGCGCAGCTCCTGACATTTTTACCGCTAGTCGCAGGTCGGGTTGGTACCTGCCATCGACGCCCCCCGGCTGATAAATGGCGGCTATTGCACAAATCGACCGCAGAAGCCGCCAATTTGCTCGCGGCCCGTCATCCCCCGAGACGATCTGGCGTCCAACTCTTTTCCGCGTATTCATACACCGCGTCGAGACCGAAACGTGGATCCTCTTGACGGTCTGCACGCTCGGCTAATTCCATAAGGACGAGCCAATTCACGTCCGCATCACGCGTGCCCAGTTGCACCGATGCCAAATCGGTTCCGATTGAGTGAGGATGAATGTGACGATCCAGCGCCTTCGCAATTTCAGAACTTTCATCTCCTTCTTTCGCAACCCGTGTCGCGGAACTGGCAATCAAATCTGCGATCTGCAGACCTGGGCTGCCGCGAGAATCGGCCAGAGCGACGGGTTCGGCCAGATCCCAACCAAATTGTTCGGGAGAATTGCCAAGTGCAACGGCCCTCTGGATCGCAAACTCTTTGCCCTCGTCGATTAGGAAGGGAAGCAATGCGGCAATCGGCTTGCTGTCGTCACAAACGACTCGCAACGGACGCTTCTTCTGACCCCAATAGTTTAGAAGGCTCCAAAGCCCTGCGGCAGATACATCGAGTACGTACTTTCCCGCGTCGGGTGTCGTTGTTTGCAGCCGCGCATTGTCGCCGACGATGATCTCGCGATATCCGTTGGCGAAGCGAAATACGAGCTTAAGGGGGTGGTCTTCCGGTAGGTGCGCCGATGCCTTCGGATCGAAAAATAGGGGGGCGTCGCCGGGGTCGAGCGAGCGCATGTAGCTCTCGAACTGTACAAGGGTCTCCTCGCCGATTTCGTCGACCGAACTGATAAAGCAGTACATCGCCACAAAGCGATGGAGGTTCTTCCCGTAAAGCAATTCGGGGGAGGACTGAAAAACCGGCTCGAAAACGTACTCGAAAATTTTGCCGCAGAGCACCACCCGCTTGTTCTGCACGACGAAGGAATAGAGGCCTTCTATCTCGGCAAGAACCTGAGCGACTAGGTTTCGCCCCCTGTCCGAAGACAGCAGTTTCTGCGCCTTTAATTCTGGCATCTGAACCGGATGATCCTTCCGCGCACGATCAAGTATCTCCCACGCGCGTTGCTCCTCAATCGCAACGGATGCATAGGCAAAAACCGGTTGGTTGACATCGAGGAGTCGCGAACCGGTGAACCCGGATTCATCCATGAAGAGATCAAGGACGCCTTCGCCAGCTTCGTTTGGTTCGTTGCATTCTTTGGATACCATAGCGCGTCATAGCACATCTATTGCTCTGGCTGGAGCGTGTTATCTGGAAACGCAGCTCCGGTCTGGCCCGAATAAGTGTCTGCGTTGCGCAGCCGGATACCTGAAAGCAGACTGTCGTCTCTCGGCCCAATAGCTGTCCGCCGCCCACCCCCATTGCCTCCACACCCCCACGCGCCTATCACGCGCCATGTCGCTGCGTGGGGGCGCGGTTGTTTGTTGTTGATCGAGGCTCTTTGACCCAGTTCCTCTCCGCCGAAACGCCGCCCACCCGTGAAGCGTCCTTCGCCGATGCGGCGTCTTCATCCCCCCACGCCGCGTTCGATGCGCCGCCGGGGCCGTCCTGGATGGATAGGCTGCGCGGGCGGTTCGGGGAGCGGGCGGGCGGCATTGCGCTCACGCTGCTGATCGAGGGGCTGCTGGTGCTGGCGCTGCTCACCTTCGGACCGCGCGTCATGGAGCCGCAGCGCAAGGTGGCGGACATGACCACCGTGCTCGACATCGCCGCCCCGCCCGCGCCCGAACCGGAGAGCCCGGCCCCCGAAACCGCGTCCGACGAGGCCCTTCCGGAAACCGACGCCGCGCCGCCGCCCAGCGAGCCCGCCCCGCCCCAGCCTGCGCCGCCCGCTCCGCCGGTCAAGGCCGCGCGGCCCTCTGTCGTGACACCGCCGCAGGTGCAGGTGACGAAGCCGCCCGCGCTCATCCCGATGTCGCCTAACCAGATGGCGGCGGCGGATTTGAACAACCTGCCCGCCAGGCCCGCGCCCTCCGCCTCCGCCGCGCCCAAGCCGATGATGGGGCCGGTCGGCGGGCCGCGGCGCGGCGATACCGAGCGTGTGGGCACCGCCAAGAACGGCCAGCCGCTCTACGCCGCCGCCTGGTATCGCGAGCCGACCGATGCGGAGCTGCGCGGCTATCTCTCCACCGTGGGGGAGCCGGGCTGGGCGACGATCGAGTGCCGCACGGTGGCCGATTTCCGCGTGGAGGATTGCAAGGGGTTGGACCAGTCGCCCGAACGATCGAACATGTTGCAGGCCGTGCTTGCCGCCGCATGGCAATTCCGCGTCCGCCCCCCGCGCGTTGGCGGGCAGAGCCAGGTGGGCGCCTGGGTGCGCATCCGGATCATCTATTCCTGAAAAGCGGCGGCCGCTGTGCGCGCGCGGCGGCAGTGCGCCCTTGCCTAAGCACCGCGCGCACGCCACTGTTGCAGTGCATTATAAACTGGAGCTTTCCCCCTATGCGCTTCTTCCACGCCGCCGCCATCGCTTTGCTATCCACCACCGCCGTTGCCGCGCACGACCCGGCGCAGCATCAATCGGCGATCCCCGGTTCGCCCGACATCTCGGCCATCAGCGGCGGGCATTATGAGGCGGACCCGGCGCATACGCTGGTGGTCTGGACGCTCGATCATATGGGCATTTCCCCGTACACCGGCATCTTCGGCGACGTGACGGGCATGCTGATGTTCGATCCGAAGAACCCCTCCGCCGCCTCCGTCGACGTGACGATCCCGATTGCGAAGGTCGTCACCGCCAGCCAGGGCCTGACCGACCATTTGCTGCGCGCGGGCAAGGACGGCGCGAAGCCCGATTTCTTCGGTGCCGATCCCGGCAATGCGCGCTTCGTCTCCACCGCTGTGAAGGTGGAACGCCAGAGCGCGACCATCACCGGGAACCTGACGCTGAACGGCATCACCAAGCCGGTGACGCTGAACGCGCGCTTCTACGGCGCTGGCACCATGCCCGATCAGATGGGCGGCGGCGAAGCGCTGGGCTTCAGCGGCACCGGATCGATCAAGCGCAGCGATTTCGGCCTGGACTACGGCATCCCGATGGTGAGCGACAATGTCGACCTGCAGATCGAGGCCGCGTTCATGAAGACAGCGTCCAAGATGGAAATGTAAGCCGGATTACGCCCGCGCGGTGAGGGCTGCATCGCGCAGCCCCCGCCAGACGCGGGCGGCCTGCACCGTTTCGGGCACATCGTGGACGCGCACGATCTGCGCGCCCGCCTCGATCGCTTTGGCGGCGAGGAACAGCGATCCGCCCAGCCGCTTGTCCGCGGGCGCCTCGTTGGACAGCGCGCCGATCATCCGCTTGCGACTGGCGCCGACCAGCAGCGGGCAGCCGAGGCCGTGATAGAGGCTCAGGTTGTTGAGGATCGCGGCATTGTCCGCGACCGATTTGCCGAAGCCCAGCCCCGGATCGACGATCAGGCGCGTCCGGTCGATCCCGGCCCGCTCCAGGGCGACGAGGCGCGCGTCCAGCCAGTCGTAGACGTCCAGCGCTGCATCGCCATACGCCGCGCCCTCATGCGGATTGGTGCCCTGGCTCGGCGCGTGCATGATGCAGATCGGCACGCTGCTCGCCTTTGCAACCTCCAGCGCGCGCGGATCATGCAGCAGCCCGGAAATATCGTTGATCAAGTGCGCGCCGGCAGCCAGCGCGGCTTCCATCACCGCGGCCTTGCGCGTGTCGATCGACACCGGCGTGCCGGAGCGTGCGAGCCGCTCGATCACCGGGCGGACGCGCTCGATCTCGTCGCCCTCCCATACGGTGGGTGCGCCGGGCCGGGTGGATTCGCCGCCGACATCGATCAGCGAAGCACCCGCCTCCGCCATTTCCACTCCCGCCTCGGCCGCGGCGGCGGGATCGTCGGTGAAGCGCCCGCCGTCCGAAAAGCTGTCCGGCGTCATGTTGAGAATGCCCATGATGTGCGGCTGATCGAGCCGCAGGACGCGCTCGCCCAGCGTCAGGGCAGCGCGCGGGCCGGTGAGGTTTCGCCAGATCGTACGCGCGCGGGCTTGGCGGTCGCCGGAGAGCGCGTCGATTTCCGCCGGAACGTCGACGGCTGCGACCATGCGGCGCGTGCCGTCCTCGATCCATTCGACCGCGCCGAACCAGAGCATCGTGCCCGCCAGCCGCGCGCCCGCCCCGTCATGGCGCTGCGGGCTGTCGATGAAAGCGGCGGGGCGAAGATAGAGGGACATGAGCGGCCTTCGAAAATCCAGGGTTCAGTCACGCCCTACGTCATTGCGAGCCGCAGGCGAACTAATCCAGTGCGATGGCAACGCGGCATCCGCCCTGGATTATCGCGTCGTTTCGCTCCTCCCAATGACGTACTCCGCCTGCTTTGCAAGCTGTCAGGGCGTCAGGCCTCGGTCGCCAGCAAATAGGTCTGGCGCAACGCGTCCACCGGTTTCAGCGCGCCGTCCTCGGCCTCATAATGCCAGAAGGTCCAGCCATTGCAACTCGGCGCGCCTTGCAGCACCGCGCCCATTTTGTGGAGGCTCGCGGTTTCACCCGCATTCTCAAGCGATCCATCGGCGCGCACCGTGGCGGTGAGCTTGCGCTTCTTGCACCAAAGCTTCGCGCCGGGTGTCAGGTAGCCGGTCTCCACCAGCGTGCCGAAAGGCACCTTTGGCTGCTGGCGCGGGCTCTGCATCGTCTTGAGCGCGCTCTCATCCAGCGGCAGTGCCGCCTCGATCCGCTCCAGCGCGACTTCGCAATAGCCGTCCTCCCGCTCGATGCCGATCCACTGGCGGCCAAGCCGCTTGGCGACGGCGCCGGTCGTGCCGGTGCCGAAAAAGGGATCGAGCACGATGTCGCCCGGATTGGTGGTGGCGAGCAGCAGGCGATAAAGCAGCGCTTCCGGCTTTTGCGTGGGATGCGCCTTGTGGCCGTCCTTCTTCAGCCGCTCCTGCCCGCCGCAGATCGGGAAGCTCCAGTCGCTGCGCATCTGAAGTTCGTCGTTCAGCGTCTTCATCGCGCGGTAATTGAAGGTGTATTTCGCCTTCTCCGAATGCGCCGCCCAGATCAGCGTCTCATGCGCGTTGGTAAAGCGGGTGCCGCGGAAGTTCGGCATGGGATTGGACTTGCGCCAGACGATATCGTTCAGGATCCAGTAGCCCAGATCCTGCACCGCCGCGCCCACGCGGAAGATGTTGTGATAGCTCCCGATCACCCAGAGCGATCCGGATGGCTTCAAAATGCGGCGTGCCTCGGCCAGCCAAGCGCGTGTGAAGGCGTCATAGGCGGCGAAGGTATCGAACTTGTCCCAGTCATCCGTCACGGCATCGACATGGCTGCCGTCGGGACGGTGCAGATCGCCGCCGAGCTGAAGATTATAGGGCGGATCGGCGAACACCATGTCCACGCACGCATCGGGCAGAGCGCGCATCGCCTCGATACAGTCGCCGCGCAGGATTTCCCCCAGCGGCAGCACCGCAGGCGGCGCCATATTCGTCTTCTTGCGTGACGGCGCACGCGCGATGGTTTCGATGACCCCCATCGATCTCCCTTCCCTGTTTCGGCCCCCAGACTGAGTCCGGCGGCGCGCTAGGTCAAGCGGCTTAACCCTGCGCTGGAAGCGTGAAACGATGGTTAACGGAGCGGGAACGAAATGAGTCCCCCACGAGATATGGGGCCTGTGGATAGCCTGTGGGCATAGATATGGGGTGTGGCCCAAAAGACTCGCGCGGGAAGTTTTCGCTCCGTCATTGCGAGGAGCCGAAGGCGACGCGGCAATCCGGGGCGGATGCAGCTCTGAAATGGCTCTGGATTGGTTGACCTGCGGTCGCCCTCGGCCTCGGGCTTACGGCATCGCAATGACCGAGGGCTGTCAGATCAGAAGCATCTGCGCCACCGGGGCGAAACTGCGGCGGTGCAGCGGGCTGGGTCCGTGTTCGCGCAGGGCCGTGAGATGCGCGGCGGTGCCATAGCCCTTGTTCCGGTCCCACGCATAATGCGGCCATGTTTCGGCGGCCTGGAGCATCAGCGCGTCGCGATGCTCCTTGGCGATGATCGAGGCGGCGGAGATGCAGCGTTCCAACCGGTCCCCGCCCACGATCGCCCGGGCGGGCCAGCGCCATTCCGCGCGGCGGCCGGCGGGGGTGAGGTTGCCGTCCACCAGCACTTGCGCCGGATCGCATCCATGCCGTTCGCACATCGCCTCTACCGCGCGGGCCATGGCGAGCATGGTCGCCTGAAAGATGTTGAGCGCGTCGATCTCCTCCACGCTGGCGATGCCGATGCCCCATTGGCACCGTTCGCGGATGCGCGTGTCGAGCTGCGCGCGGCGCGGTGCGCTCAGCACCTTGCTGTCGGCGAGGCCGCGGATTTCCTTGCCGCACAGGATGACCGCGGCGGCCACCACCGGCCCGGCAAGCGGCCCGCGCCCGGCTTCGTCAACGCCCGCGACGGGGCTGTGGGCCGTCAAAGCGCTTCCACCCGCACCGCCTGTTGCCCCATCGGCCCGTTATCGGCCACGAAATCGGGCGCGGCGCAAAGGCTTGCGCGCACGAAGGCGCGGGCGCGGGCGATCGCCTCTGGCAACGCCCTGCCCTCGCCCAGCCCGGCGGCAATGGCGCTGGCGAGCGTGCAGCCCGTGCCGTGATCGTGCGGGGTATTGATGCGCGCGTCGGTCCAGCGGGTTTCCGTGCCATCCGCCGCGATCAACCGATCGGTGATTTCAGCGCCTTCCGCATGCCCGCCCTTCACCAGCAGAGCGGTGCCGTGAGCCAGTATCGCGTCCTCCCCGCCCAGCGCGACCAGTTCCGGCAGGTTCGGCGTCACCAAGGTAGCGACGTCCATCAACGATCCGAACGCGGCAACGGTGGCCTCGTCGGCGAGCACCGAGCCGCTGCTGGCGACCATG
>JBELIU010000237.1:0-4331 GCA_042090735.1 Novosphingopyxis sp. | reverse complement strand
GCTTCGTCGCTCTCGCTTCAATCAAGCTCTGGATACCCTTTGTCCACGAAGCCTAATTGAGCGACATACTGGCGAAAGAGCGAAAAAGGCGGATTGGTGACGACAATGTCTGCCTCCTTCAGCAACTCAATACATTCTGCGCTTCGGAAGTCGCCGCTTCCCTTCAATCGCCGTCGCTTGTGCGGGTTCTGCTCAAGAAAAAGGCGAACGTCTTCAGTGTCGGCTGCACCATCGTCATTAAGATCGTTTACCTCTTCGATCTCGATCGCGATGGCTTCTGCTGGTGGCTTATTGTCGATGTCGACGTCAAATACCAGCTGCTTTCCCGCTATAGGCGAGCCGTCATAACTGGTGGAAATCAGCTTCTTAAGACCGAGCCGATTAAAATTGGCTGCAAAGAATTTGAAAAAGTTGCTCTCGAACGGATCGTCGCAATTGCAGTAGACCACCTTGTCGCGAAACGTGTGCGGATCGAACTCCAGATATGCTTCGATCTCTTTCTGAATATCGATATACTGCGTGTAGAACTCATCTTTTTTAGCTGCTTTCGCTGCCCCAAGTCCTTTATTCATCGATTTTGCGGTCACCAGCGTTCCCCTCTCGTATCATCCCGCAGATCGCGAATATACCGACTATCAGTAATCTTTCCTGGTTCAATGCAATTCGAAATCCACGCCGTTGGTGTAGATGAGGTTGGGGTAGGCGTTTTCGTAGCGCTTGCGCTGTTCGACCGAATAGCCCTTCAGCTTGATGACGTCCTTGCCGATATCCATCGCCTCGGCCCTGCCGAAGGCGATGCCGTCCCGCTGGAACAGGAAATCGGACATGCCGCCTTCGGAGCGTTTGGGTTCGTTCACCACCTCGATTCCAGGATCGATCGACTGGAACAGGCCCTGCAGCGCGGCGCGATAGCTGTGCTCGGTCGCGTGGCCGGTGGCATAGGTGCTGCGCACCGCTTCCAGATATTGCGCAATGTCCATGGCTTACCCTCCCCTTACCCCATGCCTCATGGCGCGGGCGGGCGGTGCAAGCGGAGGTGGTGCATCGGCTGGCGATGCAGCTCGGCAACGCTCGGCGGGCAATCGCAGCGGGGCGAGCTTTGGCCCTTCCGCTGCGATTGCCTCATGCACTAGGGGGGTGGTTTGGGGCATGGCGGGCCACCCAAAGCCGTCCGTTAAAGACTAAAAGCCATGCCCCAATTTGTCGGACGGCACCCCGCCGGGAGAAGGGGTGGGAAGCGGTGCGCCGTCCTAGCGCGCTTTTTCGTTTGAGGTCCGGCGGTATCGGGGGCTGCCCGTCCGCCGGTTTCGATCTGCTCCTCGTTCCCCCAACAGATGGCGGCTGGCGCGTCATAAGACCAATCGAAACAGCGCTGGCCAAACGATAGAATTTATCTATCGTGCGGGCATGGTATCCATCCGGCAGCTCGAATATCTCATCGGTGTGGCGGAGGAGGGGCATTTCGGCCGCGCGGCGGAGCGGCTCAACGTCTCGCAGCCCACGCTCAGCCACCAGCTGAAGGCGCTGGAGGAGCGGCTGGGCACCGCGCTGCTGGACCGCGCCGGGCGCGGCGTCTCCGTCACCCCCGCGGGGCGTGAGATCGTGGACCGCGCGCGCGCCGTGCTGCGCGAGGTGCAGGAGCTGAAGCATGTCGCCGCATTGGCCTCCAGCGGGCCGCTCGGCCGGGTGCGCTTCGGCGTCAGCCCCACGCTAGGCCCCTATTTGATGCCGCAGGTGATCGCATCGCTGCACCGCGACGTGCCGGACCTGAAGCTCTTGATCCGCGAAGGCATTCCGGACCGGCAGATCGGCGAGATCGCGCATGGCGGGATCGACATGATCCTGGCGCCGATGCCGGTGCGCGGGGAGCATCTGCATGTCGAACATCTGTTCGACGAGCCGCTGGCCGTGATCGCCCCGCCGGAGCATCCCTTCGTGAAGCGCGACTCGATCGCGCTGGGGGAGCTGGCGGGGGCCACCTTCGTCACCATCGACCGGCGGCACAATTATCACCGCGCGATCGAGCGGTTGTGCGAGCGCAGCGGGGCGGTGCTGATGGGCGATTACGAGGGGACGAGCCTCGACAGCCTGCGCCAGATGGTGGGATCGGGCGTGGGCCTTGCGCTGCTGCCCGAGCTCTATCTGCGCTCCGAAGCGAGCGGCAAGGACATGGTGCGGCGCCTCAACATCGATCGCTGGAGCGAACGCCGCTCCATCGCCGCCGTCTGGCGCAAGAACGCCGCCTATGCGGACGTCTACGGCGAAATCGCCCGCCGCATCGCCGACCAGGCGCGCGTGGAGCTGGCCTGAGGCTTGCCCCCCGCCCCTTCCGCATGCGGGAGGGGCCGGGGCCTTCATCGCTTACGCCGCTTTCTTGCGGCTCGCCTTCTTGCGTTCGTTGGGATCGAGGATCGCCTTGCGCAGGCGGATGCTCTGCGGGGTTACCTCGACCATCTCATCGTCGTCGATATAGGCGATGGCCTGTTCCAGCGTCATGCGCGTGGGCGGCGTCAGGCGGATGGCGTCGTCCTTGCCGGTGGAGCGGAAGTTGGTGAGCTGCTTGGACTTCAGCGGGTTCACTTCCAGATCGTCCGGCTTGGCGTTCTCGCCGATCACCATGCCCTCATAGACCTTCTCCTGAGGGGACACGAACAGGATGCCGCGCTCTTCCAGCGCGTTCAGTGCGTAGCCGACCGCTTCGCCGGTCGAGTTGGAGATCAGCACGCCGTTCTGACGGCCGCCGACGGCGCCCTTGTAGGGGCCGTATTTCTCGAACAGGCGGTTCATGATGCCGGTGCCGCGCGTGTCGGACAGGAATTCGCCATGATAACCGATGAGGCCGCGGCTGGGGGCGGAGAAGGTGATGCGCGTTTTGCCGGCGCCGGAGGGACGCATTTCGGTCATCTCCGCCTTGCGGCGCTGCATCTTCTCGACAACCGTGCCGGAATGTTCGTCATCGACGTCGATGACGACGGTTTCATAAGGCTCCTCGCGGCCATTCTCGCCATCGCGGAACAGCACGCGCGGACGGCTGATGCCGAGCTCGAAGCCTTCGCGGCGCATGGTTTCGATCACCACGCCGAGCTGCAGTTCGCCGCGGCCCGCGACTTCGAAGCTGTCCTTGTCGTCGGCCTCGGTCACGCGGATGGCGACGTTGGTTTCCGCCTCGCGCATCAGGCGATCGCGGATCATGCGGCTCGTCACCTTGTCGCCCTCGCGGCCAGCGAACGGGCTGTCGTTCACGGCAAAGCGCATGGCCAGCGTCGGCGGATCGATCGGCTGCGCGGCGATCGGATCGGTCACCTCGGGCGCGCAGATCGTGTTGGCGACGGTGGCGTCGGTCAGGCCGGCGATGGCGATGATCTCACCCGCAAAGGCTTCTTCCACGGGCACGCGGTCCAGCCCGCGGAAGCTCATCAGCTTGGTGGCGCGGCCGGATTCGACGAGATTGCCGTCCCGGTCGATCGCCTTGATCGGATCGTTGATCTTGACGGTGCCGGACTGGACGCGGCCGGTGAGCACGCGGCCCATGAAGTTGTCGCGATCGAGCAGCGTGGCGAGGAAGGTGAAGGGCGCATTCTCGTCCAGCCCCGGGGCGGGCACATGATCGCGAATCAGCTGGAACATCGGGTCCAGCGTGCCTTCGCGCGCGTCGATGTCTTCGCTGGCATAGCCGTTGCGGCCCGAGGCGTAGAGCACCGGGAATTCCAGCTGATCGTCATTGGCGCCCAGGTTCACGAACAGGTCGAACACCTCGTCCAGCACTTCGGCGGGGCGGCCGTCGGGACGGTCGATCTTGTTGACGACGACGATGGGCTTCAGGCCCAGAGCCAGCGCCTTGCCGGTGACGAACTTGGTCTGCGGCATCGCGCCCTCGGCGCTGTCGACCAGCAGGATGACGCCGTCGACCATCGACAGGATGCGCTCCACCTCGGCGCCGAAATCGGCGTGGCCCGGGGTGTCGACGATGTTGATGCGCAGGCCTTCCCACTCGATCGAGGTGGGCTTGGCCAGAATGGTGATCCCGCGTTCCTTTTCGAGATCGTTCGAATCCATCGCGCGCTCCTCGACGCGCTGGTTGTCGCGGAAGGTGCCGGACTGGCGGAAGAGCTGGTCGACGAGGGTGGTCTTGCCGTGGTCAACGTGCGCGATGATCGCAATGTTGCGAAGGGACATGGGGGCGGGCCTTGGAATGTAGGAGGTGGGCAGGCGCTCACCGCCCGCACATGCGCGCGGCCTATAGGCGAAATGCTGCGATGCGGCAAGGGGCGATGGGCGGGCTCTCTTTCGCCATCGTCGTGGCGACGCCGATTTGAGGGCAACAGAGATCG
>JBELIU010000236.1:668-4332 GCA_042090735.1 Novosphingopyxis sp. | reverse complement strand
ACAGCTACACCAATGATCAGCGCATGCTCGATCAGATGCACAGCGACATGCGCCGTGCCCGCGGCGGTGCGCAGAACATGATCCCGACCACCACCGGCGCAGCGCGCGCGGTCGGCCTGGTCCTTCCGGAACTGAACGGAAAGCTGGACGGCAGCTCGGTTCGGGTGCCCACGCCCAACGTATCGCTGATCGATCTGGTGTTCACCCCCGGCCGCGATACCACGGTGGAAGAGCTGAACGCAGCGCTGAAGGAAGCATCCGAAGGCGCGATGAAGGGCGTTCTCGATTTCACCGATCAGCCGCTGGTCAGCAGCGACTTCAATCATCAGCCTGCAAGCTCTACCGTCGACAGCCTGGAAACGGCCGTGCTCGAAGGCAAGCTCGCACGCGTCGTCAGCTGGTACGACAATGAATGGGGCTTCTCGAATCGGATGCTGGATACCGCCGGCGTCATGGCAAAGCTGCTCTGATCGGATACCTCCGTTCGCGCTGAGCTTGTCGCAGGTGAAATGGCGCTGATAATTTAATGCAGCCCTTCGGCAAGCTCGGGGCGAACGGAGTATTTCTGAATGACCCAGTTCAAGACGCTCGACGATCTTAACGATCTCGCCGGCAAGGTCGCGCTGGTGCGTGTCGACCTGAATGTTCCCATGAACGATGGGGAAGTTACCGACGATACGCGGATCCGCGCCTTCCAACCGACCGTCGAAGAACTCTCGGGAAAAGGTGCCAAGGTTCTGCTTTTGGCGCATTTCGGGCGTCCCAAGGGACAGAAGAGCTCTACCCAGTCGCTGTCGATGGTAGTGGGCGAGGTCGAGGAAATTCTGGACCGCGAGATCATGTTCGTGCCGGAAATCACGGGCGACATCGTGGCCCAGTCAATCGGCATCATGCGGGATGGCGAGATCGCGATCCTGGAAAACAGCCGCTTCTGGCCGGGCGAAGAGGCCAATGA
This sequence comes from Novosphingopyxis sp., assembly GCA_042090735.1. Classification (GTDB taxonomy): domain Bacteria; phylum Pseudomonadota; class Alphaproteobacteria; order Sphingomonadales; family Sphingomonadaceae; genus Novosphingopyxis. Next base: position 3,377 of record JBELIU010000236.1, on the reverse strand, counting down.
TCCCGAGTTTGCCAAAGCGATCGCGGCCAATGGGGACATCTATGTAAGCGACGCTTTTTCCGCTGCACACCGCGCGCATGCGACCACGGAAGGGCTGGCCCGTCTTCTGCCATCCTATGCCGGACGCGCGATGGAGGCGGAGTTGAAGGCGCTAGGCTCCGCGTTGGACAACCCAGTCCACCCTGTCGCTGCCGTGGTGGGCGGGGCGAAAGTATCGTCCAAGCTGGACGTGCTGACGCACCTTGTCACCAAGGTCGATCATCTGATCATCGGCGGCGGCATGGCCAATACTTTCCTCGCGGCGCGCGGGATCGATGTCGGCAAGTCGCTATGCGAACATGATCTGACCGATACCGCCAATACGATCATGGAGCGCGCGGACGAGTCCGGGTGCACCGTGCATCTGCCTTATGATGTGGTGGTGGCGAAAAAATTCGAAGCCAACGCGCCTTCGCGCACCGTCAATGTGCATGAGGTGGACGCCGACGACATGATCCTCGATCTCGGCGGATCGGCTGCCGAGGCCCTGGGCGATGTGCTCAAAAATTGCCGCACCCTCGTCTGGAACGGTCCGCTCGGTGCGTTCGAAACGCCGCCTTTCGATGAGGCCACGGTGGCGCTGGCAAAGACCGCCGCGGCGCTGACCAAGGACGGATCGCTGACATCGGTGGCCGGTGGCGGAGACACCGTCGCAGCCTTGGCGCATGCAGGGGTGACGGAAGACTTCTCCTACATTTCAACGGCAGGCGGAGCGTTTCTTGAATGGATGGAAGGTAAGGATTTGCCCGGCGTCGCCGCGCTTTCCGATGCCTGATACCACCATCCGCGAGACTGAGGACGTTTGCTGACGTAGCGCGCCAGGTTGGCGATCAAGCCCTTGCACCTTGGCAATTGCTGAGCCGAATTGGATAGAGGTGCTCTATCGCGATTGCGTCCTGTCGCCGGGAGGGCATGCCTCACCATCCTGACCGATTGCCAATGCGCGATCGCTTGCCTATGGCGCGCGCATTCGTATGCATTCTCTAATAGGAGTACCCATGTCGATTACGCCGGAAGTGAAGAAGATTCTGGACTGTTATGAGTCCGACAGCCCCGGCGTGAAGGCCAATCTTTACCGCATCTTGATGCAGGGAAAGCTGGCCGGCACGGGCAAGATGATCATCCTCCCGGTGGACCAGGGTTTCGAACACGGCCCCGCGCGCAGTTTCGCGCCCAATCCTGAAGGCTATGACCCGCATTACCATTATCAGCTGGCGATCGACGCTGGGCTGAACGCCTATGCCGCGCCGCTGGGCGCTCTTGAGGCGGGTGCCGATACATTTGCGGGACAGATCCCGACCATTCTGAAGTGCAACAACGCCAATAGCTGGGCGTCCGCACGCGACAGCGCGGTGACGGCGAGCGTCGACGACGCGCTGCGGCTCGGCTGCGCCGCGATCGGGTTCACCATCTATCCCGGTTCGGACGATTTCTTCCAGATGGTCGAGGAAATCCGCGAACTGCGTGCAGAGGCTGCCGCGGTGGGCATCCCGACGGTAATCTGGTCCTACCCGCGCGGCGGCAATTTGCCGACATCGGGTGAGCTTGCGCTCGATGTGGGCGCCTATGCGGCGCACATGGCAGCGCTGGCCGGCGCGCACATCATCAAGGTGAAGTTGCCGAGCGATCACATCGAACAGGAAGACGCCAAGTCGTCCTACGAAGGCATGGATTTCTCCGCCCAGTCGGACCGGGTCGGCCATGTAGTGAAAAGCTGCTTCAACGGACGCCGTATCGTGGTCTTCTCCGGCGGCTCCAAGAAGGGTGCCGATCAGGTTTTCCAGGACGCGCGCGACATCCGTGATGGCGGCGGCAACGGTTCGATTATCGGCCGAAACAGCTTCCAGCGCAGCCGCGAGGACGCGCTGGAAATGCTCGGCAAGCTGATCGCGATCTACAAGGGCGAGGAAGGCTGAGGCCTACCGCTCCATGACCGCCTGTCAGCTTTATCTGATCAGCCCGCCGGACATCGGTGGGAATTTTCCTGACCGTCTGGCGGCGGCGCTGGACGGCGGGGAGGTTGCTGCCTTCCAATTGCGGGTGAAGGACAAGGCAAGCCACGAATTGGCTGCGCTGGCCCAGCCGCTACTCGACCTCTGCCGGGAAAAGGATGTCGCGTTCATCGTGAACGACGACATTGCGATGGCCAAGCGGTTGAAGGCGGACGGTGTGCATCTGGGGCAGGCCGATGGCGACCCGCGCGAGGCTCGCGCCGAGCTAGGCCCGGATGCGCAAATCGGCGTTACCTGCCACGACAGCCGTCACCTCGCGATGGAAGCAGGCGAAAAGGGCGCGGATTATGTTGCGTTCGGCGCGTTTTTCGACAGCGGGACCAAGGATGCATCGCACCGGGCCGAGCCCGATGTGCTGCGCTGGTGGTCCGCGATCATGGAAATCCCTTGCGTCGCGATCGGCGGAATTACAGTCGATAACGCGGCACCGCTGATCGAGGCGGGAGCGGATTTTCTTGCAGTCAGCGGCGCCGTCTGGGGACATCCCGATGGGCCGGGGGCAGCGGTGGCCGAGTTCGAAAAGCTTTTGCGCACGCGCGAGGGAGCCAATTGAACGCGAGGTCGTTTCTCCTGCGATATAATTAGTTTATCAAGAGGATACGACATGCGAGTAGCGTTCACGGCAGTCGCCACCCTGGCCCTGATGGGCTGCAATTTC
>JBELIU010000236.1:0-658 GCA_042090735.1 Novosphingopyxis sp. | reverse complement strand
CAATTTCGCCGAGAGCGGTGCCAAGGATCAGCAGCAGGCAAAGCCTGCCGAGACCGCTCAGGCTCCGGCTCCTGATCAGAATCTAGCCGACAGCATGGCGTCGAGTGACCCGCAGCCGCTTCCGGCCGATGGAAACGCCATGTTCCCGGCCCCTGGCACGCCGATCGGAGACGCCATGGCGTCAAACAATGGGCAGGGCGGTTTGCAGATGGCGTCGGCCACTTCTGCCAACGGCGCAACATCGAAAGCACAGCAGACGCCGAACGGTTCCGGGACCGGGACGATGGCCGCGTCCGCGGATGGCGTCGCGAAAGAGTTTCCGATGATGCAGGCGCAAGTCGTGCTCGATCGCCTCGGCTTCACGCCAGGCGTCGTCGACGGCAAGATGGGCCTTTCCACCCGCAATGCGCTTTCCGGCTATCAGGAAGCGAACAATTTGCAGGTAACCGGGGAGTTGGATGAGGCGACGCGTCGCAAGCTCGCCCCGTTCCGCAATATCGCGGCAACCCGTACGGTGACCTTGCCGGCAGACATGGCACAGATGACCTTCACGAAGGTACCCGAGTCGCCCGAAGCGCAGGCGAAGATGGAGCGTCTTGGCTATAATGATCTGATCGAGAAACTGGGCGAGCGCTTCCACACCACGCCCGATACGCTG
>JBELIU010000235.1:0-1131 GCA_042090735.1 Novosphingopyxis sp. | reverse complement strand
TCTTGCGGCCCGCCTCACCTTCCTTTTTGATCGCAGCGAGGGTCGGCGAGAGCGCCGCGGCAAGCTGCACCACGATGGAAGCGGTGATGTACGGCATCACGCCCAGCGCAATGAGGCTCATGCGCTGCAGCGAACCGCCGGAGAAGGTGTTGAAGATATCGAGCACACCGCCCTGCGCATTGTTCGCGTAAAGCGCATTGAGCGCCACCGGATCGATACCCGGCAGCGGCACGAAGCTGAGCAGACGAAATACGATGAGGGCACCAAGGGTGAACCAAAGCCGTTGCTTCAGCTCGGTCGCCTTGCCGAATTTCGACAGGCTGATGTTGGCGGCCATTTGTTCGGCTCTGGAAGCCATGCGATCCTACCTTTTCGTTGCCTGTCCGCGACTCCCGGCGCGGATATGGCCTACTCCCGATGGGGCGCTATATCGGAGCATGCGGGGCGGCTGGCAAGGGCAGCTTGAGCGCCCGGACCAGCGGCAGCCGAATAGCAAAGGGCCCCGGCCCTGCCAAGCAAGCGCTCTCGCACCATCGCTTGACAGGGCCGGAGCCCCGGAAATTGCTTACTTCTTGGCCTTGCTGGCCTTCTTGGCGTCGCTCTTGGCCTTCTTGGCTTCAGCGTCGGCATCGACCTTGCGCTCGATGACCTGAACCGAACCGCCAGCCTTTTCGACTGCCTCGATCGCGCCCTTGGACGCACCGGCGACGATGAACTTCGCCTTGGTGGTCAACTCACCCTTGGCGAGCAGGCGCACGCCGTGCTTGCCACCGCGCGCGAGGCCGGCGGCCTTCAGCGCTGCGTGGTCGATGTCCTTACCGGCGTCGAGCTTCTCGGCGTCGATGAACTTCTGCACCATGCCGAGGTTCACCTCCGCATAGTCCTTGCCGAACGGGTTGTTGAAACCGCGCTTCGGCAGACGCATGTGGAGCGGCATCTGGCCACCCTCGAAGCCCTTGATGGCAACGCCGGAACGGCTCTTCTGGCCCTTCTGACCACGGCCGGCGGTCTTGCCCTTGCCGGAGCCGATGCCACGGCCGACCCGCATCTTGGATTTGCGGGCGCCGTCGTTGTCGCGGAGATCATTCAGTTTCATAGTTTGCACTCGCTTTCGCTTTGTTCGCGCTGAAA
>JBELIU010000234.1:0-4361 GCA_042090735.1 Novosphingopyxis sp. | reverse complement strand
CTGGATGAAAAGAAGAGCGAGAAAGAGTTCGTCGCCGCCGCGAACGACGTTTGCGCCAGTCAACGTGATGCCTACCGCGCAGCCGTGGTGAAGTCCGAACGGGAATTCGGTTCGAGCCAGGCTGATGCCGCAAGTTATGCAGACGAGGAAGTGGCAAACGTCCTGGCCTCGATGAAGAGCAATTACGCGAATTACAGTGCGAGCAATACGCGGCCGGTGTTGCGCTAAGCGGCGTCTTCGCCCGGCTATGAACGCTCGGTAAATCTCCGTGTCAACATGTCGCGCTCCGCCCTGATGGCGGGGTGTACTGATCTTGTGTTCCGCGCTGATCTGCGCTCGCCAGTCGGCTTTGCGCTTGTTCGACCATGGAAAATCATCGCGCTTGGCAGCTTAGCGACCGCTCCTTATCTCGGCACGATGTCGGCCGTTCGGCCATGCAGAAAATCAATCAGACGAAGGAATAACCATGACCGCTTACAGCACCAAGCTTGCCCTCTACATCGGCGGCGAATGGCTGGGTACCGAGGGCAGGGAAGTGGTGCACCCTTTGAACCCCGCGACGGGCGAGGGGATCGGCGATCTTCCGGTGGCGACGAAAGTCGATCTCGATCGCGCGCTGGAAGCGGCGCAGGAAGGGTTTGCCGAGTGGCGCGACACCCCGGGCGCAAAGCGCGCTGCCGTGCTGCGCAAAACCGCGGCTTTGCTGCGCGAGCGGGCCGAGCACATCGCGAAGGTCGCGACGACGGAGCAGGGCAAGCCCCTTGCCGAGGCGAAGGGTGAGCTGGGCGCGACGGCGAATCTCCTGGAATTTCACGCAGGGGAGGCCGAGCGGATCTATGGTCGTGTCCTGCCGCGCCCAACCGGCACCCGCTCACTCGTGCTCCACCAGCCGATCGGCCCGGTGGCGGCCTTTTGCGCCTGGAATTTTCCGATCATGAACCCGGTGCGCAAGCTAGCCCCGGCCATCGCTGCAGGCTGTTCGATAATCCTGAAGCCAAGCGAGGAGACCGCTGCCAGCGCGATCGAGGTAATGCATTGCTTCCGGGATGCCGGACTGCCCGGCAAGGTCGCGCAAATGGTGTTCGGTGTGCCGGACGAGATATCCCGCCATCTTCTGGCATCGCCCGTCACGCGCAAGCTCAGCTTCACCGGCTCGGTTCCGGTCGGCAAACACCTGATGAAGCTGGCGGCCGACACCGTCATGCGCTCGACCATGGAACTCGGCGGGCACGGCCCGGTCCTGGTATTTGACGATTGCGATTTAGAAAAGACGCTCGACATGCTGGTGCCGCACAAGTTTCGCAATGCCGGCCAGGTCTGCGTCTCGCCCACGCGCTTTCATGTGCAGGAAGGCATTTACGAGAAATTCGCCGCAGGCTTTGCCGAGCGCACAAGGGCGTTGAAGGTTGGCGCGGGCATGGAGGGTGACACCCAGATGGGGCCGATGGCCAACCCGCGCCGTCCCGAAGCGATCGAAGAGTTGGTCGAGAACGCACGCAGCGAAGGCGCGAATATCGTCACCGGCGGCTCGCGTGGCGGATCCCACGGAGGTTTTTTCTTCGAGCCGACGGTAATGACCGATGTGCCGATGTCCGCCCGCGTGATGAATGAGGAACCGTTCGGGCCCCTCGCGCTCATTCGCCCCTTCACCACCGACGAGGAAGCGATCGCAGAAGCGAACCGGCTACCTTATGCGCTGGCCGCTTACTGTTTCACCGAGAATGGCCGCCGCCAGAACCGGCTCGGCGACGAGATCGAGGCAGGAATGATCGCAGTGAACCAGCTTGCGCTGAGTTGGCCGGACAGCCCGTTTGGCGGCATGAAGGACAGCGGGTTCGGCTCCGAAGACGGCCCGGAAGGTGTTGCGGCGCATCTCATTACGAAAACCTTCCACATGAAGTAAGCGGGCGAAAGGCGGCGCTTCCCGAAAAGGAAGCGTTGCCCGCCCCGTTCAGTTCACGCGGCGCTTGTCGAGCTTGCGCGCCAATGTGCGCCGATGCATGCCGAGGCGGCGGGCTGTCTCGCTGATATTGAAGTCGGTCTCGGCCAGCACCTCGTTGATCCGCTCCCATTCCATCGTCTTGATCGACGTCGGGCGTCCTTCGATGGGCGCGTCCGCATTTCCCGCCTGCTGGCCGAACGCGGCCTCGATCTCGTCCGTATTGGCAGGCTTGGCGAGATAGGAGGTGGCACCCAGCTTGATCGCCTGCACGGCGGTGGCGATGCTGGCATAGCCGGTGAGCACGATGATGATCATGTCGGCATCGTGGGCGTGCAGCATCTCCACGCAATTGAGGCCGGAGGCCTGCGCCAGCTTCAGATCGACCACGGCATATCGCGGCGTCCGGTCGGCCAAGAGAGTATCGACTTCGGCCGGGCTGGCGGCGAGTACCGACTCATAGCCGCGCCGTTCGAACGACCGGGCGAGAGTGCGGGCGAACACCGCGTCATCCTCTACGATCAGCAGAAGCGGCTTGTCCGTCATCCTCGTTCCCCAATCGAATGGCATCGAGCGGCAGGCGAAGGCGCACCTCCGCGCCCGTTCCGCGCCGCACGTTGCGCGCATCGAGCGATCCGCCGAGCTTGCGCGCTACATTGCCCACTAGGAAAAGTCCCAGCCCGCGGCCCGGTTCCGGCTTGGAACTGTTATAAGGCTTGCCGAGTGCCGCCAGCTGGGCCGGCGCAAAGCCCGGTCCGCGATCGCGCACCGTCAAGCTCAGGCCATCGGCAACGCGCGATAGTGTGACGAGGATGTGGTCGGGCGATACCTCTGCGGCATTGTCGAGCAGGTTGAACACCGCTTGTTGCAGCACGAGGTCCGACGCGATCGGCACGTCCGCGCCGAAGCTGTCTTCATAAACCAGATTGGCAAATCCGCGTGCCTCCGCCCAATCGGCGACCATGCGATCGAACAGGATGCGCACGGTGGTGGCAGCAGATTGCTCGCCGCGTGCGTCGCCGGAAGACAGCAGGATGCTGGTGACGATAGCTTTGCAGCGCTGCACCTCCGCCTGCATGTCGGCAACATCGCGCAGCAGTTCCGGATCGGAGCGGACGGCATCGATATTCTTCCAGTCGCCCAGGAGCACGCTGATCGAGGCAAGGGGCGTGCCGAGCTCGTGCGCCGCGCCGCTGGCCAGCATGCCGATCCGCACGATGTGATCCTCCTCGATGGCCTGTCGGCGGATCGCGGCCAGATTGGCGTCTTGGGCGCGCAGGTTGCTGTTGATGCGCGTCACGAACATCACCAGCAGCACCGCCACCAGCGCAAAGCATATCCACATGCCCTGAATGTGCAGCGAGAAGAGATCTGTATGGAACGCCGCCGGCAGCGCGATCGGTCTGTAGAACAGCGTCAGGATGGCAAAGGCGATGCTGGTGGCGAGCACCAGCGCCCAACTGGACCAGCGGTCGAGCAGGACCGATCCCAGAACGACTTGCAGCAGGAAAAGGGAGACGAACGGATTGGTCGCGCCGCCGCTGAAATAGAGCTGCGCAGAGAGCGCGGCGACATCGAGCAGCAGCGCCCCAAACAACGCGCCGTTCCGGATCGAACCCCCGCGCCGCACGAGCGGCAGGCTGACAAGGTTCAGAATCACGAGGCCCACCAGCACGATCAGCATCGGCACCAGCGGCAGAGTGATGTGGAAAACGAAGTGAGTGAGAAGGATGGTCGCCAACTGTCCAGCCACGGCGAGCCAGCGCAGCTGGATGAGCTGCATCAAATTCTCGCGACCCGCGCTGTCGGTTTCCACAAGGTCCGCCATGGGCAGCGGCAAATTGTTCACACGCCTTCACCGCGCCCGGACTTGCGGCGCATGCGGATCAGAAAGACGAGGGCGGCTGCGGCCATGGCGGCAAGGATATACCATGTGATCGCATAGACGAGGTGATTGTTCGGAAAACTGACGACGGTAAGGCCGCCGACGGGCTGGCCCGGGGTCTTGGGACCAGCCTGTGTGGCCGCTTCGGCATCGATGAAATAGGGCGCAACGCCGCGCAATTGCCGCTTGGCCGCGATGGCTGCCACATCGCGCGAATACCAGCGATCTCCAGACGGATCGTTGTGACGCAGGAAGCCGCCGCCCGGCTCGCTCAGGCGCAGGAGGCCGGTGACCCTTTGCTCTCCGTCAGGCACCGGCGGCTTTTCACGCGTAGGCACGAACCCACGGTTGATGAGAACGGTGCGCCCATCGTCCGTGCGCAGCGGCGAGAGCACCCAATAACCCGAGCCCAGGTCCGTCGCAGCCAGAGTGAGCGTGGTGGCATTGGGCAAATAATACCCGCGCGCTGTAACGCGCCGATACGAATCGTCCTTGGTGGCGCTATCCGGCGCGGGCACGGGCGGCGCGTGAATGCGC
>JBELIU010000233.1:0-4372 GCA_042090735.1 Novosphingopyxis sp. | reverse complement strand
ATATAAGCCACGGCGGCCATGGATTTCAGCGACAGGTTCTGCACGGCGGACAGCACGGCACCCGGGCCGTCGATCCACAGCGACAGTGCCACGAAAGGCTGTGGCGCCACCACGCTGGACCAGACGATGAAGACAAACTGGTTCATCGGCCCATAACGCCCCACGGCGCGGGTGACGATATTGCCGCAGCCCCACAGCGCAGCGGCCGCCACGGTCAGCGCACCTGCGGAGCCCACCGTTCGCATGACCGCCGAAATGCCGACCGACTTCACCATGAACGTCAATGGCAAGTTCGGCGCGCCGACCGGTATCGACGGCTCGCCAACGGGCAATCTGCTGGGGGCGGCACCGGCGCTTACGCCGTCTCCTTCTCCTGCACCCGCCCCGCCCATGGCTGCGCCTCCTCCGCCGCCACCGGCATCAAGGGCGGCGCCAGCAGGCAGCCCCCCGCCCCCGCAGATCGATCCGCCGATAATCGGCCCGAGAGTAGGCCGGACAATGCCAAATTGAGCGTGGATGATTTGTTAATCGGTCTCTGCCAAGTCCACCGCGTTCGGAGGAGTTGAGATGGACTTCAACGCTGCTGCCATTGCCTCGCCGGCGGACGTCCGCTGGAGAAAGTTGATCCGGGGTGATCTGATGCCGGCCTATCGATGCCTGGCGCTGCGCATCCTCATGATCCGCCTGCGCAGCGACTATCAGCGCGACGAGGCGTCGATCGACAGTCTGGTGGCGGAGTTGCACCAGTTCTTCGTGAACAACTTCCGCTTCGCCGCGGCCGATTACAGCTCCATCTTCGAAAGGCGCTCCGCATGAGCGCCGTGAACACAGGCCAGTCGCTCTTCAGCGTCGAGGCAGTCGCACAGATGATCGAAAGCGGCGCCACGCTGCTGCTGGCGGGCGAGGAAAGGCTGCTCGATCAACTGCCGCGCGGCAACTGGATTGCAGGGACCATTCCCTATTTCATGACCAGCGAGCAGGGCGGCGTCCAGGATCAGAGCCATGTCTTCGTGACGCGCCTGCCCAAGGAAGCGAGCGTCCATGCGCAGCAACTGATGGACACAGAAACACTCCCCGGCTTCGCCCAAGCGGGCCCGAACAACGGTTTCACGCTTCTCTACCTGCCCTCGCAAAGCGACGTGCACGCCATGTTCGCCCTGCACGGCCAAACCTGGCCCGGCCTGTTCGATCGTCCGGTGGCGGGCTGGGTCGCCGGCACAGCGCTGGACCGCGTCGGGCAAGACACCGCCAAGGTCTATGACGGCGCGAGCGGCGCGAAATCGGACGCGCACGCCGCCGTCATGCACGTCGCCTTGCCCGATCACGCCTTCGCCACCATCGATACGGTGAACCTGTTCGAACAGGGCGACGGCGATGACATTCAATTCGATGAGCTCGGCTTCACCGCCGGCGAGGCCCGCATCAATGGCCAAAAGTGCCGCTTGATCGATTATATCGAGGAGCGCGGCATCGACACGCGGCTGCCTTTGGTCGCGGACTATAACGGTGTCAAAATCAACGTCGCGACCGCGCGGATTATCGAGGAAGAAGGCAAGCTGGAATTCTTTGCGCCCGTCTTCCCCGGCATCACCTATCGCTTTGCCAAGCCGATCGGCGACTATCCCGCGCTGTTCGAGGAAAAAGTGGCCCACATGAAACGCTCGCCAAGCTTCAGCTGCAACTGCATCCTCAATTACAATTATGCCGGCCTCGAAGGGCGCCACACCGCGGGCATTACCGGCCCGATGTCCTTCGGCGAGATCGCCTATGTGCTTTTGACCCAGGCCGTCGTCTATCTGAACATCGAGGGGCTCTGACCCACCCCTGACGCCGCATGAAAAAAACCCGCTCCCCGGTTAGGGGAACGGGCCGAGGCTGGGGGAAATCGACCGCGATCAGTTCAGATCGAACCGGTCCGCGTTCATCACCTTGGTCCAGGCCTTGATGAAGTCGTTCACGAACTTCTGCTCATTGCCGTTTTCGGCATAGACTTCCGCGATCGCGCGCAGCTGCGAGTTCGAACCGAAGATCAGATCAGTGCGCGTGGCGCTCCACTTCTCCTCGTCGGTTTCGCGATCCGATCCGATGAACTCCTCATCGCCGCTCTCGTCGACCACCTTCCAGGCAGTCTTCATGTCGAGCAGGTTGACGAAGAAGTCGTTGGTCAGCTGGCCGACGCGGTCCGTGAACACGCCGTGCTTGCTGCCGCCTTGGTTCGCCCCAAGGACGCGCAAGCCACCGATCAGCACCGTCATTTCCGGCGCCGACAGGCCGAGCAGTTGGGCCCGGTCGAGCATCAGCTCTTCGGTCTTCACGCTCATCTTGGTCGACAGATAGTTGCGGAAACCGTCCGCCTTGGGCTCCAGCGGCTCGAAGCTCTCGGCATCGGTCTGCTCGTCGGTCGCATCGCCGCGGCCACCGTGGAACGGTACGTTGACGTCGAAGCCGGCATCCTTCGCCGCCTTCTCGACCGCTGCCGTGCCGGCCAGCACGATGGCATCAGCCATGGACAGGCTGCCGCGCAGCTCGTCGATCTTGGCGAGCGTGCTGGAAAGCTCGCTCGGATCGTTGACCGCCCAGTCCTTTTGCGGGGCCAGCCGCACGCGGGCACCGTTTGCGCCCCCGCGATGGTCCGACTTGCGATAGGTGGACGCAGACGCCCAAGCGGCGCGAACCAGCTGGGGAACCGACAGGCCGCTATCCAAGATCTTCGACCTGAAGTCCGAGACATCACCGTCCGACGGCAAGCTGCCGGCGGGAATCGGGTCCTGCCAGATCAGATCTTCCGACGGCACTTCCGGACCATGATAACGGACCTTCGGTCCCATATCGCGGTGGGTCAGCTTGAACCAGGCGCGGGCAAAGGCATCGGCGAAATAAGCAGGGTCGCTGCGGAATTTCTCCATGATCTTGCGATATTCAGGATCGACCTTCATCGCCATGTCGGCGGTGGTCATCATCGTCGGCACCTTCGTGCCTTCGCGGTGCGCGTCGGGTGCCTGCGTCTCTTCCGGATTGCCGACGGGCTGCCACTGCTGGGCACCGGCCGGGCTCCTCACCAGCTCATATTCGTGATCGAGCAGGTTGTCGAAATAGCCCATATCCCAAGCGGTCGGGTTAGGCGTCCACGCACCTTCCAGACCGGAGGTGATGGTGTGCTCGCCCATGCCGCTCTCGAACCCGCTGGTCCAGCCGAGCCCCTGGAAGGCGACGTCCGCGCCCTCCGGCTCCGCGCCGATCAGGCTGGCATCGCCCGCGCCGTGGCACTTGCCGAAGGTGTGGCCCCCGGCGGTGAGCGCGACGGTCTCCTCGCCGTTCATCGCCATGCGCGCGAAAGTTTCGCGAATATCGCGGGCAGAACCCAACGGATCAGGCTCGCCGCCCGGACCTTCGGGATTGACGTAGATGAGGCCCATCTGGATCGCCGCGAGCGGGTCTTCCAGCGCCATTTCCTTGTCCGGCTGGATGCGCGTTTCCGCCCCGGTGCTCACCCACTCTTCCTCGGTGCCCCAATAGACATCCGTCTCCGGCTCGAACACGTCCTTACGCCCGCCGCCGAAGCCGAAGACCGGGCCGCCCATGGACTCGATGGCGACATTGCCGGTGAGGATCAGCAGATCGGCCCAGCTGATATGCTTGCCGTACTTCTGCTTGATCGGCCACAGCAGGCGCCGGGCCTTGTCCAGATTGGCATTGTCCGGCCAGCTGTTAAGCGGGGCAAAGCGCTGCTGACCGCTGTTGGATCCGCCGCGGCCGTCCGCCGTGCGATAGGTGCCGGCCGCGTGCCAAGCCATGCGAATGAAGAACGGTCCGTAATGACCATAATCGGCCGGCCACCAAGGCTGGCTGTCGGTCATGAGGGCATGAAGATCCTTCTTCAGCGCGTCATAATCGAGCTGCTTGAAGGCTTCGACATAATCGAAGTCCGCGCCCATGGGATCGGGCGAAACGCCGCCCTGGTGCAGGATTTCCAGCTGCAGCGTGTCCGGCCACCAATCGCGGTTCTGCCGCCCCAAAAGGCCGCGCACACCGCCGTCGCCGTGAAAGGGGCACCCGCCACCGCTCATCTCACCGGTCTTCATGTCCATGGAATCGTTCCTCTCTGCTTTTCGCTCCAGTTGTAGACCTGTCCTACGCCGCTCTATTGATCGATGGAAACGACATAGCTCTGTCAGACAGAGTGAGCAGGTCGATTGAAAATCATTATTCCGCCGTCCAGCCGCCGTCGATGGACCAGTTGGCGCCGGTTACCTGCGCGGCTTCGTCTCGGCACAGGAACAGCGCAATCGCGGCGACCTGCTCGGGGGTGACGAACTCCTTGGTCGGCTGTCCTTCCAGAAGGACTTTTTCGATCACGTCATCGCGGCTCATA
>JBELIU010000232.1:0-4380 GCA_042090735.1 Novosphingopyxis sp. | reverse complement strand
CCGCATGGTGCGCACCTTGAGGCCGGTATCGGTCAGCCCCTCGTCGCTCGCCATGGTGAGGACATGCGCGCCGAGGCCGCCGACGGCGCCTTCCTCGATCGTGATGCAGACCTCATGGCTCGCCATCAGCTTGCGGATCAGTTCGTTGTCGAGCGGCTTGGCAAAACGCATATCTGCGACCGTCGTGCTGAGGCCCTTGGCGTCCAGCACATCGGCAGCCTTCAAGGCTTCGGCGAGCCGCGTTCCGAGCGAGAGGATCGCCACCTTCTTGCCCTCACGCACGATGCGGCCCCTGCCGATCGCGAGCTTTTCGGGCGTCTCTGGCAGGGCCGCGCCGGTGCCGGCACCGCGCGGATAGCGGAAAGCGATGGGCCCGTCGTCATAGGCGGCAGCGGTGTGGACCATATGGACCAGTTCCGCCTCGTCCGCCGCTGCCATCACCACCATGTTCGGCAGCGTGGCGAGATAGGCGATGTCGAAGCTGCCAGCATGGGTCTGCCCGTCATCACCCACCAGGCCGGCACGGTCTATCGCGAAGCGCACCGGCAGGTTCTGGATCGCCACATCGTGCACCACCTGATCGTAGGCGCGTTGCAGGAAGGTGGAATAGATCGCGGCGAACGGCTTCATCCCCTGCGCGGCAAGACCGGCGGCAAAGGTGACAGCGTGCTGCTCGGCAATGCCGACGTCGAAGCTGCGGTCCGGGAAGGCGGCAGCGAACTTGTCGACACCGGTGCCGCCGGGCATCGCGCCGGTGATGGCGCAGATGCGCTTGTCCTTCTCCGCCTCGGCGATCAGCGCCTGCGCGAAGACATTGGTGTAGGTCGGCGGGCCGCCGCCAGCGCCCTTGTCCTGCTTGCCCGTGACGACATCGAATTTCGACACGCCGTGATATTTGTCCGCGGACGCTTCGGCCGGGCCGTAACCCTTGCCCTTCTGCGTCACCACGTGAATCAGGATCGGACCTTCTTCGGCATCGCGCACATTTTCGAGCACCGGGATCAGATGATCCAGATTATGGCCATCGATCGGGCCGACATAATAGAAGCCCAGCTCCTCGAACAAGGTACCGCCGGTCACCATGCCGCGGGTATATTCCTCCGCCTTGGCGAGGCCCTTGTGGACCCGGCGCGAGAGCTTGGACGTCATCTTCTTGGCAAGGCTTCGGAGGCCGAGATATTCGCTGCTGGAGATCAGCCGCGCGAGATAGGCGCTGAGGCCGCCCACCGGCGGCGCGATCGACATGTCGTTATCGTTCAGGATTACGATCAGCCGGTTGCCGGCCTGCGCGGCGTTGTTCATCGCCTCATAAGCCATGCCCGCGCTCATCGCGCCGTCACCGATCACCGCGATCGCCTTTTCGGGCCGCTCACCCAGCTTGTTGGCCACCGCGAAGCCTAGCGCGGCGGAGATGGACGTGGAGCTGTGCGCCGCGCCGAACGGATCATATTCGCTTTCGGAACGCTTGGTAAAACCGCTCAGCCCACCGCCCTGGCGCAAGGTGCGGATGCGGTCCCGCCGCCCGGTGAGAATCTTGTGCGGATAGCATTGATGGCCGACATCGAAGATCAGCCGGTCATCGGGCGTGTTAAACACATAGTGGATCGCTGCCGTCAGCTCGACCACGCCGAGCCCGGCACCGAGATGGCCGCCGGTAACCGAAACGGCGTCGATCATTTCGGCGCGCAATTCGTCGCACAATTGGCGAAGCTGTTCGGGCTTCAGCTTGCGCAGATCCTTCGGCGTGTCGACCGTATCGAGAAGCGGCGTCTCGGGCCGCGGGGAATGGGTTTGTTCCGTCATGTCCGAACCTTATACGCGTTGCGGAGCCAAGTCGATTGCCGCGCGTGGCTCAATCGCAGGCGGCACATTTGCCGTGCACTTCGATCACCGGACGTTCCGGCGTGAAGCCGCTGGCGGTGGCGGTATCGCGCACCCCGTCGGCCAGCTTGTCATTGTCGACATGCGTCACCTCACCGCAGCTGTCGCAGATCATGAAGATGCAATCGTGCACGCAGCCGGGATGGCTGTTCGCCACATAAGCGTTGGCGCTCTCCACGCGCTGCGCGAGGTTGGTCTCCACGAACAGATCGAGGATGCGGTACACGCTGTTGGGCGCCACCCGCTTGCCGCGACGCTCCGAAACCTTTTCGGCAATGTCATAAGCCGAGGCGGGCGTCTTGAACGTTGCGAGCACGTCGAAAATGAGCGCGCGCATGTCGGTCCACTGTTCGCCCGCGCCTTCCAGCGTGGCCTGCGCCTCGCGCTTCAGATCGGATCCGTGATGTTCGTGATGGGCATGGCCTGTCATCGCCCGAATGTAGGCGCAGGATGGGGCAAGGGCAATCCTTCCGCGCAGCACAGAGGAGCAAGGAATGGACTGTCTTAGATCGGGCCTTGTCCAGACCCAGGATCAGCCGCCCGCCGGATCGACAGGCATTCGGATCAGTGCGAGGCGCGAAAGTTCAGATCATGGCCGAGCGCGAGGATCGAAACGCCGAGAATGGTGGAAACCACCTCCGCCCCGCCATGCGGCATGCTGAGCGCGCCAGCCATCACGCCAAGCCCCAGCGAACCGATCGCGACCGGCAGGATGTAACCGTGCTGCAGCACGCCGCGCCCCAGCCCGATCGCCCCGAGCAACATGGCGATCAGCAGGCCGACTTCGTGGATCCATTCCGCACCCAGAATGCCGCCGATCGAGGCTGCGGCGGCAATGAAGATCGCGGTGGCGATGCAATGCACCACGCACAGGCCGGAAAGAGCCATGGCGGCCCTGTCCCACAATCCTTCGCGCTGCAGCATCGTCGTCATGGCCAAAGCTATAAGCCTGCTTTGCCCAAGATACAATATCACATTTCACCCAATCCGGCGGCTGGTGGCGTCCGGCACTAGCCTTGCGCGCTTGCGGGCATCGCGGCACCGCGCCATATCGCGGCCCATGACATCGCTCGCCGCTCAACCCGCGCACCTGCCCGCGCGCACCCGACCCATCGCGATCGCGAACTGGCTGATTGCCGTCGCCTTTCTGGTTTTCTGCATGGTGGTGGTCGGCGGAATCACGCGACTGACCGAATCGGGCCTATCAATCACCGAATGGAAACCGATTACCGGCGCGATCCCCCCGCTCTCGCTCAGCGGGTGGGAAGCGGAATTCGCAAAATACAAGGCGACGCCGGAATATCAGGTCATCAACGGTCCGGCCGGGATGACGCTGGCGCAGTTTCAATTCATTTTCTTCTGGGAATGGCTGCACCGGCTGCTGGGGCGGCTGATCGGTATCGCCTTTGCCTTGCCGCTGGCCTATTTCTGGCTGCGCGGGGCGATCCCGCAAGGGTACAAGCTGCGGCTCGTCGCGCTGCTGGCACTGGGCGGGTTGCAGGGCGCAATCGGCTGGTGGATGGTCGTCTCCGGCCTCACCCTGCGCACCGATGTCAGCCATTACAGGTTGGCCGTGCACCTGCTGACGGCGCTGTTCATCCTTTCCGGCCTGGTCTGGACCGCGCTGGACCTTCGTCAGCTCGCACGCGGCAATGCGCGGCCCGCCAAACTCACCGGCAAGAATGTTGGGCTGCTCGCCATCATCGCCGTCCAGCTGCTGCTTGGCGCCTGGGTGGCGGGAATGAATGCAGGCTATGTCGCCAGCGACTGGCCGTTGATGAACGGCCGCTTCTTTCTGGATGGCGTGGATTGGAGCCAGGGCGTGATCCATGCCGTTTCCAACGATCCCTTCCTGGTCTACTTCCTCCATCGCTGGTGGGCGTTCGTCGCCCTGGCGGCGGTGATCCTGCTGGCGCGCGGCGCACGGCATGCGGGTGTAAGAGCCGCATCGATCGTCCTGTCCGCCGCGATCGGCCTGCAAATCCTGCTCGGCATCGCGACGGCCATGAGCGGGATCGACCTCGTTCTGGCCGCTGCGCATCAGGCCGTCGGCGCGATACTGGTGGCCAGTGCGGTATGGGCTGCGCACGCCGCGGGCCGCCGCAAACTGCTTGTAGGAGTGCCGGCATGAGCGGAGTTCGGATCATCTATACGCTGTTCGGCAGCGAAGAGGCGGCGCGCGCGGCGTGCGGCAAGCTGCTCGAGGAAGGGCTTATTGCCTGCGCCAACCGGCTCGCACCCGCAACGAGCCAGTTTCGCTGGCAGGGCGAACTGCGTGAAGAGCGCGAATGGCCGGTTATTCTGAAGACCGACGATGCCCGCGCGCCCGGCGCCGCCAATCGCCTGGCGGAACTGCACGATTATGACGTGCCGCCCATTTTGCTGCTTCCAGTCGACACGGTGTTTCCGGCCTTCGAGCAATGGGTGGCGCAGCAACTGCGGCGATAGCGCCACACGGCATACGGTATCATTATACCCGCTCGAAAAGGCGCGCTCAGC
>JBELIU010000015.1:0-23413 GCA_042090735.1 Novosphingopyxis sp. | reverse complement strand
GTATAGCGGTATCTCCACCGGTACCGAGAAGCTGCTTTGGGAAGGGCGCATGCCGCACTTCCCCGGCATGGGTTATCCACTAGTCCCCGGATATGAGGCGGTTGGCGAAGTGGTTGAAAGCCGCAGCGCGCACTTCCGGACGGGCGACAAGGTGTTCGTGCCCGGCGCGAAATGCTTCGGCGATATCCGCTCACTGTTCGGAGCTGCCGCCAACCGACTGACCGTGTCCGGCGATCGTCTTCTCTCCAACGATCTGCTCGGTGACGAGCGCGGAGTGCTGCTGGCGCTGGCCGCGACGGCGCATCATGCGGTTGCGGGCGGCGCGCTGCCCGATCTCATCGTCGGCCACGGCACCGTCGGCCGCCTGATGGCCCGGATCGCGATCGCCAAAGGCGGCGCACCGATCATCTGGGAACGCAATCCGGCGCGCGCATCCGGCGCGGAAGGCTATGCCGTCACAACCGCCGATGCGGACGAACGGCGCGATTACCGGACGATCGCCGACTGTTCCGGCGACGCTGCGCTGATCGATGGCCTGATGGGCCGCCTTGCGAAGGGTGGAGAGCTGGTGCTTGCAGGCTTCTATCCCGGCCGCATCGACTTTGCCTTTGCCCCCGCCTTCATGCGCGAGGCGCGCCTACGCATCGCTGCCGAATGGGCGCCCGCCGACATGCAGGCCGTGCGCGCGCTGATCGAGAGCGGCGCGCTCAGCCTAGGCGGCCTTGTTACCGACCAAGCCCCGGCGCGCGAGGCGGCCAGCGCCTACTCGCGCGCCTTCACACAGCCAGACTGCCTGAAAATGGTGCTCGATTGGAGCGATCTATGACCCTTGGTGCCTCCCGCCCCGGCCGCGATACGATCGACCTCACTTATGATCCGGCAGAGGACGACGATAGCGGCCCGGCGAAGAAAGAGACGCAGATCATCGCGATCTACGGCAAGGGCGGCATCGGCAAGTCCTTCACCCTAGCCAATCTCAGCTACATGATGGCGCAGCAGGGCAAGCGCGTGCTGCTGATCGGTTGCGATCCCAAGAGCGACACCACCAGCCTGCTCTTCGGCGGCAAGGCGTGCCCTACGATCATCGAGACCGGATCCAAGAAGAAGCTGGCGGGCGACGACGTGCGGATCGAGGATGTCTGCTTCAAGCGCGACGGCGTGTTCGCCATGGAGTTGGGCGGTCCCGAAGTCGGCCGAGGCTGCGGCGGGCGCGGCATCATCCACGGCTTCGAAACGTTGGAAAAGCTCGGCTTCCACGATTGGGGTTTCGACTATGTGCTGCTGGACTTTCTTGGCGACGTAGTGTGCGGAGGCTTCGGTCTCCCCATCGCCCGCGACCTTTGCCAGAAGGTGATCGTCGTGGCGTCGAACGACATGCAGTCCCTCTACGTTGCCAACAATGTTTGCTCCGCGGTGGACTATTTCTCCAAAATGGGCGGCAATGTGGGCGTTGCCGGCATGGTGGTGAACAAGGATGACGGCACGGGCGAGGCGGAGGCCTTTGCGACGGCAGCCAACATCCCGATCCTGGCCGCGATCCCCGCGAACGACGATATTCGCAAGAAGAGCGCGAACTATCAGATCATCGGCAAGCCCGGCACCGAATGGGCGCCGTTGTTCGAGGAGCTGGCGAAGAATGTCGCCGAAGCCCCGCCGATCAAGCCTTCTCCGCTGGATCAGGACGCGCTCCTGAACCTGTTCTCCGCCGACGAGACCGGCCGCGACTATGTGCTGCAGCCAGCCAGCATGGAGGACATGCACGGGCGCCCGGTGCCCGAGCCGAAGAGCCTCGAAGTGATCTACGAGACGGTCTGATGGCGGACAGCGAAACCCTTTCAACGACCGCTCCGGCCCCCGCCGTCCCCACGCCCGACAGCGTCGATTGCCACGGAGACCGCGCCGCGATCCGTGCTCGGGCCGGAGAGGCCGGCGCGGGCGAAGTGCTCGACAAGCTCACCGCCGACTATCCGATGGGCCCGCACGATCAGCCGCAACGCATGTGCCCGGCTTTCGGCTCCTTGCGCGTCGGCCTGCGCATGCGCCGCACCGCGACGATCCTCTCCGGATCGGCCTGCTGCGTCTACGGCCTGACCTTCACCTCCCACTTCTACGGTGCGCGGCGCAGCGTGGGCTATGTCCCATTCAACAGCGAGAGCCTGGTCACCGGCAAGCTGTTCGAGGACATCCGCGATGCGGTCCACGACATGGCGGACCCCGAAAACTATGACGCGATCGTCGTCACCAATCTGTGCGTGCCGACCGCCAGCGGCGTGCCGCTACGGCTGCTGCCCAAGAGCATCAACGGCGTGCGCATCGTCGGCATCGACGTGCCGGGCTTCGGCGTGCCGACCCATGCCGAGGCGAAGGATGTGCTGGCTGGCGCGATGCTGGCCTATGCACGCAAGGAAGTGGCCGAAGGGCCGGTTCGTGCGCCGCGCGAAGGAAAGGCCGATCTTCCCAGCATCACCATGCTGGGCGAGATGTTCCCGGCCGATCCGGTGATCCTCGGCCGTATGCTGGCCCCGCTCGGCCTTGCCGCCGGGCCGGTGGTGCCGACGCGCGAATGGCGCGAGCTGTACCAGGCGCTCGATTGCGCCGCCGTCGCCGCGATCCACCCTTTCTACACGGCGAGCATCCGCGAATTCGAAGCGGCGGGCCGCACGGTTCTGGGTTCTGGGCCGGTCGGCGTCGAAGGCACGCAGGACTGGCTTGCCGCCATCGGCGATGCGTGCGGGATCGCCGCCGACAAGGTCACCGCCGCGCAGAACGCGATGCTCGGCGCCTGCCGCGGCGCACTCGCCCAATCGCCGATCAAGGGACGCATCACCCTGTCGGGCTATGAAGGCTCCGAACTGCTGGTCGCGCGCCTGCTCGTCGAAAGCGGCGCGGACCTGCGCTATGTCGGCACCGCCTGCCCGCGCACGCCGTTTGCGGAGATCGACGCGGCCTGGCTGGAAGCGCGCGGCGTTGCGGTTCGCTTTCGCGCCAGCCTTGAACAGGACTGCGCGGCGATGGAGGCGTTCGAGCCCGATCTGGCCATTGGCACCACGCCCGTCGTCCAGAAAGCGAAGGAACGCGGCATTCCGGCGCTCTACTTCACCAACCTGATCTCCGCCCGCCCGCTGATGGGTCCGGCAGGCGCCGGTTCTATCGCCGAGGTGGTGAATGCGGCCATGGCGTCCAAACCGCGGTTCGACGCCATGAAGGCGTTCTTCGCGTCGGAAGAGGCCACGGCATGACCCTCGTCATCGATCATGACCGGGCCGGCGGCTATTGGGGCGCGGTCTACATGTTCACCGCGCTCGAAGGGTTGCAGGTCGTGATCGACGGGCCCGTCGGCTGCGAGAACCTGCCCGTCACGAGCGTGCTGCATTATACCGATGCGCTTCCGCCGCATGAGCTGCCGATCGTCGTCACCGGTCTTTCCGAACAGGAATTGGGCCGCGACGGCACGGAGCAGGCGCTGACCCGCGCCGGGGCGACGCTCGACACATCGCGGCCGGCCGTGGTCGTCACCGGATCGATCGCCGAGATGATCGGCGGCGGCCTCGTGCCCGAAGGCTCCCACATCAAGCGCTTCCTGCCGCGCACCATTGATGAGGATCAGTGGCAGTCCGCAGACCGCGCGCTTGCCTGGATGATGAGCGAATTTGGCGGCAAGGTCCGCCCGCGCAAGAAGAAGGAGGGCGAGCGCCGCCGCGTCAACATCATCGGCCCCGGCTATGGCATGTTCAACGGGCCGAGCGATGCAGCCGAGATAGTGCGGCTCGTCGAAGGCATCGGCGCGGAGGTAAACTGCTGCTTCCCGCTGGGCAGCACGCTGGCCGACGTCAAGAAGCTGAACGATGCGGACGTCAATATCTGCCTCTACCGCGAATATGGCCGCAAGCTGTGCGAGATGCTGGACCGGCCCTATCTGCAGGCGCCGATCGGTATGCAATCCACCACCGCTTTCCTGGAAATGCTCGGCCAGTTGCTCGGCCTCGACGTCCAGCCTTTCATCGCGCGCGAGAAGCGGACCACGCTGAAGCCGATCTGGGATCTATGGCGCTCGGTCACGCAGGATTTCTTCGGCACCGCGAGCTTCGCGATCGTCGCCAATGAAACCTATGCCCGCGGGGTGCGCCACTTCCTGGAAGAGGAAATGGGCCTGCCCTGCCGCTTCGCGGTCTCGCGCATTGCCGGGCAGAAGCCGGACAACCAGTCGGTGAAAGAGCGGATCGCGGAAAACCCGCCGATGGTGATGTTCGGTTCGATCAACGAGCGGATCTACATGGCCGAGGCGGGCAGCCGCGCGACCTATATTCCCGCAAGCTTCCCCGGCGCGATCATCCGCCGCCACACCGGCACGCCGTTCATGGGATATTCCGGCGCGGTCTATCTGGTGCAGGAAGTCTGCAACGCGCTGTTCGACATGCTTTTCCACGTCATCCCGCTGGCCGGGCAGCTCGACCAAGTCGAGGCAACGCCGGCGCGGGCACGCGAGAGCGAACAGGCGATCGGCTGGGACGAGGAGGCGCAGGCGCTGTTCGACGCAGCGCTCGCCAAATTCCCGGTGCTCACAAGGATTTCGGAGGCGAAGCGGCTGCGCGACGCGGCCGAGAGCGAGGCCCGGCGCCGCGGCGAGGGCGCGGTGCGCGCGGACATGGTGGCGCATGTCGCAGGGCCGGGAGGCAATTCATGAGGAGGAGAGCAATCATGGCTATGGAGAAACCGGCAGCCGGCCGCATGCGGCGCATGCACGATAAGGCGGTGGGATATCATCTACTCGTTGGCCTGGTGTTCACCGCCTATCTGCCGGTGACCCTCGCCAGCAGTTTCGGGGCAAGGCCCGCTGGCTCCGCCGGACCCTTCGCCACCGCACTCGACACCGCCCGCGACGCGGCGGCGCAGGCGTTCTCGCTGCCTGGATGATCCGAAAGCGACGTTTGAGGAGAAGCCGCTATGGCAGAAAAATTTGATCCGCATGACCGGCCGAGCCTGTCCGGACTGACTGAGAGCGAAGCGAGGGAATTCCACAAATTCTTCTCGACCAGCTTCCTTGGTTTCACCGGGTTCGCCCTCATCGTCCACATTCTCACATACGCTTTCGCGCCCTGGGGCGTGTAAGGCCTGAAAGGATAGTTCCATGAGGATTTGGATGATTTTCGATCCGCGCCGCGCGCTGATCGGGCTGTTCGCTTTCCTGCTGGTGCTGGCTCTGTTGATTCACTTCATCCTGCTCGGCACGGAAAAGTACAACTGGCTCGACGGCATGGGCAGCGAAGAGGTGGACGCGGTCGCGATCTACCCGGCCCAGCCGATGGCGCCCATGGCTCCGGCCGCGGGTGCTCCGGCAGCGCAGGACGATGCGATGGCTCCGGCCACCAGCGCTCCGGCGGGTACGCTTCCTGCAACGTCCGACACGGCTCCGGCCGCGGGACCGCAATAAGCTGAAAACTCAAGGGGCGGTGCCCGCGGGCACCTCTTCGCTTTCTTCCAGACCATGACAGGCCGGCCCATGCCGGACGCAATGCCCTGATCCGGCCAAGGCGCCGGACGGGCAAAAGAAGGATGCCCCGGCAATGAGCATGCTGAGCTTCGAAGAGAAGTACCGCGTTCGCGGAGGGACGCTGGTTGGCGGAGAGCTGTTCGATTTCTGGGTCGGGCCTTTCTACGTCGGTTTCTTCGGGGTCACCGCCCTGTTCTTCGCCCTGCTCGGCAGCCTGCTGATTTTCTGGGGCGCCGCCATCGGCCATGCCGATACCATCTGGCAGATCACCATCGCGCCGCCGCCGCTGAAATATGGCCTCGGCTTCGCGCCTCTGGCAGAAGGCGGGCTTTGGCAGCTGATCACCATCTGCGCGATCGGTGCCTTCACCAGCTGGGTGCTGCGGGAGGTCGAGATCTGCCGCAAGCTGGGCATCGGCTGGCATATCCCGATCGGCTTCAGCTTCGCCGTTTTCGCCTATGTCAGCCTGGTCGTCTTCCGCCCGCTGCTGCTGGGCGCATGGGGCCACGGCTTCCCCTATGGCATCATGGCGCACCTCGATTGGGTGTCGAACGTGGGCTATCAATTCTACCACTTCCACTACAACCCGTTCCACATCCTGGCGGTCACCTGCTTCTTCGCAACGACGATGTTCCTGGCGATGCATGGTGGGCTCGTCCTTTCCGCGGTCAATCCGGGCAAGGGCAAGGAAGTGAAATATGCCGAGCATGAAAATGCCTGGGCGCGCGATGCGATCTTCTATTCGGTAGGCGAGATCGGCATCCACCGCGCCGGCTATCTCCTTGCGCTGAACGCCGGTTTCTGGAGCGCGATCTGCATGATCGTAAGCGGCCCCTTCGTGGTGCAGGGCTGGCCGTATTGGTTCGATTGGTATCTCGAATTGCCGATCTGGAACCTCATGGGCAAATTTTAGGGGGAGCTGACGATCATGGGCGTTTTTGAAAGCTTCTACAGCCAGGTGCTGATCGAGGGCCCGCCCGATCCCGGGCCGGACCTGCCGCAGGGCGACGAAAAGCGCATTCGCACGCATGTCTTCATCCGCCTGCTGGGCAAGATCGGCGATCCGCAGCTGGGGCCGTTCTACCTTGGCTGGGCCGGCGTCTTCTCGATCGTGTTCGGCCTCTTGGCGTTCGAAATCATCGGCCTCAACATGGCCGCGCAGGCCGACTGGAACCCGATGCGGTTCGCGCAGGGCATTATCTGGAACGGCATCGATCCGCCGCCCGCCAAATACGGCCTCGCGCTGTTCCCGCCGTTGACCGAGGGCGGCTGGTGGCTGATCGCGGGTTTCTGCCTGACGGTATCGGTCTGTCTGTGGTGGGTGCGGCTCTACCGGCGTGCGAAATCGCTGCAAATGGGCAGCCATGTCGCCCTCGCCTTCGGCTGCGCCATCTTCCTCTTCCTCTCGCTCGGCCTCATCCGCCCCGTCCTGATGGGCGACTGGAGCGAAGCCCCCAATTTCGGCATCATCCCGCACCTCAACTGGACCGCGACGGTCAGCGTTCTGTACGGCAACTGGTACTATAATCCGTTCCACATGTTCTCCATCGTGTTCCTCTACGGATCGACGATGCTGTTCGCGATGCACGGCGGCACCATCCTCGCCACCGCCAAATACGGGTCGGAGCGCGAAAGCCGCGAGATCGTGGACCGGGGCACCGCCTCGGAACGCGCCGCTTTGTTCTGGCGCTGGACCATGGGCTTCAACGCCACGATGGAATCGATCCACCGCTGGGCCTGGTGGTTCGCGGTACTCACCGTGCTCGCCGGCGGCATCGGCGTGATTCTGACCGGCACCGTTGTCGACAACTGGTACCTGTGGGGCATGAAGCACGGCATGGTGCCCGAATATGAATATCCTTACGCGCCGACCACGCCGCCCAACACGATCGACGGTTATGTCGCACCGGGCGGCACCGCAGCGGTGGTGATACCCGCGGACCCGTCGCTCGCGGCCGACACGGGAGCAGGGCGATGATCAGGGATTGGATACTTCCGGGCGCAGCCGCCGTCTTCGCGGTGGTAAGCGGTGTCACACTGATCCCCACCTGGTCGCTGCCGCCGATCCTTTCCACCGACTACGGCCCGCCCGATGGCGAGATGGTGGTGTTCAAGGATTCGCGCGCCAAGCCCAATCCCGGGCAGCCGGAATTCATGCCGGTGGCGGCCGGCGGACCGTCCGCCGCCGCGGCCTATACGAACGTGAAGGTCTTGAGCAATGTGTCCAAGGCGGAGTTCGACCGGACGATGGCGGCGATGACCGCCTGGGTTTCACCGGACAAGGGCTGCGCCTTCTGCCACCAGGCGGGCCAGCCCTATTCGGCGGACAATCCGCGCAAGGAAATCGCGCGGCAGATGCTGATCATGACGCGGACAGTGAACGCCAACTGGACCAACCATGTCGGATCGCAAGGCATCACCTGCTTCAGCTGCCATGCGGGCAAGAACCTGCCGGACAGCCGCTGGTTCGTCGATGCGCCACTGGAGCCGCCGGAGGGCGGGATCGTCGGCAAGCCGCAGGCCTGGAACACGCAGGCCAAGACCATCCGCAAATTCTTCCCGACGCGCCCGAACCGCATGTTCCTCTTGGAAGGCAAGCAGGCGGGGCAGACGCAGCAGGCCGATCATGCGCTGAAACTGGACGGCGTGCCGGAAAGCCCGCAACATGACCGCGAATATGCCGAGCAGGTGTATATCCTGATGATGCAGATGTCCGACGGGCTGGGCGTCAACTGCACCTATTGCCACAACAGCCGTGCGCTGTTCGATTGGTCGCAGAGCCCGCCCAACCGGCTCAACGGTTATTCGGGCATCGTGATGACGCGGATGATGAACCAGAATTATCTGCACCAGCTGGCACCGCTGACCGAAGCGAAACTGCTCGGCAAAATGGGTGATTCGGCCAAGGCGGACTGCAAGACCTGCCACAAGGGTCAGGAAAAACCGGCCGGCGGCATGATCGACGTCTATTATCCCGCCCTGGTCGGTCCGGCGCCGCAAGGCCGCTACGCCAACCCGCTGGCCGCGGCGAACCCGGCGATTCCGCAATTCACGCGGCATCCCAAGGTCGGCTATCCGGCAACCGATACGCTGGTTCAATATCAGGGCGAGCCCCAGCGCTGAACAGGCGCTAACGGACGGAGAAGGACGGCGGCCGAAACTGGGGCTTTGGCTGCCGGATCTTAGGGTGGTGCTGCCGATCCTGTGAACGCGGCGACAACCACCGGTAGAGCTAAAGCTGCAATCTACGGCGCGGAAGCTTGGAAAGACGGCCCGTCATGCGCAGCCCGTCCCGCATGTTCAAAGCAAGTAGCGTGAAGTTCACCGCTCCTGCCACCAGTTCCAATGCCTGAACGGCATAGAATGCGCTGTCAAACTCGTCCGTCGCGGCTTTCCACGAAAGGAACAGGGCTGCGGGGATGAGGACAAGCAGGCCGTTGGCAGCAATGATCGGCATGCGCCGCATTTTACGACCAACAAGGCCGCCACGCCTGCCGCGGGACCGGATGGCCCCGCTACCACCCGCAGCCGCGAGCGCGGGAACCAAAAGCAGGAAACCCCAGGGAATGGCGGTCTTTACGGCAATGATCTGGGCCTTGGTCCCGAACAGCTCCGCGGCAACGGTAAAAAACCAGAAAGTACCGATGAGCAGGAAAGCCAAAGTCCCGGCGACCGGGTGGATGAACTTAGACATGGAAAGGTTCCTCGAAGCATGGGGACGGCGGCTCCGACCGCCTCCCGATGGCCTTTGCATAGCATGCTATGGTTCGATTGCATAGTTCGCTATGAAAGGCTATTGGCAGGCATGCAGTTTTCGCGCGCCACCTCCGCTGGCTATCTGATCAACGATCTCGCCCGGCGTTTTGCAGGAGCGCTGCAGACTCGTATCAAGCCGATGGGCCTTTCGACCGGCGTTTTCCCGATCATGGTACAGCTGTGGGAGGAGGATGGTTTGACCCAAGCCGAACTCGTACGCCGAATCGGCATCGAGCAGGCGACTATGGCCAACACGCTGGCCCGCATGCAGCGCAATGGCCTGATCGATCGTCGGCCGAGCCGAGCGGACGGGCGGGCGCATGAGGTTCGGTTGACCGAGAAAGGCCAAAAGCTGGAAGCGCCGGCGATCGAGGCGGCGCTTACGGTCAATGCCAGCGCGCTATCAGGGCTTTCCCCAGATGAACGCGCCCAATTTCTGGAATTGCTCTCTAAAACCATCGCGACATTCGACGACGCAGCCGAGACAGCACACGCCAAATGGCCCGCGCCTGAGGATGTCCCCAACCGATAATGCGGCTTTGCGCGGCGTGGCGCAGCTGATAAACCGGCGGAACCAACCGGAAGGGCTGCTGCGATGAAAGCTTCCTGCCACTGCGGACAATTGCGGGTGGCCGTGCCCGGTCCGACGACCGCGGTTGTCGCCTGCCATTGCACCGACTGCCAAAAGCGATCGGGCTCTCCGTTCGGAGTGGCGGCCTATTATCCTCACGAGGATGTCAAGATTGACGGGGAGGCCAAGCGCTTCTCCCGTGCAACGGCCGCGGGGGGAATCTTCGAGCAGTTTTTCTGCCCGCAATGCGGGGTTACGGTGCTGATGAGAGGCGCCAAAAATCCGGATGTGACCGGCATACCGATCGGGCTGTTCGACGACGCGCATGAGATGCAACCGGTTCGCTCCGTATGGGAGGATCGCAAACATTCCTGGGTCGATATAGCGTCGGCGGTGCAGCATTTTCCTGGCGCCCGGGTGGATTGATCGACCTTTGCTTTGGTCGACCCGGACCTACGGCGTAAGATTCTCAGCGCCACCGCGCGAGTAGCGGCGGGCTTTCGATGGCGACACCGTCTTCTTCCAGCCATTCCTGGATCGTGGGCTTCGGCAGGCCCATGCGTCCCGCCCAGTAAAGCGCCAGGCATAGCAATGTCGTGCCGGCGCACACCACCACGCTGATCAGCACCGAATCGGCAATGCCGCCGCTGTCCACCGATCCGCCGCCGGAAAAGGTCTTGGAGAGCGCGACCATCACCGGCGCGATGATGAAATCGCCAACGGAGCGGACTAGCTCCACCAGTGCAACGATGCGGCCGAGCACATTTGATTTCAGCGACATGCCGGCCAGGAACAGGCCCGGGCTGACGGTGGTGCCCGCGCCGAAACCAAGAAGCCCCACTGCGATCATCAGCAAGGTCTGATGCTCGGGCGTTCTGGCCACCAGCAGCATCGCACCGCCAGCGCAGAGCGACAGCATGCCGCACAGAACGAGCACCGGCAGCCACCGGGTCTTGAAAAGTGCGCCCAGAAACACGGCCGCGACGAGCACGGAGGCCAGCTGCGGCCAGAACATGATGCCGGTGCGCAGCGGCGTTTCTCCCCCCACCTTCTGGTCCAGCTCGACCGTCAGTTCCATCAGCGTGACGAACACGCCGCCGCCGATGGTGGCGACCAGCGTCCCGATGACCGGCACCGTGTTCCACATCTTTTTCACCGGTGCGAGCGGCTCTTCATGGTGGAATTCGACGAGGAGCAGCGCGAAGAAACAGATGAGGCCCAGGCCCAGCGGCACATAGACCAGCGGAGAGGCGAAACCTGCCGCCCCCAGCATGGCCACGCCGCCGAAGGGCAGAAAGGTCGCGCCAATTCCTAGCAAAAGCGCCGGCCAATCGAATCGCAAACCCGGATTGGGCGGCTCCTCATCGGGTATGATGATCATGGAGAGAAGCGAAGCGCCGCCGGCCAACACCGCAAAGGCGCCGTAAAGCCAGCGCCAGCCTTGGATCGCCGCGATCGCTCCGCCGAGCAGCGGCCCCGCCGCGACCGCGCCGAACAGGCCGATATTGATGAACATCGCCGTCAGCGACACCCGTTTCCAGGAAAAGTTCTGGATGGTCGGCGGCAGCGCGACGACCAGCAGCATGCCGGTGCCGAACCCCTGCAGGACGGTGCCGACCGCATAGGCCGCAGGGCCGCTGGCGAGGGCGGCCAGTCCCCAGCCTGTCGCCGCGATCCCGCCGCAGACCGGGAACAGCCGATGCTTGCGATAGCGATTCACCAGATCACCGCACAGCAGCGCGCCAAAGGCGTAGGCCGCGGTGGCGAAGGAGCTGGCAAGCGCCGCCCCGCTCTTCGAGATGCCGACCGCCTTCAGAATGTCCGGCTCGTACAAGGTCGAGGCGCTGGTCACGAGGATATAGGGCACCAGTGCGATCAGCGCGATCAGCAGCGTGGGGGTGTATTTGCCTTCCAGGCTATCGCGTAGGCCGCTCATGCGCAGAAGAAGCCGCCAGACTCCAAACGGTTCGCCTTCATCTGCGGCTGATCCGGAGCATCAGGGTGGCGGCGATGGTCAGAAGCAGGATCGCGCCTGCTTCGAATACGATATTTTCAGGGGCCATTTCCTTGCCCTGCAGGATGATGAGGCGCGCAAGCGCCGTGATCGCGATGAAGATCGGGAAGACGAAGGTGGTCGCGCGGCCGGTGTAGAACACCGCGACCATGCCGATCACCTCGGTATAAATGAACATCAAGAGGATATCGGCGAGGGTGAGTTCCTGCCGCTGCCAGATGGCCAGCACCTCGCTGCCCGCGCCCACCAGCGTCATCAGCGCGACGAAGATGAGGAGCACCCGTTCGACGATGTGAAAGATGCGCGCGGCCGGCGATTCGTCCAGCTGGTTCAGCGATGGCCTCGCCATGCCGCGCGCGGTTTCCGCCTCCGCCGTGCCGACATTGTCGAAATCGGGGCGCGAGTTCATGGGCCTGCGGACCTGTCAGGCGGCCTTGGCCACATGCGCCAGCGCGCACTGGCCCCAGAGATCCGCCAGCGCATCGACCAGGGCGTCGATATCCTCCCGGCTGTGGCAGGGCGACGGCGTGAAGCGCAACCGCTCGGTACCCTTGGGCACGGTGGGATAATTGATCGGCTGCACATAGATGCCGTGCCGATCGAGCAGCCAGTCGCCGAGGCGCCGGCATTTCTCCGCATTACCGATCATGACGGGCACGATATGGCTTTCATTCTCCATATGCGGGATGCCGGCATGGTCCAGCTTCCGGCGCAGATAGGCGACCTGTTCCTTTTGCCCGTCACGCTCATTGCTGTGCTTTTTCAGGTAGCGGATGCTCTCCGCCGCACCGGCCGCGATCGCGGGCGGGATGGCAGTGGTGAAGATGAAACCGCTCGAAAAGCTGCGGATGAAATCGACCAGCCTGGCTGAGGCGGCGATATAGCCGCCGACCACGCCCACGGCCTTGCCCAGCGTCCCCTCGATCACTGTAAGGCGGTGCGACAGCCCTTCGCGCTCGGCGATGCCGGCGCCGCGCGGGCCGTACATGCCAACGGCGTGCACCTCGTCCAGATACGTCATCGCGCCGTAGCGTTCGGCCACGTCGCAGATGGCCGCGATCGGCGCGATATCGCCGTCCATCGAATAGACGCTCTCGAACGCCACCAGCTTGGGCCGCGCCGGATCCGCCTCGGCCAGCAGCCGCTCCAGATCGGCCGGATCGTTATGCTTGAAGATCTTGTACTCGGCGCGGCTGTGGCGAATGCCCTCGATCATCGAGGCATGGTTGTTCGCGTCCGACAGCACCAGGCAATCGGGCAGCTTCGCCGCCAGCGTACCCAGTGTTGCCCAGTTGGAGATATAGCCGGAGGTGAAGAGCAGCGCGGCTTCCTTGCCGTGCCAGTCCGCCAGCTCGCGCTCCAGCAGGACATGATGGTGCGTGGTGCCGGAAATGTTGCGCGTGCCGCCCGCGCCCGCGCCGCATTCCCGCAGCGCATCTTCCATCGCGGCAAGCACCAGCGGGTTCTGCCCTTGGCCGAGATAATCGTTCGAGCACCACACGGTGACATCGCGCGATCCGGTTTCGCCATGGTGGAGCGCGCGCGGGAAGTGGCCGGCGCGGCGCTCCAGATCGGCGAAATAGCGGTAGTTGCCCGCCTGTTTCAACTCGTCCAGTCGATCCTCGAAGAAGCGTTCGAAGTCCATTATATCCTCCCTCAAGCGTTCGCGACGAGGCGCGCGACCGGCGCCCCGCCCGACTTGAACATTTCGGTCAACTTGTCGCGGTCGAGACCGCTGCCGATGATCATCACGCGCGGCTCCTCTTCCTCGCGCGGCGCATGGATCATGATCTGCGCGCGGCCGCCCGCGATATCGAAGCGCAGCCAACCCTCGCCGCTGGGAACGAGACCTTTGAGGCGCTCGATCCGGCCGGCTTCGCCCGTAACGAGCCGGTCCAGCTTGGCGCGCAATGCCGCGACCGGGATCGGCTGCGGCAGGCGCAGGCTGAGATTCTCGAAGCCGAGCGCCGGGGCGGCATGGTGGTGATCGTGGCCGTGATGATGGTCATGGCCATGCGAGTGATCATGATCGAGATCGTGCTGCGCGCTGTCGGCCTTCATGTGCAGCTTCGGCCCGGCGTTCAGGCGCGCCGGATCGATCGAGCCATGCTTGGCCGGCAGGATCTCCGCCTCCGGATTGATCATGTGCAGCGTCTCGGTGACGGCAGCGAGCTCCGCTGCGTCGACCAGGTCGGTCTTGTTGAGCACGAAAGCCGGGGCGAGGCGCGCCTGCACCGTGAAATAATCGTGCAGGCGGGCGTAGTCCGCCAGGAAAGCGGCGGCGTCGATCACCGTCCACAGCGTGATCGAACGCACGAGAGGCTTCAGTTCGGGTGCTTCCATCACGCCCATCAGCGCCGCGACATCGGCAACGCCCGACGGCTCGATCAGGATACGATCGGGCTGCTGCTCCTCGATCACCGAGCGCAGGCGGGTGGTGACATCGCCGCGCAAGCTGCAGCAGATGCAGCCATTCGGCAGTTCCACCACCTCGGCATTGTCGCCGTTCAGAAGCCCTGCATCGATGCCGAGCTCGCCAAAATCATTCACCAGCACCACTGTCTTCACCGACGGATCGGCGGCGGCGAGCACGCGCTTCAGGAAGGTGGTCTTGCCAGCGCCCAGGAAGCCGACGACGATTTCCGCGTCGAACGGCCGCGCGGAGCCGCGCGATTTCAGGCCTGCGTTCCACAGCTTGCCAGCGGGCATCGGCAGCACCAGCATCCAATGCTCCAGGATCGCCAGCGCCATCATGGCGGTAAGGAAGCTGTAGCCCACCTGCTCGAACGCGGTCGCGTCCCCGGCAAAGGCCCGCATCGCCACAATCACGGTGATGACGGTGGAAATGGTGACGCTGAACGGGAACAGCAGGTTCATCGCCTTCTTGTTGAGGAAGCCCTTCAGGAAGGTCAGATGATCGGGCAGGAACTCCTCGTTCAGGTTGCGCACGCCCAGGAACACGTTGAGCTTGGCCGACTGATGCATCCACCAGAGGATCATGAAGGTCCAGGTGCCGATCTGGTTCGCCCCGCCCCAAGTGAGCGCCACCACCAGGATCGCCGAGGCGATGATCGCCAGTTCATGATAGAGGCTGGTCTGGATGGCATGGCCGAAATGCGCCCAGCCCTTGCAGTTTTCCGGGCAGGCCTGTTTCCGTGGGCCTGTTACCATTCCCATGTAGAAGCTGCATTCCTGCCAACCCCAGGCAAGGAGGCCGCAGGTAAACGCGATATAGGCGCCCTGCACGGTCGGATCGTTCTTCGTAAGATACAGGCCGTAGAGCGATGCGATGGTCACCACGGTCATGCCCGCCAGGCTGTATTTGAAGGTATGCGGCTTCAGCCCGTCGAGATAGATGATCGCGACTGTGCTGGCCCACCAGATGAACAGCGCGAAGATGATGGCTAGGGCGATGGTCATGTCAGGTCACCAGGTTGGCTGAAGCATGGGGGAAGCGGGCGGCGTATTGAGCTTTTGCGGCAGGAAGTAGAGCCGCGCGAAGACACCGGCGGCGCGGGCACGCAGGGCAAGGCGCTGAAGTCCGCCGGCAATGCGCCCCTTCTTGCGGCTGGCGGCAAAGCCTTCGCCGATCTTGCGCATGTGCTCGAGACCCGCGAGAAAGCGTGGATCGTCGACATCGTGCAGGCTGGGGAAAATCTGCTCCGATATTTGGTTGGTCAACCGGAACACGTCGCGCCCGAACTTGCCCGGTTCCATGCCCAGCGCCGCGAAGAAGGCGGGCCGATCATGATCGCGCACATACATGGTGGTGTAGACGGCGAGCTGGAAGAAGCGGATCCACCAGCGGTTGCGCCCGGCGGTCAGCTTCGGATCGGCCTTCATCAGCAGCGCGAACGCCTCGCCATGACGGAACTCGTCATTGCACCACTGTTCGAACCACTGGAAAATCGGGTGGAAGCAGCGCTCCGGATGTTTCTCCAGATGCCGGTAGATAGTGATGTAACGCGCATATCCGATCTTTTCAGACAGATAGGTCGCGTAAAAAATGAACTTCGGTTTGAAGAAGGTGTACTTCTTCTCACGCGTCAAAAACCCCAGGTTCACGCCGATGCCGAAATCCTTCAGCGCATCGTTGATGAAGCCTGCATGGCGGCTTTCGTCGCGGCTCATATAACCAAAAAGGCGGCAGATATCCTCGTTCTGCCCGCGCCGTTTCATTTCCTTGTAGAGCACGCAGCCGGAAAATTCGGCCGTGAGCGAACTCACCAGAAAATCCACGAATTCGCGCTGCAGCTCGGGCGGGTAGCTATCGAGGCTCGGCACCACCCAATTTGCGTTGCGCTTGAAGTGTCGGCGGTTGCCGTCTTCGGCCAGTTCGCTGACCACCTGATCCCAGTCGGCGCGCACCGGCGAGACATCGGTCCGGTCGAGCTCGTCGAAATCGGTGGTGTAGAAGCGCGGGGACAGCAGCGTATCGCGCTTCGCCTCGCTGGTCGTCTCGTTCGGCGCCGCCTTGTCGGCCGGCTTGATCGGGGCGTAAGCGGTCATGCTGGTTCTCCGTCGAAGCCGACTTCATAGAGCGAGGTAAGGTCCCATTGCGCGACGTGGCGCGCCCAGAAGGCGCGTAGCGGCCCCGCGCGGGTCACGGTCGCGGTACGCCGTTCGCTGTGGCTCTCGCCATAGGGGACGGCAATGGGTGGGCCATGGACGATCACGCGGTCGCCCGGTTGCAGCACCACATTGCCGTCGAGCCGCACGTGCGCGCCAAGGCTTTCGAAGCGGTTGACCACCTCGACGAGGCATCCGGACTCAAAACGGCGGCGCATCATGTGGCCGGCCCTTTGTCGGGAGCGCCTTCGAACACCGCATCGAACATCTCCTGATTCTCAGGGCCGAAGGCGGCAAGGCGCATGGTACGATGCGTGGCCGGATCCACCAGCAGGCGCTGGCCGTCCGCGGTCTCGATCAGCTGGATCGGCGTTGCGGGATCGATGCCTTCGCGCATGCGGATATTGGAAAAGCTGCGCAGGATCAGGCGGGGAAAGGTTTCCTCATTCTCTCCGGCAAGGACCACGCTGCTGCCATCGCTGCGCGTCGCCACGATGGCGATCGGCGTTTCGCCGATCGGCGGCGCACGGAAACTGAAGCTGACAGAGCGTGTCTCTTTCAGGGCGCCCTCATGGGTCAGGCCGATATCGAAAATGCGGCCGATGCTCACCGCCGCGATGGTGAAGAGAATGAGCGCCAGGGTCATCCAGATCACCGGGCGCGGCACATGGATCTGATCGTGATCATGCGGGGCGGGCGCGCCGCCGCGCGGTTCGCCGGAAAAGTCTGACAAAGCGGTCACGCTGCCACCGCCTCCCGTACCGTGGCCGCTTCGGCATAGCGCTCCGCCGGGACGGCGCGGCGACCGCTGGCGTTGAACGCGATCAGCGCCTCGGCGATCATTTCGACCACCCGGTCCGGGTGGGAGAGTCCGCGCAGCATCGGCTGGGGCTTCAGGAAATGCCACGCCCGCGCGTGCGGCCAGAGCGCGACATAGCGCACATTGTTGACGTCGGTCACCTTCAACGCGATCTCCCCACTGCCGTCGGGACGGCGGCGCAGTGAGGCGTTCAGCACGGCAGAAAGCGGCACGCTCACCGTCATTTCATAGGCGATGCCGATATGCAGGATCACGCGGCGGTTGGTGAGCGTATAAGTGGTCGCACGCGCCGTCGCCCGGCCTATCAGCGCAAGGATGCCGTAGGCCAGCCCGAAAAAGGGAAGCAGCAGCGTGGTCACGCCAAACGCCTGACCCATCGGATATTCCGTTACGCTCAGCGCGAACACGAGCAGCGCCGCGGTGCCGAAATAGGTGGCGAGGCCACGCGCGTGGAAGATGCTGCGGGTGAGCGCGCGGGGCTGCGGCTTTTCCTGCCACAGGATCGTCTCGCCCGTCGGCAGGGGCGCATCGAGCCCGGCGGCACGCTCGGCTTGGGTCAGACCGCGCTGCCCACTCATAGCACCGGCTCCGCACGCTTCGGATCGGCCCAGAGATAACCGCCGCCATAATAGCCGCGCAGCTGGTTCTCCTCCAGCGAGGTGATCACCGTATCGAACTTGCGGCCAGGCACCCCGGCGAACTGGTCCGCCGTGATCGCGCCGCAGCTGACGGTGCCATGCAACTGACTGACGGCAGCGAACTCCATGGGCAGCAGGATCGAGCCGCGCGGTGCCAGGCTGCGTTCCCAGTCGCCCGCGCCATATTCGTCATCCTGGACTTCGACGGGCGCGACGATCTCATCGACTTCGATGCGCTCCACGGTGCCGGTCGGCGTTTCGATGATCTCATCGGTCACCACCACGCCCACGGTCTCCATCTCGCGTTCGGGACGGGCATCATCGCCGCGCAGGCCGAAAACGTCTGCGGCCAGTTCGACCTCCAGGAACTTCGCCATATGCTCGCTCTCATCCACCCAGATGTCGGTGACCGTTCCGGCGATGCAACGGTCCATGCCGAGGACGGTAAAACCGCGCGGATCGGGTTCGCCTTTCATCACGTCATAGGCGGTGGCAAAGCGCAGGGGGCGGAACACCGGCTTCGCATCATGGCTGAGTTCCGGCCGATCGCGGCGTAGCGTCCAGGAACCGGGCCCGAGCCGGGTGCCGAGCGCCGCTGCCTCCCGGTTCACCGGCAGGCCGGTGCGATTGCCGGCAAAGGCGCCGAGTACCTCATCGGGCGTTTCGGGATGCGGGGCCTGCGTGGTGCCCTCGCCATGCGGCAGGATGAAGGTCTTGGGGCTGGGCAGCGGCGGAAAGCCGACCACGTTCACGCGCCCGTCCGAACGCTCGGTCCGGTCGGAAACGAGGGGATAGCCCTCACGCTTGTCCTCCTGTCGCAGATAATAGACCAGCGCGAGGAAGAAGAGGAAGAAGACGTTCACCAGGACCAGCGGAAGATCCAGGCTTTCGGTAAAGGCCCCTATCGGCATGATGTCCTCCAGCTAGAAGTCATGAGGGAAACTCCGCGAGCCCGACCGGACGGACGGCAGTGCGTGCGCGGCTGACCATCGGCCCCAGCGCGATCAGCGCGGCGAAGAGCAGCGCGATTTCGATGTGATAGACGAGGACGTAGGGAGCCGCCTCGCCCATCACGGTCCGGCCCGCACCACTGGCGTGAAGCCAGTCCCGCAGCACGCCGCCGAACGCAATGGAAAGGCCCGCCGCGCTCGCCTGCACCGCGCCCCAGGCGCCGACGGCAAAGCCGAAGCTGCCCTCTTCGGCCAACGCGGTTGCCGCGTGCAGCAGCGAGACCGAGGCGAGGCCGCCGCCGAGCCCGATCAGGAAGGCGCCGGTGCGGAACATCCAGGGCGCATCGAGCGCGCCGGAAAAGATCACCGCGGCAAAGGCCGGCAGGCCGATGATCGCGCCGTAAGCGGCCAGCAGATAGGCATCGCGGCCCATGCGAAGGCCCCGTTGCGCCATCCAGAAGCCGCCGAGCGAACCGATCGCCCAGATTGCCGTCAGCAGCGTCGTCGCGCCGACCGATAGGCCCAGTATCTCGCCGCCATAAGGCTCCAGCAGCACGTCCTGCATGTTGAACGCCATGGTGACGAGGCCCACGGCCACCAACATCCGCCGCGCACGGCCACCGCGATCGAAGGCGCGCCAGGATGTTATCAGACTGACCGGTGCATCGTCGCTCCGCTGCGGGGCCGATCCGCGCCCTTCCTGTTTCCACAGCGCCACGATGTTCAGACCCACCGTCACCATCGCCGCGCCGCTGACCGCCATGAACAGACGGCGCGGCGTGAAATCGTTCAGCAGCCAGCCGAAGACGAGCGCGCTCAGCACCATGGCGAGCAGCAGCGAAACGTACATCCAGGCCACCACGCGCGGGCGTTTGTCTTCCGGCGCAGCATCGCAGGCCAGCGCCAGCGCGGCGGTCTGTTCGGTGTGGAGGCCGATGCCGACCAGGAAGAAGCCAAGCAGCGCGCCCATCTCGCCCGCGACCAGGCCAGAGGTCGTCGGCGCATGGCCCATCAACATCAGCGACATCGGAATCAGCGCGAGCCCGCCGAACTGCGCCATCGTGCCAAGCCAGATATAGGGCACCCGCCGCCAACCGAAGACCGAGCGGTGATGATCGGATTTCTGGCCGATCAGCGCGCGTACCGGCGCGATCAGCAGCGGCAGCGCGATCATCGCGGAGACCAGCCCCGCATGAATGCCCATCTCCACGATCATCACGCGGTTGAGCGTGCCATTGAGCAGCGCCAGCGCCATGCCCACGCTCACCTGCACCAGACTGAGGCGCAGCAGGCGGCCCATCGGCAAGCCCTCCGCCGCCTCGGCGAGCGGAAGCAGCTCGGCCGGAATGGCGCGCCAGATGCGGACAGCACGGACGGCGAAAGCGCTCATCGGCGAACCAGCTCCAGCATCTGGCTCATGTAGAAACCGCTGGTGACGCGCTCCTGATGCGCGATGCGCCAGCCGGAGAGGCGCGGATCGCGAGCGATGAGTTTGGCCAGTTTGGCGGGTGCGACCGGCTCGATCTCGGGCGCGCGATCGCCGCGCGGAAACAGCTTCCCGACGCGGTGCATCGCGGCCAAAATCGGGGTCGACGGGGCGACGGTGAACAGGATCGAGCGTTCGGTGCGTTCGGCGAGACCCGCGAGCGCGGAGACGATATCGGACGCGGTGTAGTGGATCAGCGAATCCATCGCCACGACATGGTCGAATCGCCCCAGCTCGGGCGAAAGCATGTCGCCCGCACGAAAGTCGATTTTGGCGCCTTCATACCGGTCGCCCGCAATCTCGATCATCCGCGGGCTCACATCGATCGCGGTCACCTGCGCCCCCCGGCAAGCCGCCTCCACCGAAAGCGCGCCGGTGCCGCAGCCCGCATCGAGAAGGCTCGCGCCCGTCAGATTTTCGGGAAGCCGGGACAGCAGCAGAGCACGCATTCTGTCACGGCCCGCGCGCACCGTCGCGCGGACACGGCTGACCGGTGCGTCGGACGTCAGCTTCTCCCACGCATCGGCCGCGGTCCGGTCGAAATAGCGGGTGAGTTCGGCCCGCCGCAGATCGTAGGTTGCGCTTGCCATCAATCGTACCCCAGGAAGTCGAACAATTCGCGGTCGATCATCGGTCGCGGCTCCAGCGGCTCCACCCCGTCGAGCAGCGACTGGGCCAGGCGCACATATTCCTTCTGCACCGCCACGATGTCCGGATCGTCGCCCATCTCGAAGATCGTTGCCTTTTTCAGGCGGCTCTTCCGGATCGCATCGAGATCGCCGAAATGGGCAAGGCGCTTGAGACCGGTGGCGGCATTGAACCGGTCGATTTCATCGGTGTCGCGGCTGCGATTGGCGATCACGCCGGCAAGGCGCACGTCGTAATTCTTCGCCTTCGCCTGAATCGCGGAAACGATGCGGTTGGCAGCGAAGATCGAATCGAAATCGTTGGCGGTGACGATCATCGCCTTGTCGGCATGTTGCAGCGGGCTTGCGAAGCCGCCGCAGACCACATCGCCCAGCACGTCGAAGATTACGATATCGGTATCGTCCAGCAGGTGGTGCTCTTTCAGGAGCTTCACCGTCTGGCCGACCACATAGCCGCCGCAGCCCGTGCCCGCGGGCGGACCGCCGGCCTCCACGCACATCACGCCGTTATAGCCCTCGAAGACATAATCCTCGGGCCGCAGCTCCTCGGAATGGAAATCGACCTCGGCAAGGATATCGATCACCGTGGGGCACAGCGCCTTGGTCAGCGTAAAGGTGCTGTCATGCTTGGGATCGCAGCCGATCTGCAGCACGCGTTTGCCCAACATCGAAAAGGCGACCGAGAGGTTGGAGCTGGTGGTCGATTTGCCGATGCCCCCCTTGCCGTAGATGGCGAAGACCTGCGCGCCGTCGATCTTCAGCGACGGATCGGGCTTGTACTGGACCGAGCCCTCCCCGTCGGGGCGGCGTCCGGCAGCGCGTTCGAGCAGCGTCGCGGTACTCATGCGGCGATTCCTTCCATACGATCGTCGAGTTCGTCACCGGCATCGTGCAGCGCGGCGAGGGTTACGGCGTCGGGGGTCCAATAGTGGCGGTCATGCGCCTCGATCAGGCGGTGGGCCATGCGGGCAGACGCGGTGGGATTGAGTTCGGACAGGCGCCGCCGCATCGCCGGATCCAGCACATAGGTTTGCGTCAGCTTCTGATAGACCCAGGGCTGCACCTGGCCGGTGGTGGCGGACCAGGCGAAGGTGTTCGTCACCGACGCTTCGATGTGACGCACGCCCTCCTGCCCGTGATCCAGCATCGCTTCATACCAGCGCGGGTTGAGCGCGCGGGTGCGGGTTTCCAGCGCCACCTGTTCGCCCATGGTGCGCACCTTGGCGCGCCCGCCGGTCTGATCGCCGATATAGACGGGCACCGCGCCGCCGCCTCGGCGCATGGCCGCGCGGGTCATGCCGCCCAGCGAATCGAAATAATGGTCGATCGACGTCACGCCGAGTTCCGCGGATTCCAGGTTCTGATAGGCCAGATCGACTTGGCCGAGCAGCGAATCGAGCAGCTTGGGCTGCGCGCTCGCCTTGCCGTCTCGGCCATAAGCGAAGCCCTTGCGCGCGGCGAACTGATCGGCCAGCTCATCCTCGCCCTCCCACAGGCCCGCCTCGATCAGGTGATTGACGTTGGCGCCGTAGGCCCCTTCCGCGTTCGAGAAGACGCGCAGCGACGCGACCTCGGGATCGGCCCCAGCGGCAATTTCCGCCATGCGGTGTGCGCGCACGAAATTCTGCGCTTCCGGCTCATCCGCTTCGCCCGCCATCCAGGCGGCTTCGGCGATCAGCTTTACCTGCAACGGCAGGAGATCGCGGAAAATGCCGGACAGCGTCACGACCACGTCGATGCGCGGGCGGCCCAGCTCCTCCAGCGGAATCAGCTCCGCGCCCGCCAGACGGCCGAAGCCGTCGAAGCGGGGCTTCGCGCCGAGCAGCGCCAACACCTGACCGATCGGCGCGCCGCCCGATTTCAGTGTGTCTGTGCCCCACAGCACCATCGCGACGCTTGCGGGAAGGCCCTTGCCCTCCTGCGCGTGGCGCGCGAGCAGGCGTTCGGCTTGCTGCGCGCCATCGGCGCAGGCAAAGGCGGTGGGCAGGCGGAAGGGATCGAAGCCGTGGATGTTGCGCCCCGTCGGCAGCACGTCCGCGCTCGTCAGGATATCGCCGCCCGCCACCGGCGCGACATAACCGCCGGCAAGCGCATGGCGCAGGGCGGGCAGTTCGGTTTCAGCCAGAAGGCGCTCGCGCAGTTCGGATATGTCGCCGTCCTGGGCGGTAGCCATTTCGGCGGCGAGCTCTTCGGCAGCGTCCGCAATCATGGGCTGGCCGACGACATGCAGGCCGCTGGGGATCAGCGTGGCTTCAAGTTCGGCGAGATCGGCGGACAGGCCGTCCATATCGGCATCCGTCAACGCTGCACCTTCCTCGGTCAGGTCCACGGCGGCGGCTTGCGCGGCGATCAGTTCCAGCATGTCGCCGCGGCGGGCGGGCGCATCGAACCAGCGCGCAAGGCTCGCCTTCAATTCGCCCAGTTCCGCATAAAGGCCGGCCTTGGCGAGCGGCGGAGTGCGGTGGCTGATC
>JBELIU010000231.1:0-4466 GCA_042090735.1 Novosphingopyxis sp. | reverse complement strand
CTAGCATGCTGGTCCAAGGCCAGTAGCGGGGAATTTCGCCTTATGACCACTCGTACGATCGCGGCCGTTGCGGCCGTTGCCATGCTGCTCGCGCTCCCGGCCTGCGGGTCCAGCAACGATGACGTCGATACCGAGGAAGATTTCTCGAACATCCCCGTGCCGCCGCCGCCGCCCGCACCCAGCGGTGTCAGCTATTCGGTGCGAGACTGCCTGACGCAGCGTATTTCGGAAAGCGATCTGGTGGCGTCCGGCCGCACCGTGGGGCAATCGATCTTCCCCGACACGTTGACGATCGACTATTCGCGGCCCGCCGGGTTTCCCAATGGCCGGAAGCTCACGGATCAGGTTGGGGACATCTTCCTCGCCTATCTGTTCCTCGATCTGTCGAAAGAGGGCGCGCGGCGTTTTGCCGATCTGCCGCTCAATCCGGCATCCAACGATGTCGTGTTCCCGTCCGGCTTTCCCTATCTCGCCCCTGCGCAAGGCAACCCGCCGCGTGCGAGTGCCGGCGGTGGGAATTTCAATTTCGTCGATGAAGACGATGACAAATATGACCGGGTGGACCGGGTCGGCATGCCGCTGGTTTCCACTGCGATCGTGCCGTTCGAGAAGAAACCGGACTATAACGACGCTGGCCCCGGCGATGATGTCGACGGAGACTATGTCGGCGATATCGAAGAGGAACTGGGCGCGCTGACCAATGCATTTGCGGACGATCTCACGTCTGCGGGTTATGCGCTCTGTGCCAGGAAATAGGGTGCGCCGGCGGCAGGAGTGGGGCTCCCACCGAAGTGTCATTTCGGACGCGTTCCTTTCTGGGTTCTGAACAGAATTTATAAGCGCTTAGAAATATAGCGAAATTTTTCGAGGGCCAAGCATCCTTCCGGCGACTTGCCGCGTAGGCTTGTATTGGCAGCTCAAACGGGAAGTCCCAATTCGCGCCGCCGATAGAGGAGGAAGCCACATGAATCGTTTTGCCAAGCTGGCGATCGCGGGAGGCGCAGCGGCGCTCGCCGTGCCGCTGGCCATCATTCTGCCGGAGCAGTTTGCGCCTGCCGCGGATCACCGCGATCCGCCACAGCGTACCGACCCCACCGTAGATAACACGCCCGACTACGCGGCCGACATCGCCGACGTCTTCGCTTTCCACACCGATGACAAGCTGGTGCTGATCCTGACCTTTGCCGGCCCGATGCCGACGACGGCGGGTGCAACCTATGACCGCGATGTTCTCTATAAGATCAACATTTCGAACCAGGCGCCGCGCACCGCGACCAACATTCCGATCCGCATTCGCTTCGGCCAGGATCCGAGCAATGCCAACGCCTATGGCATGCAGATCACCGGTATTCCGAACACCAATGGCGGCAACGCGCTGGTCGGACCGGTAGAAGCCGACAACACGATCGACGGTGTGCGC
The DNA here is from genome assembly GCA_042090735.1 of Novosphingopyxis sp. Taxonomy (GTDB): domain Bacteria; phylum Pseudomonadota; class Alphaproteobacteria; order Sphingomonadales; family Sphingomonadaceae; genus Novosphingopyxis. The sequence continues at coordinate 3,046 of JBELIU010000231.1, read as the reverse complement.
TACCGCGCTGGGTTGTTCGACGATCCGTTCTTTTTCGATCTGCAGGGCTTCACCCAATCCAAGCAGACCGGCAACCTTTCAATCATGAGCACGCGTGATTTCTTCGCAAATTCGAACGATACCGCCATCGTGATCGAGATTCCGCGCAGCCGTATTCCGCAGAACAGCGCCAACGGACAGGCGGTTCCGATCGATGTCTGGGCCGAAACCCTGCGTCTGGGAGGACAGCTCTGATGACTATCACCAAGCGTGCACTCGCACTCGCCACCCCGCTGGCCATCGCCCTGACCTTGACGGCCTGTGACGACAACAACTCTGCCGCTACGCCTCCGCCCACCGCGGCGCCCGCACCGGCTCCGTCGCCAGCACCGACGCCGACACCGACGCCAACCCCCACGCCGACGAGCACCACCGGCACGGTCGACGTGTCGCAATGCCTCACGCAGCAAGTCGCGCCGGGCACCACGGTGGCTGACCTCATCATCCCCGATACGCTGACGCTCAATTATGGCGCGGCTGCCGGCTTCCCGAACGGGCGCCGCGTGGGTGATCCGGTGGCCAATGTCACCGAGGCGGTGATCCTCCTGAAGCTGGGTGCCAAGACACGGACCGGCGCCACACAGGGCGCGCTCACCTTCCAGAATCTGCCCCTGGACGTCCCGCGCAACGATGTTGCTTATGCGCTGGGCGATCGCAACATGGCTGGCGGATATCCTTGGCTGGGCAATGCGCAAGGCACCCCGCCGCGCGCAAGCAGTGCGGGTGCTAACTTCAACTTCCGCAGCCAGCCTGACACGTCCTATGTCCGCGTCGACCGGATGGGCATGCCCGCAGTGGCGACAGCTTTGATCGGAACCAACCAGAAGCTGCCCTACAATGACGCCAATCCCGCGGATGACGTGGCAGGCCGGTTCGTGAACGAACTGACCACGGAGCTTACGAAAATCCATGCCGGATTGCGGGACGATCTGATCACCGCCGGCTTCGTGCCCTGCTCGACCACCAGTTGAGCCGAACGGACGATGATTGAACGGAAGGGGGCGGCGTGACGGAGGTCACGGCGCCCCCGCCCTCAACAGGGCCGGAACGCCCGCACGGCGGCTCGACGAGCCGGCTGTGGAAGTTCGCTATTCTTCTGCTTGTGGCCGCGACGCTGGTAGCACTGGCCGTCCGTCTGTTCGGTGGCGGCGATCATGCGCCGCCGGTGCCCGAAGGCATCGGGATGGACCGGGTGATAGGCCCGGACAGCTATGCCCTCGAACTTGAACGCGCCGAGACCACCGTGGAGAACACGCGCCAACGCCTCGAAAGTGCACCCGACCAGTGGCTGCGACGCGAGGCCTATACCGGCGCGCTCTCCCGCCGCGCTTCGCTGACCGGCAATTACACCGATCTTGCTGCCATCGACGGTGAACTTGACCGCGCCTTTGAAGACGCGCCGCAAGGGTCCGGCCCGGTGGTTGCCGCTGCCGCCCATGCCATCACGGTCCATCGGCTGGACGACGCCGAACGCTTTCTCGACATGGCCGATCGCTTCGCGGTGCAGCCCAATGACGCCGAGCGCGCCGAATGGCTCGGCATGCGCGGGGATGTCGCCTTTTATCGCGGCCAATATGATGAGGCGCTGCGTTATTATCGCGGCTCCGCGCGGCTTAGCGAAGACATCGGAAGCCTGACGCGCCTGTCGACCTATGAACTGAAGCATGGCCGGTTCGACGAAGCGGAGGCCGCCATCCGCCGCGCCGGGGCCACTGCCAAGGCGCCAAGCCCCTATCTTGCCGCCTTTTTCTTCCTCCGGCTGGCCGATATCGGTCTTGCTAGCGGGAACTGGGCGATGGCCGCCAAGAATATCGCAGCCGCCAATCGCGCCTTCGAAGGCTGGTGGCTCGCCGAGGCCTATCAGGCGCAGATGCTGGCCCTGAAGGGCGACGTGAATGGGGCGGTTGCGCTCTATACCAAGGCGGCGGACCAATCGAACGATCCGCTGGTGATGGACGCGCTGGCTGCTCTGCTTCGCGCGAATGGACGCATCGCCGACGCGAAACCGTGGATCGCGCGCGCGCAGGGCATCTGGGACCGACGCATGGCCGCCTTGCCAAGCGCGGCGCGCGGGCATGCGGTAGAGCATGAGCTTGCCTTGGGCGATCCTGCCAAGGCGCTGCGCATCGCAGCGGCCGATTACGCCGCGCGCCCGCATGGCCAGGCCGCAATCATGCTGGCATCGGCACAGCTCGCCAACGGGCAGCCGGAAAAGGCGCTCGCATTGCTCAAACAGGTGGAGCGCTCCGGCTGGGTCAGCGCCCGAGCCTGGGCGCTGCGCGCCGAAGCCGAAGCCTTGATGGGTGATGGCAAAGCGAGCGACAAAGCGCGGGCCGAAGCGGAGAAGATCGATCCCAAAGTGTTCGATCCAGCGCAGAGCTATATCTGGTTCGGCCATGGCTGAGCGGACGATGGCAAGGCTGATCGCATTCGCTCTGGCGCTTGTTGCGCTGTCCCTTCCGGGCGCGGCGAACGCGCATATTACCCCTAACAGTGAGGTGCAGATCGATTTCGGGCCGGGCGAGGCGCGCGCCGATATTATCGTGCCGCTAGGCGATTATGCCGCGGCAAGCGGCCTTCCCGTGGCGTGGACGCCGCAAAATTTCGCGGTGGCGCAGGACTGGCTGAAACAGCATATCGCCATTTACAGCCCTGACGGCCGCGCCTGGAAAATCGAATTTCTGAGCACGGAATTCGCGCAGATTGCCGGACCGCCCGATCTCCACGCCGTTGCCCGGCTGGTGCCGCCGGACGGCGCGCCGGTTCGCCGGTTCACGGTGGATTGGCGCGCGGTGGTCGACAGCAATCCGGGCCATTTCGTGCTCTTTGTTGCCAAACGCGATCTTTATGGCCGTTACGGGGATGAGCGTGAGATTATCGGCGCTGTGCGCGGCGACCGGATGCGTCTAGCCGTCGATCGCGGCCATCCCAGCGCGCTTACCGGCTTTGGCAACGCCGTACGCTTGGGCGGGGAACATATCGCCGAGGGGCATGATCATCTCCTCTT
>JBELIU010000230.1:0-4479 GCA_042090735.1 Novosphingopyxis sp. | reverse complement strand
ATGGGCCGAATACGCTTGCCCGTCTTTCTGCAAGGATCAATCGCCCGTCCGGATAAAAGTTCCGCAAGCATAACGAAAAGCTCCCGCAGGGGCGATGCCTGCGGGAGCTTCGGAATTTTACGCTGCGGCGGGGCCGCGGCGGATCAGTATTTCTGCTGGCGTTCGTACAGATCGCGGTAGTGCTGGATGCGGGTGACGCGCAGGCCCGGCATGCCGGATCGATCCACCGCGCGCTGCCAGCTGGCGAATTCTTCCAGCGTGAGATCATAGCGTTCGCAAGCCTCATCGACGCTGAGGAGCCCACCGTTCACGGCGGCAACCACCTCCGCCTTGCGGCGCACGACCCAGCGGCGCGTGGTGACCGGCGGAAGATCGGCGATCGTCAGCGGTTCGCCTAGCGGGCCGATCACCTGGGCTGGTTTTATTTTCTGGTTTTCGATCATTTCATTCCCCCAGAATGAGCGGCCGTTCCGGCCCCCGGTGTTGGAGGTTCCTTACACGTCATGTTCCTGCCAGATGTTGAAGCGCCAAGGTAAACAGCGTCTTTACACGCGCCCATTCGCCCGATGAACGGAGCGAAAGGACCGGCGAAGCGAGGCGCGCCCGAAAAACGCCCGGCGAAATAGTTGATACGGTCGGCCATCGTTCCTGTCGGTACGAGTCCGGCCCGGCCGAGCCGCGCGGACGCCCGCTCGCCCATACCCCGCGCGGTCATCACGGCCCGCAAGGTCGCATAATCGATGGCAGAGAGCGGGCTTCCCGCACGGTCGAATTGCTGTTGAGAAGGTACGTCCATAGGCTTGCATTAGGCGCCAGAGGATAAGCTTCCGTAAAAATGCGGTTCAGCCGCCATTAGCTTTGGTTAACGCAATCTTGCCAATTCGGCGGGTCTTCCTCCAGCGCACCTTCCCTCCCCGCCCCGCGAAGAGGGTCTGCGCCGCTGGCAATTTGGCCGCCGGACTATTATGTGCGCGCCCATGACCACCACCGCGGATTTCCAGCTGGGAAGCGATCTTACCGGCAAGCGCATCGTCGTTGCCATGTCGGGCGGCGTCGACAGCTCCGTCGTGGCCGCGCTCGCCGCACGCTCGGGTGCGGAGACGATCGGCGTGACGCTGCAGCTCTACGATCACGGGTCTGCCGTGCAGCGCACCGGATCCTGCTGCGCGGGACAGGACATTCGCGATGCGCGGGCCGTCGCCGACAAGCTCGGCATCGCGCATTATGTATTCGACCATGAAAGCCGCTTTCGCGATTCGGTGATCGACCAGTTCGCCGATGATTATGCGAACGGCCGCACGCCGATCCCGTGCGTGCAGTGCAATATGGGCGTGAAGTTCACCGATCTCCTGTCGCTGGCACGCGATCTGGGGGCCGATTGCCTGGCGACCGGCCACTATGTCCGGCGCGAGCAAGGCCCGAATGGTGCCGAACTGCACCGCGCCGCCGATCCGGCGCGGGACCAGAGCTATTTCCTGTTCGCCACCACGCGCGATCAGCTCGACTATCTGCGCTTTCCGCTGGGCGCGATGCCCAAGGCGGCAGTGCGCGAGCTGGCCCGCGAGGTCGCGCTGCCGGTGGCAGCCAAGCCGGACAGCCAGGACATTTGCTTCGTGCCAGACGGCGATTATGCGCGAATCGTGCGCAAGCTGCGCCCCGAAGCGGGCGAGGAAGGCGCGATCGTCGATATCTCGGGTCGCGAACTCGGCCGCCACAAGGGCATCATCCATTACACCGTCGGTCAGCGCCGCGGGCTGGAAATCGGTGGGCAAGCCGAACCGCTTTATGTCGTGCGAATCGATGCGGCGCAGCGGCAGGTAATCGTCGGCCCCAAGGCGTCGCTCGCCGTGGCGGGGGCCGAGCTTTCCGATATCAACTGGATCGGCGCAGAGCGGGACGGGCCGCTCACCGCCAAGGTCCGCTCGCTCGCCAAGCCGGTGCCCGCGCGGCTGGAGGGCAGCCGCATTCTCTTCGATACCCCGGAATATGGCGTCGCGCCGGGACAGGCCGCCGTCCTCTATCGTGGAACGCAAGTGCTCGGCGGCGGTTGGATCGAAACCACCCTGGCGGCACAGGACCAACTGGCCGCCTGACAGGATCCACGCGGAAACGATGCCGAAAATGCGGGCATGGTTGACCCCGAAAGAGGCATGCCATGAACGAAAACGATCTCCCCACCGCCGAAATGTCCGAAGCGGGACGTGCCAATCTTCAGCAGATCCTGGATACAACCGATGACGGTGCGAACCTGATCCTGCAGGCGCTGGGCCAGACCCGCATGGCCATGTGCGTCACCGATCCCCGCCAGGACGACAACCCGATCATCTTCGCCAATCCCAGTTTTTACGAGATGACGGGATATGAAGAGAGCGATGTCGTCGGGAACAACTGCCGGATGCTGCAGGGCGCCGGCACCGATCCGTTGCACGTCACCAAGATGCGCGATCTTATCAAGACCGAGAAGACCGGCGTCGTCGAACTGCTGAATTATCGCAAGGACGGCACCAGTTTCTGGAATGCTGTGCACATCGGACCGATCTACGATCCGGACGGGCAGCTGGTTTATTTCTTCGGGACGCAGTGGGACGTCAGCAATGTCGTTGCCGCGCGCGTTGCCGATCAGCAGTTCCGCATGATCAACCGAGAACTCAACCACCGCATGAAGAATGTGTTCGCGGTGATCGCCTCGATCGTCACCATGTCCTCACGCGGAATGGACAGCGCGCAGGACGCCGCGAACATCGCGCGCGATCGCATCGTCGCGCTGGGGCGCGCCCATGAAGCCACGATCGGCATGAGCGTGGAGGATAACGGCATCCAGCTGCGCGATCTGGTGGCCGAAGTCCTCAGCCCCTATCATCGATCGAAATCGACCGATGCGCATATCGAGGGCGAGCCGATCGAACTGCCGCGCGACGCGATCACGCCGATGGGGCTGGTGCTGCACGAGCTGGCGACCAATAGCGCCAAACACGGCTTCCTCGGCGACCGTGCGGAAGAACTCACCATCCGCTGGGAACTGAGCACGGACGAGAGCGGAATGCTCGATTTTTTATGGGAAGAGCGGTTCGACAATCCGGGCACCATAGACAATGTGCGTGAAGGCTCCGGAACGCAGATCATCCGCACTGTCCTGGCGGCAGTTCGTGCGAGCTTCGACCGGCGGCTCGAAAACGGTTACTGGCGCTCGCGCATCCGCCTGCCAATGACCAATCCCGTGCAGATCAAGCCGTTCGAGATCTGACGCCCGAACAGGCAAGTCTAGCTTCAGTCCGCCTGCTCCAGCTCCTCCGGCGTCAGCAGCACGCAGCCGAAATCGCCGCGTTTTTCCGCCGCTCCCTCCGAGAGCAACGGCACCGATGCGAACACGCGCTTGTTCGCCGGATCGTCGCGCATAGACACGATCTCGGTGCCCGGCTCCTTGTCGCTCTCACAGCTTTGCAGACTGCGGCCCTCGATATAGCGGCAGGAACAGGCGACGCGGGCAGTATAGCGCGCGCCAAGCTCCGCCTGCATCGTCAGCGAACGCCACTGCCAGATTAGCAGCGCGGCGACGATGAGCACCAGCAGCGCGATTATGCGGACCGGCCAGTACCACCAGCGGCGCGCACGGGGATCAACACTTGTCATGGCGGGTCTCGGTGGTGCAGGTCATCGCGCGCATGCCTAGGAAGAAATCGCTTTACCCCGCAACCGCTTTTGCGGCCCTGATGCTGCTGACCGCTTGCGGTTCGGACGCACCGCCCGCCCCGCCGCCGCCCGATCCGTGCGACGCGCGCTGCGACTATATCGCGATCGACAGCCCGGTCGACCGGGCCGCGCTCGACGCGCGCATCGAGCCGCTGTTCAGCGATCCGGCGCAGGCGGAAACGCGCGCCCTCGTCATCATGCGCTACGGCAAGCCGGTGGCAGAGCGCTACGGCCCGGGCTTTTCCGCCGACACCCCGCTCATCAGCTGGTCGATGGAAAAGAGCGTCACGGCCGTCCTAATCGGTATGCTGGTGGCCGACGGGCGGCTGAAGCTCGATGACCCTGCGCCGATTCCCGAATGGCAGAGCCCGGGCGATCCGCGTCGCAACATCACGCTGCGCCATCTGTTGCACATGGCGAGCGGCCTGGATCATACCGAAGGGCTCGATCCCGATCAGCCCGGCGAAATCTATGATGGCGATACCGCGCGCATGCTGTTCCTGGACGGCGCGGACGACATGGCCCGCTATGCCGAAAGCCGCCCGATGGAGGCCCGCGCGGGCGAAAAGTTCGAATACAGCTCGGCCACGTCGGTGATCCTGGCGGACATCATCGCGCGCGAGCTGACCGACAGCAAGAACCCGCGCGTGCGGATGGAGGCGGTGCGCCGCTTTGCCTATGGCCGCCTGTTCGAGCCGCTGCGCATGACGAGCGCCCGGATCGAGTTCGACCGGGCAGGCACGATGATCGGCGGGTCGATGATGCATGCCACCGCGCGCGACTGGGCCA
>JBELIU010000229.1:0-4492 GCA_042090735.1 Novosphingopyxis sp. | reverse complement strand
GTCGATATGGACCCGGTGCGGCTCGATATCGGCAAGATGATGACCCTTTCGCTGCTGGTGACCGAGATCGTCACCAACAGCCTGAAGCACGGCGTGAAAGGTCAGCCGTCCAGCAAAATCGCGGTACAGCTGCGCGACCTTGGGCCGGCCGGGCTGGAGCTGACGGTGCGCGACAGCGGACCCGGCTTTCCGGACGACCATGAGGAGCGCGCAGGCCACGGGCTGGGATCGCGGATCGCACGCGGATTTGCGGCGCAGCTCGGCGGACAGTTGGCTTATTCCAATGAAGACGGTGCGGTTACACGGCTGGTGTTCCCGCGCCCCGCTTCCGCCGACGAGGCGTAAAGCGCAGGCGATTGGCGGCGGATACGGAACCGTATCACCGCTCGCGGCTTTCCAGAGCATGATCAAACTAGCTATCCTCTGCCTCATCATCGCACTGGTCGCGGCCATTCTCGGCTTCGGGGGCGTCGCAGGCACCTTTGCCAATATCGCGATCTGGCTGTTCGTGATCGCGATCGTGCTGTTCGTCGTGTTCCTGATCCTCGGCTTCGTCGCCGGGAAAAAGGCGACCGACACCATCGACCGGCTGTAGCAGCCGCGCATTAGTAGCATGCGCGGGGCGCTTAAAGCCCCGCCATCTTCTTCTGCCGCCGCCGCTGCACTGAAGAACCATGGCCCATGGCCTCGCGATATTTCGCAACCGTGCGGCGGGCTATTTCAAACCCTTTTTCCTTCAGCAGCTCGCACAGACGATCGTCGGAAAGGATGTTCTTGGCATCTTCGGCGTCGATCAGCTTCCCGATATGGCTCTTGACCGCCTCCGCGCTGGCCGCTTCCCCCGCATCGCCTGACGCGACACCGCTGGAGAAGAAATATTTGAGCTCGAATACGCCCCGCGCACAGGCGAGATATTTGTTGCTGGTGACGCGGCTCACCGTGCTCTCATGCATCTCGATATCCTCGGCCACCTCGCGCAGCGTCAGCGGCCGAAGCGCGGTCACTCCCTTGTGGAAGAACGCTTCCTGACGCTTCAGGATCGCGCTCGACACTTTCACGATCGTGCGCTGGCGCTGATCCAGTGCCTTGATCAGCCAATGCGCCTCGCTCAGGCATTCGCCAATCCAGCTCTTCGTGGCTTTGTCGGCCCCCGCTTCCAGATCGGCCTGATATTGCCGGTCGACCAGCAGGCGCGGCAGATTGGCCTCGTTCAGTTCGACCCGCCAGCCGCCGGCATTCTGGCGGATGAAGATGTCGGGCACCACCGGCGGCAGCATCTCGCTGTCGAACCGGGAGCCCGGCTTGGGATCATATTCGCGGAGCTCCGCCACCATCTCGGCAAAGTCCTCGTCATCAGCCCCGCACAATCGCTTGAGGCGCGTGAAATCGCCCTTGGCCAGCAGATCGAGATGGCCGATCAGCATCGCCATGCACGGATCGAACCGGTCCGCCTCGCGCGCCTGGATGGCCAAGCACTCGGCCAGATTGCGCGCGCCCACGCCGGTGGGATCGAACCGCTGCACCTCGCCCAGCACCCGCTCGACCTCTTCCTCCTCGATGCCGAGCCGCGTGGCGATGACATCCACGCCCTCGCGCAGATAACCGGCGGCGTCGATCTGCTCGATCAGAGCCAGCGCGATGGCGCGGTCGACGGGGCCGAACTGGGCGTTGGCCTGCGCTTCGAGATGTTCGTGCAGCGTGGGTTCGGGCGATGCCATCCGGTCGAAATCCGGACCCTCGCCGGGTTCTGCCGACGGCAGCGAACCGCTGCTGCCGGGCGAACCGAAATGCTCTGCACGCTCCCCACTCGCCTCGACCGGGTCCATCCCCTCGTCGGCGCGCGCTTCTGCCGGGGCGTCGCGCACCGCGCTCTCCTGCTCGGAGCCGCGGCTTTCGCTGGCGAGCAGCGGATTGCGCTCCAGCGCGTCGTTCAGATAGGCCTCGACCTCGAGATTGCTCAGCGCCAGCAGCTTGATCGCCTGCTGCAGCTGCGGAGTCATCACCAGCGACTGGGACTGGCGTAGATCGAGCCTAGGTCCCAGGGAACTCATGTCTGGAAACGCCCCTTACTCACACCGGCCCCCTTTGCCTGTTCCTAAAGCGCGAAGCTCTCACCGAGATAGAGGCGGCGGACGTTTGGATCCGCCACCAGATCTTCCGGAGAACCCGCGAACAGCACCTGGCCGTCGTAGATGATACAGGCCCGGTCCACGATTTCCAGGGTTTCGCGCACATTGTGATCGGTGATGAGCACGCCGATGTCGCGCTTCTTGAGGTCGGCGACGAGATCGCGGATGTCGGCAATGGAGATCGGATCGATACCGGCAAAAGGTTCGTCCAGCAGCATGATCGACGGATCGGCCGCGAGCGCGCGGGCAATCTCGCAGCGGCGCCGCTCACCGCCCGAAAGCGCCATCGCGGCGGAATCGCGCAGGCGCGTGAGGCCGAATTCGCCGAGCAACTGTTCCAGCCGCGCCTTGCGCACCTGCTTGCTGGGCTCCACCATCTCCAGCACCGTGCCGATATTCTGCTCCACCGTCATGCCGCGAAAGATCGAGGTCTCCTGCGGCAGATAGCCGAGGCCGAGCACGGCGCGACGATACATCGGCAGGCCGGTGATATTCTCCCCGTCCAGCACGATGCGGCCACTGTCGGGCTTCACCAGACCCATGATCGAATAGAAGCAGGTGGTCTTGCCCGCGCCGTTGGGCCCGAGCAGCCCGACCACTTCGCCCCGCGCCACCGAGAGCGATATGTCCGACAGCACCTGCCGCTTGTCGTAGCTCTTGGCGATTGAAACCACCGCCAGGCCGCGGTCGAGCGCATTCTCGGTCATTGCCGCTTCGGGGCTGATCGCCGTGCTGATATCATCCATGCGCTTCATCGTCCTGCCGTCCCTCCCCCGGCGCCAGATAGGCGCGCGCGGCGTTGCTTGCAAACAATCGCCTCGAGTTCAGAGTGGTTGGAAGGGCTTCGGGCACGGGCTTTGCATGAAAGCCTGACGGGTGAGCATCAAGCCGATCTCGACGAACGACGCCCGCTCCGCGCGGGATGACGGCGTCAGCGGCTCTTTTGCGGCACGGTGAAGGTGCCGGTCACCCGGCCCGGCCCGGCGCTGTCGATACCGGCGGGTGCGGCGCCGCCGCCGCTGCCGTCGATGACCGCCTTGCCGCTGTCGAGATCGATCACCAGCCGGCCGCCGTTCAGATCATTGCCGGCCTGGCGCAGCGTGACATTGCCCACCAGCGTAATCAGCCGCCGATCGAGATCGTAGATCGCGGCGTTGCCGGTGGCGCGTTCGTCCCCCCGGGTGATCACCACATTGCCGGTGGCATCGATGCGGTTCACATTGATATCCCGGCCGTTGGAATAGGCGATCGTCATGCGCGCGGAACGCAGCGTGAGGTTGCCCTGCGTCACCTGCACGCCGCCGGAGAGCACGACCCGGTCCGACCGGTCCTGAATCTCGATCCGCCCGGCGTTGAAATCCACCGGCGCGTTGCTGTTGTGCCCGGTGAGCACCTGCGCGCTTGCCGTCGGCAGCAGCAGCGCCGATCCGAGAAGGCTTAGGGAGAGTATCGCGATCCGCTTCATATCGATGTCCTTAGCGCAAGCGGCCCTGATTTACGTGAACTTTTGCACCGCCGGACAGCGCGATCGTTCCCTCGGCAAGGTTCACCGTCAGGCGATCGGCGCGGAAGGGGCCAACTTCGGTACGGCCGGTGACATTGCCCGAAACCACGAGCGTGCGGTTGGCGAGATCGGCTTCCAGCCGGTCCCCCTTGAAATTGCCGAGCTCGGTCGACCCGGTAACGCCCCCGGTGGAGCTCAACGTCTGCGGTCCGAATGCGAGCGTGGCGTTGCTGGTGGAGAGCCGATAGTCTGGCTCCGCTTCGAACTCGAGTGGGCCCGGCACCTGCGCCGTCTGCGCCTCGATATTGTAGATCGCCTCGCCCGCCTGCACGGATGCCGGGCCATCGTCCAGCATGATGCGCGCCATGAGATCGTTCAGCTGCACCTGCCCCGGCGTCGCGTTGCGCTGCACCGCGCTACCGGCCTGCAACACGAAGGGGCGGCCCTTGTCGTCGACCCCGCGATAGAGCGCATCACTGGCTTGCAGCCGCTCCGGGGCACGCTCGACCTGATTCTTGTCGAGCACGAAGCTCATCTCCCCCCGGTCTGCCAGCGGCGCAAGCAACAGGATGGCGATGACGACGCCCACCGCCACCGGCAGCGCGATGCGCAGGATGCGGATGGTGCGATCGAACGAGCCGCCCGGCGCGGCGAACTGCTTCCGCTCGGAGCGCTGCTTCTCGGCGCGCTTGCTCACGCCCCCCGTCCTGCAGAAATGCCGTCAGCTATGAGCGAAGATATCGTCATCCGCCCATCCGGCGATGTCGAGGCGCGCGCGCATCGGCAGGAAATCGAAACAGGCCTGCGCCATTTCCATCCGCTTTTCGCGCTCCAGCCGCGTGATGAACTGTTCGCGCAG
>JBELIU010000228.1:0-4527 GCA_042090735.1 Novosphingopyxis sp. | reverse complement strand
CAGGATCACATCGCTCATGCCCGAGCCGCGGCGATAGCGGGAGCGTCGCCCGCGGCTGCCCGCGATCATCGGACCGATGAACATGAAGGCGAAGAAGCCCAGCCAGATCAGTCCCGCCCAGGGGAAGCCACCTTTTTCGCGCTTGCGGGCCAGCGCATCGGCCTCTGCCACGCGTTTGCGCGCTTCCTCGGGCCGCAGTTCGAGCTGGCTGGCGATGCCCTTGACGCCTGCCTGGATGCCGCCGGGATAGTCGCCGTCGCGGAAATTCGGGATGATTGCGCCTTGCACGATCGTGCTGGCGAGTGTGTCGGTCAGCACCGGCTCCAGACCATAGCCGACTTCGATGCTCACCTGCCGCTCATTGGGCGCAACGAGCAAGAGGACGCCGTCGTCATTCTCCTCGCTGCCGATGCCCCAGGCGCGGCCCAGCCGATAGCCGAAATCCTCGATCGGATAACCTTGCAGACTGGGCACGGTGGCCACCACCACCTGACGCCCGGTGCGCAGCTCCAGCGCGGCAAGCTGCTGCGTAAGCGAAACCTTGTCGGCATCGCTCAGAATATCGGCCCCGTCGACCACGCGTCCGGTGAGCTCGGGAAAGTTCTGAGCGCTGGCCGGAGCGATCGCGGCGACGAACAGCGCAACGAACAGCAGCGCACGCGCGATCATGCTTTTCGGCGCCCAGGGAGCGGGCGGAAGATGTCCTTCCCCCTTGATGGGAGAAGGCAAGAAGACGGCAGTTTGCATCAGCTCTTGCCGAAGACTTCCGGGGCGTTTTCCGCGCCGGCATCGGCTTCATAGGGGGCCAGCGGCTTGGCGCCGTGGACGATCTTCGCGCCGATGATGTCGGGGAAGGTGCGGATGGTCGTGTTATATTCGCGCACCGCTTCATTGTAATCGCGCCGGGCGATGTTGATGCGGTTTTCGGTGCGCTCCAGCTCGTTCTGAAGGGCCAGGAAGTTCTGGTTGGACTTGAGGTCCGGATAGGCCTCGAAGCTTGCCAACAGGCGGCCGAGGGACTGGCCGAGCTGCCCTTGCGCCTGCGCGAACTGCTGCAGCGCCTGCGGGTTGTCCAGATCGTCTGCGTTTACCTGAACCGATGTGGCGCGGGCGCGCGCTTCGGTGACTTCGGTCAGCACGCTGCGCTCCTGCTCGGCATAGCGCTCCGCCGTGTTGGCGAGGTTGGGGATCAGGTCCGCACGGCGCTGATAGGCGGCCTCGACATCGGCCCAGCGCGCCTTGGCGTTCTCTTCGGCGGTCGGCACGCTGTTGATGCCGCAGGCGGACAGAAGGCTCGCGGCGAGCGCGGCGATCAGCAGCTTCGGCAGGGCGGGCCGGGGCAGGCGGAAATTCGGAAGGGCAGGTCGCATGGATCGTCCTTTCGTGGAAATGCGTTGGGGCCATCTAATCCGAAAGACGTACCGCCCGCCACCGCCAATCGACAAGCGGCGGCCCCGGCGGCATAAACATGGATGAAGAAGGTTACAGGGAGACCCGAATGTTCGCCGAGTTCAAGAAATTCGTCCTGCGCGGCAATGTGCTGGATCTGGCGGTGGCCGTGATCATCGGCGCCGCGTTCGGCAAGATCACCACATCGCTGACGCAGGACATCATCATGCCGGTAATCGGCGCGATCTTCGGCGGCTTCGATTTTTCGAGCTATTTCATACAGCTCGGCCCGGTGCCGGAGGGTTATGAAGGCTCGCTCACCAATTATACCGAGCTGAAGGATGCCGGCGTGCCGCTGCTGGGTTATGGCGAGTTCATCACGGTGACGATCAACTTCCTGATCCTGGCCTTCATCATCTTCCTGCTCGTGCGCGCGGCCAACAAGGTGATGGAGGAATTCGAGAGCAAGGATGAAACCACCGCCGCGCCCGGCCCGAGCGAGGTGGAGCTGCTGAAGGAAATCCGCGACGAGCTGAGGAAGCGCAGCGCGAACGATACGCCGCCGGCCTGATCGCGCTCAGTCGCGGTAAGCTTCGCCCATCGCGCGGATCGCATCGACCTTGGCATAGAGCGCCGACCAGTCGTCATCCTCGGCGATCCGGGCCCAGATCGCCTCCACCTCCTCGATGTGCATCGAGCAGGGCTCGCCCGACCAATAGCTATGGTCGCGGGGCCGCGCATGTTCGTAGGCGGCGGCGCGTGTGCGGAAGTCCGCGAACACATCGTCCGCATAGGCCGGGTGGTCCAACCGAGGGCGGCCCATCCAGTCGAAGAAGAAGCGGTCGATCAGCACGCCGCTCCCGGTCAGCGCCTTTTCGGCTGCGGCGACCAGATGAAGGTCTTCTTCCACACTGCGCGGGGCGAAGCCGAGCCGCCAGAGGAACTGGCGCACGAAATGCACGCGGTAGCGATCCGGGAAGCGGTCGAACGCGGCCTTCAATGGGGGCGATTCGCCGATCAGCGTCAGGCATCCGGCCAGTTGCGCCAGGTTCCAGTGGATCGCCTCGGCCTGCCTTCCGAACGCGTAGAGGCCGCTTTCGTCGAAATAGGCGGCGGTGAAACCGGGCGTCCATTTCGGCGTGAATCGCCAGGGGCCGTAATCGAAGCTTTCGCCGGTGATGTTGATGTTGTCGCTGTTGAGCACGCCATGGACGAAGCCCGCCACCGTCATCCCCGCCGCCTGCCGCGCGCACGCATCCACCGCGCGTTCCAGCAGCGCGGCGCCGGGATCGTCCACCTCCGGCGCGCCGTAGAAATGATCCAGACAGTAGCGTGTCAGCTTGGCGACGAAGTCCTCGTTCCGCTCGAACGCGGCGCGCTGGAACGTGCCGATGCGGATATGGCTGTGCCCCAGCCGCACCAGCACGGCGGAGCGGGTGGGCGAGGGCTCGTCCCCCCGATAGAGCGATTCGCCGGTCTCGATCAGCGAGAAGGTCTTGGACGTCTCGACGCCCAGCGCTTCCAGCATTTCGGTGGCCATTATTTCGCGCACGCCGCCCTTCAGCGTCAGCCGCCCGTCGCCGCGCCGGCTGTAGGGCGTGGTGCCCGATCCCTTGGTGGCAAGATCCAGAAGCCGCCCTTCGCCGTCGCGCATCTGCGCAAACAGGAAGCCGCGCCCATCGCCGATTTCGGGATTGTAGGTGCGGAACTGGTGGCCGTGATAGCGCAGCGCCAGCGGCTGCGGCAGATTTTCCGGCAGCGGCTCGAACCGCCCGAAATGGCGCAGCCAAGCCTCATCCGACAGATCGTCGAGTCCCACGGCGGGCGTCCAGCGATCGTTGCGGAAGCGCAGGATCGTCTCGGGAAAGTCCGCTGCCTCCACCGGATCGCCGATCGCATCGCCAAGGCTGGCGATTTGGACGTCGGGCCTATAGGGAGCGGGTTTCGGTTCAATCACAGCCATGCCCCGTGAACTGGGCACGGCCGGGGAGAATGGCAAGCATGGCCGCATATTCGGACGGCTATTGGTGGTCGCGCGACGGGCTTCGGCTCCATTACCGCGAATATGGCGCGAACAGCGCACTGCCGCCGGTGATCTGCCTGCCGGGCCTGACCCGCAACGCGCGCGATTTCGAGGATCTGGCCGCGCATCTGGCGCCGGGCCGCCGGGTGATTTGCCCGGAATATCGCGGGCGGGGCGACAGCGCGTATGCCAAGGACGCGATGACCTACATGCCGCTCAGCTACATGCAGGATATCGAGGCGCTGCTGGAGGAACTGCACGTCACGCGCTTCGCCGCGATCGGCACCTCGCTGGGCGGGATCGTTTCCATGCTGCTCGCCTCCACCTGGCCGCAGCGCGTGGAGGGCGTGGTGCTGAACGATGTCGGCCCGGAAATTGAGCCAGACGGCCTCAAGCGTATTCAGGGCTATGTGGGCGAAGGGCGCAGCTTCGATAGCTGGGCGCATGCTGCCCGCGCACAGGAAGACGTGAACGGTGCCATTTATCCCGCCTGGCAGCTGGCCGACTGGATCCGCTTTGCCAAGCGCACGCACAAGCTGAATTCCAAGGGGCGCATCGTGCAGGATTACGACACGCGCATCGCCGAACCGTTCGAGGTGCCGGGCAGTGCGACGGGCGTGGACCTGTGGCCCGCGCTCAAAGCGATGGCGGACATTCCGGTGCTGATCGTGCGCGGCGAGAACAGCGATATCCTGTCGCCCGCGGTGGCCCAGCGCATGCTGGACATGCTGCACGATGCCCGGCTGGAAACGGTGCCCGGCATCGGCCACGCGCCGACGCTGGACGAGGAGCCGGTGCGCCGTGCGATCGACGGGTTTCTGGCGGGTGTTTCCGCGCAGAGCGCCGCTTCATGAGCCGACCGGTCCGGCTGCTTCATTGTCATGGCAGCTTCGATCTTGGCGGCAAGGAGGCGCGCACCGCGCGGCTGATGAACCGCTTCGGCGCGGACGCCACGCATGTCGTGCTTGCCGCCAATGGCGATTTCGGGGCGCGCAAGGCCGTCGATCCGGGCATTCAGGTGGAGTTTCCGGACGATGCCCCATCGCTGGCGGGCAAGCCGGGACTGGGCCGATACCGCCGGATCGGCAGCTATATGAAGCGCTTCGATCTGGTCC
>JBELIU010000227.1:0-4529 GCA_042090735.1 Novosphingopyxis sp. | reverse complement strand
AGCATCGCGCCCGCAGCAATCATCTCCGCAATGAGCAGGTTCGTGCCGCCCAGACGCCATGACAGCCAGCCCAGCGCCAGCGCGGTGAGCGCCATGGGCAGCGCCATCCATGTGCGAAATGTCTCCATCCAGGCGCCGGGCTTCGGCAGCCAGCGGCGCAGCGCCGGGATGAACCCGATGGCGAGGAACGGCAGCGCCAGCCCGATGCCGAGCCCTGCGAACAACAGCAACGCGGCGGGTACCGGCAGCAACAGCGCGGCGCCCAGGGCCGCTGCCATGAACGGTCCGGTACAGGGCGTAGCGACGAAGGCGGCGAGCGCGCCGGTCCAGAAACTGCCGCTTGCCCCGCCGGACCGCGTCAGCCTGTCCCCAACCGCAACGCCGGGCACGGTGAACAGGCCCAGCAGATTGGCGACGATGCCGACGGTGAGGAGGAACAGCGCCACCACCACGGCGGGTTCCTGAAGCTGGAATGCCCAACCGACCGCCTCTCCCCGCGCACGCAACGCCAGCAGCAATCCGCCCAGCGCCAGACAGGCGAGGATCGCCCCGGCACCATATGCCAGTGCATCGCGCCGTGCCTCGCTCTCCCCGATCGCCGCGCGGCTGAGGCTGATCGCCTTCAGCCCCAGAATTGGGAACACGCAGGGCAGTATGTTGAGGAGCAGGCCGCCAAGCAGCGCCGCGCCGAAGCTCAGCAATAATGTCGGCGCATCGGCGGCAGGGTCCGCGCTGGCCTTTAACGGCGTGCCCCCCGTCGGCACGGATCCCCGCGCGGCAGTGATGGCAAGGCCGGTACCGTCGCCCAGTGCCAGCAGGCCCGAAACAGCGCCGGGCGGCGTGTCACTGCCTGCCGCCCTGGTTTCCATCACCAACCGATCGCCCAGGCGTGCGAAACGCTGCGGCGCGGCATAATCGACCATGCCGTCCGCGCCCGCAAAGAAATGGGGCGCAGGTGCGGCGGCATCGGCGGGGTAGGGGATGGCGAGCCGCAACACGCCATTTGTCATTTCGTACGTGCCGGGCCGATCGAGCGGCGTCGGCAGCGCCGAGCGGAAACCGTCGAAGCGCGCGGTGGCACCCTTGCCGCCCGCGCCCGCCACCAGCGTGGTCTCGAAATGGCCGGTCTCCGGCACGCATATCTCGTCGGTACAGGCGAGCCACTGCGCATCGAGCGAGATCGGCATGCGCGTGCCAGGCGCGACGCTGCGGTCCAACTTCAAATCGAAGAGCAGCGCGTGCGGCCCTTCGTAAACATGGTTCATCAACCCCGCGATCATCAGCGTCTGCGGCACCGGGAACTGCGCCTCGCCCAGCGTCACGCCCTTGGGCAGCGACCATTTCAAATCGATCCCGAAACCCGCATCGCCGGGATTGGACCAGTAGCCGTGCCAACCGGCATCCGGCGTGAACGACAGCGCCAGCGTGTCGCCGCCACCGGGTGCCACCTTGCCGCTCTCTGCCAGCAAGGTGCCCTGAATATGCGGTGTGTTGGGAACCTGCGCATGCACGGGAGCCGCCATCCAAATGGCGGCCGTCAGCACCAGCAAGAGCAACGCCGCAAGGGCGGCGCAGACACGAGCGAAAGGTCGCAAGTGTCCCGGGACACCCCCCGTAAATTCGGACGACCCGTGCCCTGCCATCGATGAATGAGACATAGCGGCGGTCGGTGGGGCAGTCATCGTGCGCCCCTATACAGGCTGCGCGCCGCGTAGGACAGAGCCGCTTCAGCGCCGTTCGAACGGCTTCAGCTTCGCCCCCAGCCGGTTCGCGCCCAGCTGTACGCGGTCGCCCGACCAATCCGCGAGGAAAGTGGTCGTCCGGTCGATGCCGGGGCCGACGCGCGCATCGTTGTTGCGCACGACCAGGCCGTTGCTCGAATGCTCCTTGCCCTCGGCAGCGACGGCTATGAACGCGGAGTAATTCTCCTTGTCGCGGCCCTGCACGAAAACATTGCCCTCGATCGCCCCGGTGGAGCCATTGGGCAGATCGATCATGTAATTGGTGGTGCGCCCGCGCGTGTCGTCGAAGCTGGAATCGGTCACGGTGGTACGGCGCGCACGGCTCTTCACGTAATGGCCGCCATTGCCCTGCTGGAAACGGCTGCGCGTGACGCTGAGCGATCCGTAATCGCCGATATAGATGCTGTGCGCACAGGACAGGCCGCGATCGCACCGGCCAAGGCCGGAAAAGGTGGAACGATCGATCCGAATGGCCGACGCGGGGTCGTCGGCGGTCAATATGCCCTGCTCGCTATTGCGGAAGAAGCTGTTGGAGATGGTGAGGTTGCCCTGCTCCAGCCGGATGCCCGCGCCATTGCCGTCCGCCACCGCCATGTTCTGGAAAATGATGCCGTTCACGCTGGCGGCGCGCCCGCGCAGGACCAGCGCGGCCTTGTCTTCGCAGATCCCGCCGTCGAACACCGCCTTGCCGGGCACCGCCGCACGATAGGCCACCGTGCCGCCCTCCTGCACGGCGCAATCGCGGTGCACGCCGGGCGAGACGAGAATGGTGCCGCTGCCATTGCCGATCGCGTCCACCGCGGCCTGCAACGAGCCATAGCCGCGCCCGCTTTCGGCGACGCTATAGGGCGCAGTGGTCTGGGCCGCGGCGGGTGTCGCGGCGAGCGCGCCCGCGAACAGGGCGGAAACAAGGATCGATCGGTTCATGGTGACAGCAGATAACATCGCAAAGCCTTGGGACTTAGCGCCTTAACCATGGCTGAGCCGGGCCGTTCCAAGGCGGGACGATTTGCCCGCCCTGCTTTCCGCCGAACCTACTCGTTCAGATTGGGTCGCAACCACTGGCGGGCCTGATCCAGCGATACGCCGCGCCGCGCCGCATAATCATCCAGCTGATCGTCGCCGATCCGTGCAACGCCGAAATAGTCCGCCTCAGGATGGCCGAAATACATGCCGGACACGGCAGCGGTGGGATACATGGCGAAACTTTCGGTGAGCGTGATGCCCGCGACATCGCCTGCTTCATCGGCCAGCATATTGAACAGGATCGGCTTCAGGCTGTGATCCGGGCAGGCGGGATAGCCCGGTGCCGGCCGGATGCCGCGATATTCTTCCTTGATCAGCGCTTCGTTGGTGAGTTGTTCCCCGGGCGCATAACCCCACAGATCGGCGCGGACGAGCGCGTGCATCCGCTCGGCCATCGCCTCGGCCAGCCGATCGGCCAGCGCCTTCAGCAGGATGTCCGAATAATCGTCATGCGCGGCCTGGAATTCCTTCGACTTGGCTTCGATGCCATGGCCCGCACAGACCGCGAACCCGCCGAACCAGTCGCCCGCCGGGTCGATAAAATCGGCAAGGCACATATTCGCGCGCCCTTCGCGCTTGGGCACCTGCTGGCGCAGCATTGGGAGAATAAAATCCTCCCCGCGCGAAGCGGGGGAAGAGGATTGCACGATCACATCGTCGCCATCGCGGGTGCAGGGCCACAGGCCGATCACGGCCTTCACGTGCAGCCATTTTTCCTCGATGATCCGCTCGAGCATCGCATCGGCATCGCGCTTCAGGTTGCGCGCGCTCTCGCCCACGATCGCGTCATCCAGGATCGCGGGATAGGTGCCCGCCAGTTCCCAGGCGCGGAAGAAAGGCGTCCAGTCGATATAGTCGCGCAAATCCGCGATCGGCCAGTCGTCGAACCGGTGCAGGCCGGGCTTTACGGGCGCATCGGGCTTGAGCGAAAAGTCCGTTGGGAAGGCGTTGGCCCGCGCCTCGTCCAGACTGGCGAGCTTCTTCGCCACCTTGCCGCCGCGCGCGACGCGCACCGCCTCATAATCGGCGCGAATGCCCGACAGATAGTCGTCGAGGCCGGTATCGCTCACCAGATTGGTGGCAACGCCGACCGCGCGGCTCGCGTCGATCACATGCACGGTTGCGCCCGAATAGGCGGGCTCGATCCTGAGCGCGGTGTGTGCCTTGCTCGTGGTCGCCCCGCCGATGAGAAGCGGCAGCTTCAGGCCCGCCTTTTCCATCTCCTCGGCCACTGTCACCATCTCGTCCAGCGAGGGGGTGATGAGGCCGGAAAGGCCGATCATGTCGGCGTCATTTTCGTTCGCGGCCTGCAGGATCGTCGGCCAGGGCACCATCACGCCCAGATCGATCACCTCGAACCCGTTGCACTGCAGTACTACGCCGACAATGTTCTTGCCGATATCGTGAACATCGCCCTTCACGGTGGCCATCACGATCTTGCCCTTCCCCTTGGACTTCTCGTCCTTTTCCGCCTCGATATAGGGGAACAGATGGGCGACGGCCTTCTTCATCACGCGGGCGGATTTCACCACCTGCGGCAGGAACATCTGGCCCGATCCGAAGAGGTCTCCGACCACATTCATGCCGTCCATCAGCGGACCTTCAATCACCTCGATCGGGCGCCCGCCGGCTTCCTTCACTGCGACGCGCATCTCCTCGGTATCGTCCACGATATGCGCATCGATGCCCTTGACGAGCGCATGTTCCAAGCGCTTGGCGACCGGATAGCCGCGCCATTCCTCGGCCGCCTTTTCCGCTGCC
>JBELIU010000014.1:17864-24227 GCA_042090735.1 Novosphingopyxis sp. | reverse complement strand
TGAGCCGCGCAGGTTATGCCGCGCAGACGTCTGACGGCGTCGCGGCCGCTGCTTTCGGCACTGCCATCGGAAAGGTAGCGGCGCCTGCCAAGGGCGATCTGGGCTGGTATGTCGTAAAGCCCGAAAGTGGCCGATCGATCGCCGCCAAACCGCTGGGCGCGGTCTCCTCCGACATCCGCCAGACGCTGCTGACCCAGCGCCGCCAGGAAACCCTCGACGAGATGACCGGCGATATCGAGGACCGTCTGTCGAACGGTGCGACCATCGCGGAAATTGCAAAATCGGTGGGCGTCCAGGTACAGACTACCCCGGCGGTGTTTCAAGATGGCGGTTCGTCCGACAGTCCGAACTTCAAATTGCCGGAAGAGCTTGCTCCGATCCGCGAGGCCGCATTTCAGATGGAGTCCAGCAGCGATCCGCAGTTGGTCCAGCTTGGCCAGGAACAGCGCTTCGCCGTCGTCGGCGTAGCCAAGGTGGATGCCGCCGCGCCGCCCCCGCTCGCCAAGATCAAGCAGGCTGTCGTCAATGCGTGGAAGCGCTCGGAAGCCGCCAAGGCGGCTCGCGCGCTGGCGGTGAAGGTTCGTGACAGCGTGAACAAGAGCACGTCGCTCGCGCAAGCACTGGCTGCGAACAATGCGCCGATCCGTCAGGTCGAGCAGATTTCCGGCACCCGTCAGGAGCTTACCCAGAATCAGGGCCAGATCCCGCCGCCGCTGCAGATGCTGTTCTCGATGTCGCAAGGTAGCACGAAGCTGCTCCCCGCTCCGCAGAACGCCGGCTTCTTCCTCGTTCACCTGGAAGAGCTGATCCCGCACAGCGCGAAGGACAACAAGCCGCTGCTCGCCGCGACCAATCAGCAGTTGAGTCAGGCCTTGGGCCAGGAATATTCCGAAGCCCTAGTCAGCGCGATGCGTGATGAGATCGGCGTGAAGCGTAATCAGAAGGCGTTCGATCAGCTGCGCGCGCAGCTGACCGGCCAGGGCAACTGAAGCCTTGGCCACGGGTGACGACACGACAGGGTCTAAAGCTAGTTCGTTGACAGGCGAGGACGCGGCTCGTTCCGCTCTGGCAGCCAATCGGCCGGCGCTTCTCTGGCGCCGCAGGATTGCGGACACGGAGACGCCTGTCTCCGCCGCCCTGAAGCTCTGCCAAAAAGGCCGCGGCGATTTCCTGCTCGAATCGGTTGAAGGCGGCAATGTGCGCGGTCGGCACAGCCTGATCGGTATCGATCCCGATCTCATCATCCGCGCCCGTGGCCGCTCGGCCGAAATCAACCGAAACTGGCATAAAGACCGCAGCGACTTCCAACCTTTGGAAGGCGATCCGCTGGCCGAGCTGCGCGCACTCGTGGCGGAATGCGCGATGGATGTGCCGGAAGAACTGCCGCGCGCGCTTTCCTGCCTCGTCGGCTATTTCGGCTATGAGACGGTGGGTCTTGTCGAAAAGCTGCCCCGTCCGGAGGAAAACCCTCTCGATCTTCCCGATCTTATCTTCGTGCGTCCGAGCGTGATCGCCATTTTCGACCGCCTGAGCGATGAAATGTTCCTGATTGCACCGGTCTGGCCGATGGCGGACGGCAACATCGATGACATCATCGGGCGGGCGACAGAAGCGCTGGAAGAGGCGGAGCGCAAACTGACTGCGCCGCTGCACAAGGCGGCCTATCGCTACGAGACTATTCCCCATCCCGAGTTCGAGGCGCAGCTGCCAGCGGACGATTACGCCGCGATGGTGCGCGCCGCGAAGGACTATATCGAGGCCGGTGACATTTTTCAGGTGGTGCTGGCCCAGCGTTTTACCGCCGCGTTTCCGCTGCCGCCGTTCGAGCTGTACCGGGCATTGCGGCGCGTGAACCCCTCCCCCTTCCTCTATTATCTCGATCTCCCCGATTTTGCGCTCATCGGCTCATCGCCTGAAATTCTGGTTCGCGTGCGCGATGGCGAGGTAACCATCCGCCCGATCGCCGGGACCCGTCCGCGCGGCAAGACGTCCGCCGAAGATCAAGCCAACAAGACGAGTCTTCTGGCGGACGCCAAGGAGTTGGCGGAACATCTTATGCTGCTCGATCTGGGCCGCAACGACGTGGGCCGTGTGGCTGCCAAGGGATCGGTCACGGTAACCGACAGCCATTTTGTCGAATTTTACAGCCATGTGATGCACATCGTGTCCAACGTCACAGGAGAGCTTGCACCGGGTAAGGACGCGCTCGACGCATTGTTCGCCGGTTTTCCTGCAGGCACCGTGTCCGGTGCGCCCAAGGTGCGGGCCTGTGAGATCATTGCCGAGCTCGAGCCGGAGACGCGCGGAGCTTATGCAGGCGGCGTCGGCTATTTCTCTCCCGATGGATCGATGGACAGTTGCATCGTCCTGCGCACCGCAGTGGTGAAGGATGGCTTGATGCATGTGCAGGCAGGGGCCGGCATCGTCGCCGATAGCGATCCGGCCTATGAGCAGCGCGAGTGCGAAGCAAAGGCCAGCGCGCTTCTTGCTGCGGCAAGGGAGGCGGTACGCGTCGCGGGCGAGCCTGGCTTCGGCCAGTGAAGGCGATCAAATTTGCGGCGTTGACGCTGCTGCTCACGGCCTGCGGATCGCAGCAGGGTAATAGCGACGCGTCTGCCACCGCCGCCGATCTCGGCCGCCCGATCTGCGACAGCGTAAGCTTCGAGGGCGACGATTTTACGGTCTGTACCGCCGATCCTTCGCGAACTCGCATCGCAATGTTCGATGCGGACGCCGAAGGCGTGCCTTATCGCGGCTTTTCCAGCTTGGAAATTGCCTTGGCTTCTCGCGCGAAGTCGCTGCTTTTCGCGGTTAATGGCGGCATGTTCGACGACAGCGGCCTGCCGATCGGCTATTACGTCGAAAGCGGCAAGCGCATGCAGACGCTGAACCGTGCCAAGGGGCCGGGGAATTTTCATCTGCTACCCAATGGCGTGTTCTTCGGTGCGAACGGGACTTGGCGCATCCTGACGACAGACGGTTTTGCGGAGCAGGTGAAGACCCGTCCCGATTTCGCGACGCAATCCGGCCCGATGCTGCTGATCGACGGACAGTTGCATCCCAAGATTTCCGAAAATGGGCAATCCACCCATATTCGCAACGCTGTGGGTATCGATGGGAAGGGCCGCGCGCTCTTCGTGATCAGCAACAGCGCGGTATCGTTCGGCCGCCTAGCCCGGCTTTACCGAGATCGACTGAACTGCCGCAACGCGCTCTATCTTGACGGATCGGTATCGAGCTTGTGGTTTCCGGACGGCGGTTGGATGGACCAGCGCGCCCCGCTCGGCCCGATCGTTGCGGTATTCGCCAGGGAGCGCTGAGCTTCTAGTTCAGCAATTTGGGCCCCGAGCGTTCCAGCTTCTCGCGGATTTTGCTCGCGAACATGGCTAGCATCGGCGGCAGATCGAGCTCCACCGCCACGACATCCTCGCGCACGTCGCATTTGGCCGCGATGGTCTGACCCATCGCTCGCGCGGTAAACAGCAGCCGGTCGCCCTCCCAATGATGCGACGTCACATCGCCGCCCGGGATCATCTCGCCGAGTTTATCCATGCCGTTCTCGAGCCGCTGTTTCGCGTCTGCCTTGCCCAGCTGGTGGGGAATGTTTGCGTGTACTGGCTTCATGCGCGCCGCCATAGGACAGCGCGCGGCAACGCGCCAGTTTTGCTTTGGCGTGCGCCGCCCTCCCGGTTAAAGCCCGTGCCATGATCCTGGTCATCGACAATTACGACAGCTTCACCTTCAATCTGGTCCATTATCTGATGGAGCTCGGCGCCGACGTGCAAGTGGAGCGCAACGACGCACTTACCGTGGACGAGGCAATGGCAAGCGGCGCGGACGCCTTCCTCATCTCGCCCGGCCCGAAAATGCCCGACCAGGCCGGCATTTCGCTCGGTCTGGTCGCCGCTTGTGCAGAGGCGAAGCGGCCGCTGCTCGGCGTGTGCCTCGGCCATCAGGCGATCGGCCAGCACTTCGGCGGCAAGGTGGTGCGCGGCGGCCTGATGCACGGCAAGACATCGCCGGTGACGCATGACGGCAGCGGCGTGTTCGACGGTCTGCCCTCCCCCTTCACGGCAACCCGCTATCATTCGCTGATCGTGCCCGAAAAGGGCCTGCCAGATGCGCTCCGCGTCAATGCGCGCGGACCCGACGGAACGGTGATGGGCTTCCGCCATGCCGAGCTGCCGATCCACGGCGTCCAGTTTCATCCCGAAAGCGTGGCGACCGAGCATGGCCACGCACTGCTCTCCAACTTCCTGCGCCTTGCCGGGCTGAGGCCTGCGGCTCTGGCCCAATAGCGCGCTGGCATTTAACGGGCGGCTGTGCTTTGCCCCTGTTCCAATGACCACTCTTCCCGATCCCGCACGTCCGCTATCGCAGGACCAGGCCTCTGCAGCCTTCGCCTCCATTCTGGATGGGGAGCAGGATGAAGCCGCGATCACCGAGTTCCTGATCGGCATGGCCGTGCGCGGAGAGACCGCGGACGAGATTGCCGGTGCCGCGCGCGAAATGCGGTCCCGAATGATCCCCGTCGTCGCACCGCTCGGCGCGATCGACGTCTGCGGCACGGGCGGAGACGGGGCGAACAGCCTCAACATCTCCACCGCCGTCGCCATCGTGGTTGCGGCCTGCAATGTCCCGGTCGCCAAACATGGCAGCCGCGCGGCGACCAGCAAGACAGGCGCGGCGGATACGCTGGAAGAAATGGGTGTGAACCTGTCCCTTACGCCAGAAGAGGCGCAGAAATCGCTGGAAGACATCGGCCTCGCCTTTTTCTTCGCGCCGATGCACCACCCAGCGCTCGCAAAGATCGCGCCCATCCGCAAGCGCATCGGACGGCGCACGATCTTCAACATGCTTGGCCCGCTCGCCAATCCCGCGCGCATCAGGAAACATCTGATCGGCGTTGCCAGGCCCGATCTGGCCGCAACTTACTCGGACGCCGCCTCCCGCCTTGGATATGAGCATGCGATGATCGTTTCAGGCGACGAAGGCCTCGATGAGCTGTCGATTTCCGGCAGCAGTACGATCTACCATGTTCGCGGCGAAGAGGTGACGAAGGAAAGCGTGCATCCCGAAGACGCCGGTTTGCCCACGCACAAGTTGGCAGCGCTGAAAGGTGGCGACGCGCGGGAAAATGCCGCGGCGCTGCGCCGTCTGCTTCAGGGCGATCGCGGGGCCTATCGCGACGCCGTTCTGCTCAACAGCGCGGCCGCCTTGATGGTGGCCGGCGAGGTTCAGGACTGGAAGGACGGCGTGGAAGAAGCGGCGGAAGCGATCGACAAGGGCCTCGCCAACGCCCTTCTCGATTGCTGGATAGCACGGCAATGAGGAACGGTATGAGCGACAGACTGGCCGAAATCGTAGCGCACAAGCGGGAAGAGGTGGCCGCACGCAAGACGGTGCGGATCGCCCGCGAACTGGCGCTGATCGCGCGGGAAAGCCCGCAGCCGCGCGGCTTCGCCAAGGCCCTCGACGCAGCCGCGGAAACCGGCTTCGCCCTGATCGCGGAAGTAAAGAAGGCATCGCCCTCGAAGGGCGTGATCCGCGAGGACTTCCACCCGCGCGCCGTGGCCGAGGCCTATGCCGGGGCGGGCGCCGCTTGCCTGTCCGTGCTCACCGACGAGCGCTTTTTTCAGGGCCATGACGATTATCTGCGCGTGGCGCGCGACGCGGTATCGCTACCGGCACTGCGCAAAGATTTCACGATCGATCCGTGGCAGGTTGCCGAAGCCCGTGCGATCGGCGCGGATGCGGTGCTGCTCATCATGGCAGCCGTCGATGACGACATGGCCCGCCGGATCGAGGATGAGGCGATCGATTTCGGGCTAGATCTGATCATCGAGGTGCATGACGAGGCCGAGCTGGAACGCGCGCTCGAACTCAAATCGCCGCTGATCGGCATCAACAACCGCAACCTGAAGACTTTCGAGACCGATATCGCCACGAGCGAACGCCTGGCGGCCCAGGTGCCGGAAGGACGCGTGGTGATCGCCGAAAGCGGCATCAACGCACATGCCGATCTCGAGCGGTTGAGCCGCAGCGGGATACGGCGTTTTCTGGTTGGCGAATCGCTGATGCGGCAGAACGATATCGCCGCGGCCACGCGGACGCTTTTGCATGGCTGAGCTGACCCATCTCGACGACGCGGGAAAGGCGCGCATGGTCGACATTTCCGATAAGGACGCGACGGTGCGCGTGGCGACTGCGGAAGGGCGCATCGTAATGAGTGCCGAAGCGCTTGGCGCCATCCGCGATGGCTGCGCGCCTAAAGGCGATGTGCTGGCAGCCGCGCGGATCGCGGGCATCATGGCGGCGAAGAAAACCTCTGACATCATACCGCTCTGTCATCCGTTACAGCTC
>JBELIU010000014.1:0-17854 GCA_042090735.1 Novosphingopyxis sp. | reverse complement strand
CAGCGGATGGACCGTCGATTTTGCGCTGGAGGATGATGGGATTCACGCCAGCGCCACGGTCAAAGTCGGCGGAAAGACCGGCGTGGAGATGGAGGCGCTGACTGCGGTGAGCGCCGCGCTACTTACGATCTACGACATGGTGAAGGCGATCGACAAGGGCATGATCATCGAGGGAGTGCGCCTCCTCGCGAAATCGGGAGGCCGGTCGGGCGACTGGCACGCCGCCTGATGCTGACCGTTCATGAAGGTCAGCAGCGCGTGCTGGCGCTCGCAAATCCTTTGGGTGAAGAGCAATTGCCGGTTGCAAGCGCGGCGGGACGCTATCTTGCCGCGCCGATCATCGCCCGGCGTGACCAGCCCCCTGCCGACAACAGCGCAATGGACGGCTACGCGATCCGCTTTGCCGATCTTCCCGGCCCGCTGCGCCTCATCGGCGAATCGCGTGCCGGTGCCCCGTTTTCCGGTACGATCGGTGCCGGAGAAGCGACCGCCATATCCACCGGTGCACTGCTTCCCGCAGGTGCCGACACGGTCCTCGTCCGCGAAGACGCCGAGCGCTACGGCGATCATGTCCGCCTGACCGGAGATGGGCCCGGCGAAGCGGGTCGCCATATCCGCCGCGCCGGAGGCGATTTCAAACAATCTACAACGCTGTTGGAAGCTGGCAGCCTGCTCACGCCCGGCGCGCTGGCACTCGCAATCAGCGCGGGTGTCGGCTTGGCAAGCGTAGGAAGACGTCCACGCCTTGTCGTCCTATCGACCGGCGATGAGCTCGCCGAGCCCGGCAGCAACGCCTCTGCCGATCAGATCTACAACAGCAACGGCCCGATGCTCGCTGCGATGGTGAATGGCCTGTGCAGCGATGTTCGGATGGTTCATGCCGTCGCCGACAGCGAAGCGGCGGTCCGCGCCGCGATCCGCGATGCAGACGACGCGGACGTGCTCGTCACCATCGGCGGTGCATCGGTTGGCGACCACGACCATGTGAAGCCCGCACTGTCCGCAGAAGGCGCCGAAATCGACTTCTGGAAGGTGGCGATGAAACCCGGCAAACCGCTGCTGGCGGGTCGTAAGGGCAAGCAGATCGTGCTGGGGCTTCCAGGAAATCCGGGCTCCGCCTTCGTTACCGCAACCCTCTTCCTGCTCCCGCTGCTGCGCCGTCTTGGCGGTGCGGCAGACCCCCTGCCCCGCACCGGCAGCGCACGCCTCCTGAGCCCGCTTGCTCAAGGCGGCACGCGCACGGAGTTTCTGCGCGCAAAGCTCAGCAAGGACGGCATCGCACCACTCGCCAAGCAATCCAGCGGCCTGATCAGTTCTCTGGCGGTGGCCGACGCGCTGATCGAATGGCCCTCGGGCTCCGAAGCACAGCCCGCGGGCGAGATCGTCGATTACATTGCGATAGGATAATGAACTGCTTGACGGGCGCCTATTGGTTTCCTAAACGTTCCTCATATGTTCGGAAATGGGAGATTGATCGATGCTCACCGCCAAGCAGCATGAGCTGCTGACCTTCATCCATCAGCGTCTCGAAGAGGGGGGAATCTCTCCGTCTTTCGAGGAAATGAAGGAAGCGCTCGATCTGAAGAGCAAATCGGGTGTGCACCGTCTCATCAGCGCATTGGAGGAGCGTGGCTTCATCCGCCGCCTGCCCAACCGTGCGCGGGCGCTCGAAGTGCTGAAAATTCCTGAGCGGGGTAATGCCGCGCCTGTTCAGCTCAGCGGTGCTTCCCCGCTCGCCAAGTCTGGCCGCCCTGCCGGCGCAATGCCGGTGGCTGCGAACGACGTCGTTGAGATTCCGCTGCATGGACGCATCGCCGCGGGTGTTCCAATAGAAGCGATGGAGGGCCAAAGCTCGCTGTCCGTTCCGCTCGCTCTGCTCGGCACCGGCGAACATTATGCGCTCGAAGTATCCGGCGATTCGATGGTCGAGGCGGGTATCTTCGATGGTGACTATGCCCTGATCCAGCGCACGCAGACCGCGCGCGACGGCGACATCGTGGTCGCGCTGGTGCGCGGTGAGGATGCAACGCTCAAATATCTTCAGCATGATGGCGGGCGCATCCGGCTCGACCCGGCGAACAGCAGCTACGAGCCTCAATATTATCGCGACGACGAAGTCGAGATTCAGGGCAAGCTGGCTGGCCTTTTGCGCCGTTACCACTGATCCGCGCTTCGCGTGCGATCCTTAATGATGGAGCGATGGAACGGCCGGCAGAGATTTCGGCCGTTTCGTTTGTTCAGCGCTTTTTCGCAAGGTGGACCAGGGCAGATGAGCGGTCCGCTCTGCTACCGTGTGAATTGCCGGTTTTGCCAGATCGATGGAGAGTCCCCCCGTGCTTGCCAGACTGGTTCGGTCTATCTTCAGCCACGACGGGCGACAGCTATAGGGCAATCGCCGGTCGCTGATCATGATGTCGGTGCGTCGGCAGAAAGCGGCCAGTTCCATGGAAGGCACCAGATAGCCGCTGCGCGTTGCCCCGATAGTCCATAAGCGATCGCCGCGGCGCAGTTGCACCAGACAGATGTCGTTTGAACAGCGGGCGTTGCGGGCCTCCGCGATGGCGGAAGCCTGCCCCGCCGACCCGGCGTTTTCACCAAGCAGCTCGCGCACATAATCCCCTGCGCTTCCACGCAGCAACGCGATCCCGCCCTTTCCGTCCGCAAACGCCACATGCCGCCCGTCACCCGTGATCAACAGATCGGGCATTGGCGTGGTGAGCGCCATCAGGCCACCCGCGACAAGCGGAAGGACACCGACAAGCCGGAGCTGCGTCTTCAGAAGACAGAGCATCAGGCCGCCCGCGATAATGAGCCCGAAGGCAGAGGGCGCCATGGACGGAAGCGTTGCGACGGAACCGGGCTGGCTCGCCGTCACCTGCGCGATCGCGAGCAGTAGATGGAGCGCCTGTTCGCACAGATACCAAGCCGGCCCGCCCAGGCCTGCGGTATCGAGAAACAAGGCCAGAGCCTCCAACGGCATGACAATGAATGTCGTAAGCGGGATCGCCAGCACATTGGCGAATGGCCCGTAGAGCCCCGCCTTATGGAAATGATACATCGCAATCGGCATCAACACGATTTCGACCACCAACCCGGTGATGAACAGTGCGATCACAAAACGCGCGGCGCGCGAAAGCCGCCCGCGATCGGCGCGCGCGACAAAGCGCTTCATCGGCGGCCATTCGTGGAGGGCGACGATAGCCGTCACGGCCGCGAAGCTCAGTTGGAAGCTGGGGCCCGTCAGCGATTGTGGCCAAATCGCCAGCACGAGCAGGGCGCCCGCGGCAATCATGCGAAGGCTGATCGGCTGGCGCCCCAATGCCATAGCCACCAGCACGAGCAAGGTGGCCACACAGGCGCGGATCGTCGGCACTTCCGCGCCGGTCAGCAGCGTATAGCCGATGGCACCCGCCGCGGCCGCACCCGCTGCGACAAGGGGCACCGAAATACGCAGCGCCAGGGGCGCGATGAGCGCCAGTAGCCGGCTCACGATCAGATAGATTGCGCCCACCACGGCGGATACGTGCAGTCCGCTGATCGAGAGAAGATGCGCCATGCCGCTGCGGCGCATGGCCTCGGCATCGATCTCGTCAATTGCACCGCGATCGCCGGTCGCCAGCGTTGCGCCGAGCGCTCCTGCCGCTCCGTCCATTTGCGTGCGAATGTGCCGCGCCAACGCCGTCCGCCAGCGAGCAAGCTGGCCCTGGCTTGCGCCTGACCGCAAAACCTCGATCTTACCTAGCGCCGCGCCGGTTGCGCCGAGACCATCGAACCAGGCACGCTGCGCAAAGTCGTAAGCACCAGGCACGGCGGGGCCCGCCGGCGGCATCAGCCGCGCTTTTGTCTGCACGATCGCTCCTTCGCGAACACCATCATGCATTTCCGATGCGGGCACGTTCAGCCTGATATTCGTCGGCAGGCCGGCCGGCTGGGCCGGGTGGATCGTCCATCGCACAAGCTGCCGTGCGGGCAGATGCTCGACCTCGATCACCTCACCGGTGATCGTCCCGAAATAGGGTTTTGCCAACGGCTTCGGATCAGCTTCATCCGCCTGCAAGGCTATATCCGCAATGCCGAGTGCTAGGCAAACGCCGCAGATGGCCAGCGCCGCCCCGATCCGGCTATCCAGACCGAAGCCATATCCCCACAAAAGCAATGCGGTAGCCGCCAGCACGATTGGCAACAGAGCAAGGTTTCCATAAGCGAACCACGCGGCGATTCCCGCACCGAAAGCTACAACAATCCAGAGCGGCAGCTGCTCCCGTTCCGCCTCGAGCGCCCCTTCCGCTTTGCCCTGCCAAGCGCGTAGCAGCGCGGGCGTCCGAAGCGCCTGCCAATTACCGTACCGTTTTGCTGCGTCCCCCATCGCCCGGCGATGCTAGCATGAAGTCTTTCAGGGGTGCACAGCTTATTGGCCGGTTTTTGTGCGGTGCATCACTCTTGACCTGATGCCTCCCAAGCCTCATTTCCCTCCGCAAGCGAAACGCCTTTCAGGCAGACGGCATGACCGCTGGTTTGACACCAATGCGCCTCTGCCGCGTTCGCATGTTCATGAAGGGGCCTTCGGGTCCCGAATCAGATCAATAACGGAGAACCGCATGACCGACGATGTCGCCAAACTGGACCTGAAGGGCGAAACGCAGGAGTTCCCCGTGCTTCACGGCACCGAAGGACCGAGCGTTTTCGACATCCGTTCGCTATACGGCAAGACGGACATGTTCACCTTCGATCCCGGCTTCAAGTCGACGGCAAGCTGCGAATCCGGCCTTACTTTCATCGATGGTGAAGAGGGCGTCCTCCTGCACCGCGGGTATCCGATCGGCCAACTGGCCGAGCATTCCAACTTCATGGAGGTTTGCTACCTCCTCCTGAACGGAGAGCTGCCGCAAAGCGACGAGCTCGACAAATTCTCCTGGACGATCACCCGTCACACCATGCTGCATGAGCAGCTGCGCCAGCTGTTCAGCGGTTTCCGCCGTGATGCGCATCCTATGGCGGTCATGTGCGGCGTGGTCGGCGCGCTCAGCGCTTTCTATCACGACAGCACGGACATTCACGATCCGCAGCACCGTATGATCTCCAGCCACCGCCTGATCGCCAAGATGCCGACGATCGCCGCCTGGGCGTACAAATATTCGATCGGGCAGCCGTTCGTCTATCCCGACAACAGCTTGTCCTATACCGGCAACTTCCTGCGCATGACCTTCGGCGTACCCGCCGAACCCTATGAAGTTGATCCGGTGATCGAGCGTGCGATGGACCGCATCTTCATTCTGCATGCGGACCACGAACAGAACGCATCGACTTCGACAGTGCGTCTTGCCGGTTCTTCCGGCGCCAATCCGTTTGCTTGCATCGCGGCGGGCATTGCCTGCCTTTGGGGCCCTGCGCATGGCGGCGCGAACGAGGCGGCTCTCAACATGCTGCACGAGATCGGCACGCCCGATCGCATTCCGGAATTTATCGAGCGCGCGAAGGACAAGAACGATCCGTTCCGCCTGATGGGCTTCGGCCACCGCGTCTACAAGAATTACGATCCGCGAGCGACGGTGATGCAGAAGACCGTGCGTGAAGTTTTCCACGCCATGAATGTCAGCGATCCGGTGTTCGAAACCGCACTGCAGCTGGAAGAAATGGCACTGAACGACGATTATTTCAGGGAGAAGAAGCTCTTCCCGAACGTCGACTTCTATTCGGGCATTATCCTGTCTGCGATCGGTTTCCCGACCAGCATGTTCACCGCGCTGTTCGCCCTCGCCCGTACGGTCGGCTGGGTTGCGCAATGGAACGAGATGATCTCCGACCCCGGCCAGACCATCGGTCGTCCGCGTCAGCTTTACACCGGGCCGGCGCAGCGCGACTATGTGATGATGGGAGAGCGCTGAAGCGCTCTTTCAGACGTCCCCCCGCTCAAACCGGGGGCAGGCTCAGCACGAAGCGGGCGCCCTCGTCCGCTTCGACTGCCTCCAGATCGCCGCCCATGGCACGCGCCAGACGGCGTGAGATGTAGAGCCCCAAGCCACTTCCGCCGTCGCCCGAGCGTCCCAAGCGCTCGAACTTTTCGAACACCTTGTTTCGCTGTTCCTCGGTCAGCCCATTGCCTTGGTCGGCTACGACGATGCGAGGACGACCGTCGTTATCGATCTCGGACTGGACCGTCACCCGCGTGCCGTCCGGTGCGTAGCGAACCGCGTTGCCGATCAAGTTGACGAGGATTTGCAGGACGCGCCGATATTCGCCTTTTGCGTAAAGGCTTTCCGACTCGGCCGGTGCGCTGATAGCAATGTTCCGATCGGCAGCACGGACGGTGAGCAGACCGGCAGCGCGCCGCGCAAGCTCGGCGCAATCGATCCGCTCGCAATCCACCGCGAACTGCGCGCTTTCCACCGTTTCAAGATCGCCGAAGTCTTCGACGAGCCCTTTGAGGTGGCTCGCGGCGGACGCGATGTCGCGTGCGTATCCCGCGTAATTGGTGCGGATCGGCCCCTCGATCCTGGCATGGATGGTTTCCGCATTGGCGACAATCCGATCGAGGGGCCGCTTCAGCTTTGGCCCCACGAGTTGCGCGGGAAAAGGCGCCAGCGATGGCCGTTTTTCCTCGCGATTTTCTTCCTCGACCAATTCGAGCGTGCAGATATAGCCTGCAAATGTTCCGTCGCCCGATAGCATGGGATGTCCGGACAGAGCGGCGGACCTGCCACCAATCTTTACTTGCTGGCCACGAAAGGCCTGCCGTTCGGCCACTGCCGCAAGCATCGGCATCCGGCTTGCCTGATCGGGCAACATGCTGAGCCAGTCGGTCAGCCCGCTACCGATTTGAGGGGTTTTCAGCTCGTCTGTCGTGCCCGCATCAAAAGCGATGATGTTGAGCCCGGAATCGAGCTGGAGGCCGATTTCTTCGCGCATAGGAGAAAGCCGGAAATGCGGGCGCGGCTCCAAGCGTTTCGCGCGCGGCGCTTCGGCCCAAGAAAGGATGCAGAAATCGATATGTCCGCCCTCACCAAGGGCGGTTTCCACCAGAAACCGGTAATCATTGTCGGTGTCGCTGGCTTCGATGCGGCGCGCGAGCTTCATGCCGAGACGCTTTGTTTCCCGACAGAGCGAGAGCAGACCGGGCAAGGCAATCGTACCGCCATCGTCCCCGCCAGCGCGCAATTGCAAACGGCGGAGCGGAAGATCCGCAGACAACAGCTCGCCATCGGGACCGCAGGCTCCACAAATCGGTTCGTCTAGCACCAGACTACGCATGGGATGCCTCTGGCGTGAACGAGCGCGAGAACAAGACCTGGCGGGCCGCTTGCCGATCGATTTCGACAAAGCTGCGCAGTTCGTCTTTGGCTTCCGAATGGCCCAGCTGATCCATCAAAGCTTCAGCGTCCTCGAGAGAGAAACCGCCGGCGCGCAGCAAGAGCATCAGGCGGACGCCACCTTCCGCGAGAATGGCGACGACATCGTACCAGTTCGCATCGAGCTCTGCCGCCAGCGATCCCGCAAAAAGATCCAGTCCCGCCTGATCGGGACGACGAAGCGTCGTGCCTTGATCGGCTGAGCCGAGTTGCACAGCTAGCCGAACGGCAAGATACGCCAAGCCTTGGGACTCGTCATGGTCTGCGATCAGTTCCGCAGTGCGCGCCGTCGAAACCCGCCCGGAATCCAGGGTAAGGGCTGCGTCGACCTGCTTCACCAGCTGACGAAATAACGGGGCGGGCAGGTCATGATAGCCCGATAGCCGCTGGGCCGCTGGACGACTGCGCGCGGAAAGGAGATCCAGGGCGCTGCGTCCGAGCATGCCTTCATCATCCGCCGCGAAAGCTGCTAGCCACGCGTTTGATCGCTGCGCGGCACCGGTCCCGGCCCGCTGCGCCAGACGCAGCCAGGCCGCGTGGGCCAAAAGGAATGCAAGAAGGCCGCTTTCCTTGGGAATGGCACTGCGTTCGATCACCGGCCAGGCAATGCCTTCATCCTCGCCGGTAAGCGCGCGCTCCAGCTGTCCGATCAATGTAAACAGGATCGCCCGCGCGGACGCCACCGTCGCCTCGTCCAGAGCGATTTGCGAGCGGGGGAACAGGCGCGCGCCTAGGTCCGCAAGCAAAGCGGGCTGCTCGCGTTCGATGCGCTCCGCTTCCTGAAGCGCGCTCCGTGATGGCATTCGGCTGTTCGCCAAGATTTCATCGCCCTTGTGGTACCGGCTCCGGCCCTAGGCACTTTGCGTTAATTTCGCTTTAAGGCTGTTCGCCCGGCACGCGCGCTGGTGCAGCGCTCTGCCACCAACGCGGCAAGGCAAATCAGCACCGTATAATCAATCGCCATCGGCCCCAGCGCTAGGCTGAGGAAGAGCAGGATCACGGCCGTTACCGGCAGAGTGGGCACGATGGCCCGCCATCTGTCATCGAATTTGGTGGTAGCGCAGACCGTGGCGGAGAGCAGCAGCGCCGTGCACGGTATCCAACCAATATCCGCCCGCCGCGAAAGCAGCAGGACCGAGGCCCCCACCAGCGCAAAAGTGAAGCCGCTACGCCATTCGGATGCTTCCCCGCTGCGCCAGTCGGGATCGATTCGGCGCAGCGCGCGCTCCAGGATCAAAGCAACGAACGCAGCTCCGGCAACGGCGGCCACCGCGCCGAAATAACCTGCTATGTTCCCGATGATCCCGATGGCGACCGGCAACCAACCCAGCGGCGCTCTCCACCGCGGTTGATTGCGCACAAAACCGAGAAGACCAGAGGCAATCGGATGGGTGACGAACCGGTCCAGCCAATGGACCGTTTCATTCCGGCTAAGCGCCATCCGCTCGGTACGCCGCGCAATCTCCTCCGAATCGACCCGGACCGGCGCGGGCAACTTGTCATCGCCATCGACATCGATGCGCCGGGCTCCGTCCTGTGCGAGTTGGCGCAGCAATGTGGATGCGATATCCCAACTCTCCGGCAGATCGGCACCGGCGGAAACGTCGCGCCGCCCGCAAACCGCCGCACCGGCCCAGAAATGGTCCCGGTCGATCCGCTCCCATCCGCGGCCCTCGGTAACCAGCACCGCCTTGTCATATTGAAGAAGTTCTTCGAGGGCCTCTGCCGCGATCCAGGCGTCACCGGCGACGAGCACGAGCCGCGCCTCTGCCGGCAGAACCGCATCAAGCTCTGCCAGCGAACGATGGAATGACGCGCCCAGCCCTTTCGCCTTGATCCGGTCTACTTCCTGCGCGGCCTGCGTTGCAGGAACCTCCCCGGTCAGCAGGAAGCGACGTACGCCGCTGCGTTCCAGCACGGACACCAGATGATCGATCAGTGGGCGCCCGAACATCGTGGAGCGCGCGTTCGTCTGATCCGCGGCGAGCGACAGGATTGCGAATTTTTCCAAGATCGGCCTCCGATCGCGGCTCTAGATGCCGCGCGGCCGGCTTGCAACGTATGAGCGGCCTCCGAGGGGCACTGAATCAGCTTTCGATCGTATCGCGAAGCTCGCGCAGCACAACCGGATCGCCAGGCGCTCCCTTGGCCGCCTCTTCGGCCAAGCGCTGCACCTCGCTGGCGCCGAAACTCGCAGCGATGCCCTTCAGCCTCAACGCGGCATACAGCCAGTTGGCATCACATCGTGCGCGGGACATCAGATCGATCTGCCGCCGCGCGCTTTCCTCAAAGGCGCGACGCAACTCCTGCATCAGGTCCGGATCATTGCCGGCAGCCTGCGAAAGCGCGGCATCCAATGCTCCATGGTCATAGGACATGGTGATCATCCTAGGCGCGGCAGGGTTAACTTTGCGTTTCGATGCCGAGAGACTATGCTCCCAGTCGGTTTTCGGGTGGGGCATAAGCACATGCAAGTCGGCGAGCGTGACGAGTATTTCGCAGATCAGGAGGCAGAAGAGGCTCCGGTAACCGATTCGCAGACGGCGTCGACCGAAGAAGGCTGGATCGACGAACCGGAGGCTCCGCGTCCATCGCCGCTTGTGCCGATCCTGCTGGCCGTGCTCGCCGCGGCCTGGACGGGTTTTTTCCTGTTCGCGAATTGGCCGGAGATCACTGCACTCGCCTCCCCCCCCCGTGTCGGTGAGTTGATTACGGCGTGGAGTGTGCCACTGCTTCTGATCGGCATGATCTGGCTGCTCGCGCTGCGCACCAGCCACCGGGAGGCCCGGCGCTTCGCGGATGTGTCCGCTGCGATGCACCGTTCGGGCGATGTCTTGCAGAGCCGGGTGCAGGCCATCAACAACGAGATCAGCCTCGCGCGCGACTTTTTGGCCGAGCAGGCCCGCGAGCTCGACATGCTGGGGCGCACGCGGACGCGCGACATCCGCGAGGCGGCGGAAACGCTCCAGACGGCGTTTGGCGAAAGTGTCCGACAGGCTGAGGCGCTCGACGCGGTCAGCAACAACGCCAATGGAAATCTGGAGCGGCTGCGCAATCACCTTCCGGTCGTCACCAGCACGGCGAAGGACGTCACCAATCAGATCGCAGCTGCCGGCTCCAAAGCCCATCAGCAGGTGGAAGATTTGCTCCGCAGGTCAGCCGAGGTCGAAGAGGCCAGTGCGAGGCTCGGTGAGGCAATCGATATGCTCGCCCAGCGATCCGAGGAAGCGCACGAAGCCATCGGCGAACATGGAACGGCGAGCGAACAACGGATCGAATCCTTCCTTCAGAAAGCGGAACACGCTGGCAGCGATTTGCGAGAGGCCATGCAATCGGCGATCGCGGATTTGCTCGCCAGCCTGGACGACAGCGCGGACCGGCAGCGGCGGCTCGCCATAGACACCGCAAATAACTTGCGCACGCAGCTCGAAAAACTCGACGATGCGATGGTGGATGTCGGGCAGCGCGGCGGCGAACAAGGCGAGCGGATCTCACGGCTTGCGCTGGAAATCGACGAGAGCGCCGAGAAAGCGCGCGCGCGCATTGCCGAGCTCGACCAAACCGGCAGCGAAGCGACGGCGCGGATTGCTTTTGCCATCTCCGCGGCGCTGGAAAATAGCGACGCGCTCAGCAATCGAATCATGCAGAATGATGGCGCGCTGAGCGGACTGGGCGACCATATGGAACGGCTGAAGGCCGTGCTCGATGGCGTAGTGCTTCAGAGCGAAAACGCGCTTCATCCGAGTGTCGAGCGACTCCATTTGCGGATCGAGGAAACGCAGCAGGGCGCCAACGGCCTTTCGGGCACGGTGGACAGCATCGATGACCGCAGCCGCGAGCTGGCTCAGCGTGCCGCGGCCTTTGGCGCTCAGCTTGCCGAACAACAACGGACAATAGACCGCCTGCTGGCGGATAGCGGCGCCGCGTTTGCCGAACGACGCGGCGACGGTGAGGCCTTGGAGCGTACACTAATGGAAGCGCGCGGCGCTCTGCAGCGGTTGGCCGAAGATGTCGAAACGCGGCTTTCCGCATCCGTGGAGCAAGTCCGCAATCGGTCGATCGAGGCGGCGGACCATGCCCGCGATGCGCTGGACGGGGTGGTCGAACAGTCGGCCGAAACGCTGCGGGCGCGAACCGGCGAGTTGTTGGCCGCCGCCGTCGATGAGGAAATGTCAGGCGGCGCGGCGCAATGGGACGCTCTCGTCAGCAACGCGCTACAGCGCTCGGACGAGACGACGGAGCTGTTGCAGACGCGTCTCGAGAAGCTCGAGCAGATGACATCAAATCTGGAAGTGCGGCTCGAACGCGCGCACGAGCAGTTCGACGGGATCGATGACGATGCGTTCGCGCGGCGCATGCTGCTCCTCACCGAATCGCTCAATTCCACGTCGATCGATGTCGCCAAGCTGCTGTCGAACGAGGTGACGGACACCGCTTGGGCCGCTTATCTGAAGGGCGATCGCGGCGTCTTCACGCGGCGCGCGGTGCGCCTGCTGGATGCCGGCGAGGTCCGCGTCGTGGCGCAACATTATGAGGAAGACGCCGAATTCCGCGGCCAGGTGAACCGCTACATCCATGATTTCGAGAGTATCATGCGCAGCCTCATGAGCACACGCGACGGCAGCGCCATCAGCGTAACGCTGCTAAGCTCCGATGTCGGCAAGCTGTATGTGGCGCTGGCCCAGGCGATCGAGCGATTGCGGACCTGAGGTTTTAGGAACCCTCGCGCAGCGGGGCGAAGAGATCCATGTCCTTCGCCTCGATCCACCCGTTTACGTAATTCAGGTAGAAAAGTCCGAAGAGAACGCCTGCGACCACCGTGGTGCGCAGGATGATCTTCCAGGCCGACGCGTTGGCGGGCGCACTGTCGGCCTGTCCCGGAACCTTTGCCTCGCCCATTTCATCGTGCGTACGCAGCCCGAACGGGAGCACCGCGAACAGCGTCAGGCACCAGAACAGAACATAGATCGCAATGACCGAGGTCAGTTGCATGGCGTGATCAGGCCTCCACCACCAGAACATCCACGATGGGCTTCTTTCCGGTCCATTCGCGGGCCGCGCGGCGCACAGCAAGCCGCACATTCTCGCGCAGCTTCTCGATATCGCCATCGAACTTCTTCGTCGCCTTGCGGGCCGCATCGATCGCTTCGTCGAAGAACTCGTCGCGCTTATCCTCGATCGGAACGCCCTGCGTCTGCATCACCGGATCGCCGGTGATATTGCCTCCGGCATCGATCGCCACCGCGACCGAAATCTGGCCGTTGTTCGAAATGCGGCGACGCTCGTTCATCGTCGCACCGTCGGCGGCAATGATAATGTCGCCATCGACGATCAAACGCCCTGCCCTCTCGCGGCCGATGATCTTCGGCTCGCCCGGGGCAAGACGGACAACATCGCCATTCTTCTGCACCACCGCGCGCGGGATGCCGTGAGACAGACCGAGCCGCGCCTGTTCCTTCATATGGCGCATCTCGCCATGCACCGGCATCAGGATGTCGGGGCGGATCCAGTCATACATGGCCTTCAACTCGGGGCGACCGGGATGGCCGGAGACATGGATATCCGCCTGCCGCTCGGTGACCATGGTCACGTCCATTTCGGCCAGCTTGTTCTGGATGATGCCGATCGCGATCTCGTTGCCGGGAATCTGCTTGGAGGAGAACAGGACCACATCGCCAGTCTCCAGCGACAGCTTGTGATTGCCCTCGGCCACGCGTGCCAGCGCAGCCCGCGGTTCGCCCTGCCCGCCGGTGGCGACGATAAGCACCTTGTTGCGCGGAAGCTGCATGGCTTCATCGAAGCGCAGTACATCCGGGAAGTTCTTCAGATAGCCTGTCGCCTTCGCATTCTCGATCATCCGGTCCAGCGAGCGGCCGGCTACGCAAAGCTCGCGGCCCGTGGCCTTGGCCACCTCGCCCAGCGTCTGCAAGCGCGCCAGATTGGAGGCAAAGGTGGTTACCATGATGCGCGTGTCGATCGCGCGGCACGCCTCCATCAGCGATTCGCGCACCATGGCTTCCGATCCCGACGCGTTCTCGTTGAACACATTAGTAGAATCGCAGACAAGCGCGAGCACGCCTTCGTCGCCGATCGCGGTCAGTTCCTCGGCAGTGGACGGCGTTCCGATCTGCGGTTCCTCGTCAATCTTCCAGTCGCCGGTGTGGAAGACATTTCCGTACGGCGTTTCGATCAGCAGCGCATTGCCCTCTGCGATGCTATGCGCGAGGGGGACGTAGCGGATGCCGAAATCGCCCAGCTGGAAATGGCCATCGTCCTCGATGACATTCAGCTCGATCTCTTTTTCGAGCCCATGTTCGCGCAGCTTGTAGCGAATCAAGCCTGCGGTGAACTTGGTTGCGTAGAGCGGCACGCCCAGTTCTTCGGCTAGCCATGGGATGGCGCCGATATGATCTTCATGGCCATGGGTCAGCACGATGCCGAGCAGATCTTCCGCATTGCTCTCGATAAACTCGAGGTCCGGCAGAACGAGGTCGGTGCCCGGATAATAGGGATCGGAAAAGCTGATCCCCAAATCGACCATGATCCACTTGCCGTTACAGCCGTAGAGATTGACGTTCATGCCGATCTCGCCCGAGCCGCCAAGGGCCAGGAAGAGAAGTTCTTTTTTCGGTTTCATAATATGCTTTCAGCGCGGGCGGCGATCAGCGCCAGCCCCTTTAATGTAAGGTCCGGTTCGACGGCGTCGAACAGGTCGGTATGCTTGTCGAAGAGCTGAGCCAGGCCACCGGTCGCGATGACGCGCGCCGGGCGGCCGATCTCGGTCCGCATACGCTGGACGATGCCTTCCATCATGGAAACATAGCCCCAATAGACGCCGATATGCATCTGATCTTCGGTGTTGCGCCCGATCACGCTGTCGGTGGCGGGCGCCTCAATTGCTATATTGGGAAGCTTGGCTGCCGCCGCAACCAAGGCGTCGAGCGAAAGATTGATGCCGGGCGCGATGATCCCGCCCTTATAGGCACCGGTATAGTCGATATGATCGAACGTGGTGGCCGTGCCGAAGTCGATGACGATGAGATCGCCGTCATGCGCCGCATGGGCCGCGACCGCGTTGACCGCACGGTCCGCGCCCAAGGAGCGCGGCTCCTCCACATCGACGACGAGGCCATAGTCGGCGGTTCCGCGCCCTGCCACCAACGCTTCGCAGCCGAGATATTTGTCGGCAAGAAGGGTTAGATTGTGGAGCGCGCGCGGTACGACGGTGGAAATGATGACGGAGGCAATGCGCGCCGGATCGATTTCGGCAAGCTCCATCAGTTGCCGGAGCCAAACCGCATATTCGTCCGCCGTCCTGCGCGGATCGGTCGCGATACGCCAGCGCGCCCTGACCTCGCCTGCTTCCATGGCGGCGAAGACGATATTGGTGTTTCCGGCATCGACGGCGAGCAACATGGTCTTCAGCTCCGTTCCCTGACAATCTCAACATCGGCAGCGCGGATTTCCCGCAGACTGCCTCCGCCAAGCTCCAACAACAGCGCCCCGTCCGCGGCAAGACCTGCAAAGCGTCCAAACAGCTTTTGGTCCGGCCCAAGCGAGACCGAAAGCTCGGCGCCGCGCGGATGGGCACGCGCTTGCCAGTCCTGCAATATGGCAGCCATGCCGGCCGTTCGCCAGCGCTCCAGCGTGACCGCAAACGCTGCCGCGATATCCGGCATCAGGGCGGCCGGATCGATCATGGTTCCGCCGTCAGCGAAACTGGCGGTGGTGCGACCTGGAATGTCCGGCGCATGCGCTAGGTTGATACCGATGCCGAGCACCACGGCGTCGCCTTCCCGCTCCAGCAAGATGCCGGTGCATTTAGCGCCATCCAGCAGCAGGTCGTTCGGCCATTTCAGCTGAAGGTGACGGGCGCCCGCGAGGGGGCGCAACATCTCGTGCGCGGCGATCGCGGCGACGAACGCCAGGCTGGGCGCGGGCGGATCGTCCGGACGCAGCCGGATCAGTGTGCTGGCGTAGAGATTGCCGAGGGGGCTTTGCCAGTCCCGGCCCAAGCGGCCGCGCCCGCCGCTCTGCCGGTCAGCGCGCAGCCAGTAGCCTTCTTCCGCGCCCGAACGCGCCAGTGCCGCCACGTCGTCATTGGTCGACGCAGTGCTGGAAACGCTGTCGATGCGCGCGATCAGAACAAAGCCGAAGAGGCGTTGCTGGCAAAGGTGCCAAGCCAGGGAATTGCGAAATACCCCACAGGCGAAACGAGAAGCGCGAGCACCGCGCCGGTCCATGCCAGCGTACGGCTGTCGCCCCGCTCCAGTTCACCCGTCGAATCGTCGAAATACATCAGCTTTACGATCTTGATGTAGTAGAACGCGCCGATCACCGAAGCGGCAATGCCGATCACCGCAAGCGGCAGCAGCCCGGCGGCGATGGAAGCGTTGAATACCACCACCTTGCCCCAGAACCCGAATAGCGGCGGGATACCGGCGAGTGAGAACATGAAGATCGCCAGCGCGAAGGCGAGGCCCTTGTTGGTCTGCGAGAGGCCCGCGATATCCTTCAGTTCCTCGCGCGGCGCGCCATCGGGTCCGCGTAGCTGCATGATGCACACGAAACTGCCAAGCGTCATCGCGACATAGATAGTGAGGTACACCAGTACGGCCGACACGCCTTCCGCAGTGCCCGCGGCAAGACCGATCAGCATGAAGCCGATATTGTTGATCGAGCTGTAGGCCAACAGGCGCTTCAGGTTCGTCTGGCCGATCGCCGCCACCGCGCCGAGAATGATCGAGG
This sequence comes from Novosphingopyxis sp., assembly GCA_042090735.1. Taxonomy (GTDB): domain Bacteria; phylum Pseudomonadota; class Alphaproteobacteria; order Sphingomonadales; family Sphingomonadaceae; genus Novosphingopyxis. The sequence goes on along the minus strand of JBELIU010000014.1, from coordinate 1,760 downwards.
CGAGCGCGACGAAAATGATGATCTGCTGCCAGGCAAGCGTCTGGGCACCGAAGGCATCCACGGCAACGCGAACGGTTAGCGCCGTGGCGGCCACCTTCGGGGCGCTGGCGAAAAAGGCAGTGACTGGCGTCGGCGCGCCTTCGTAAACGTCGGGCGTCCACATGTGGAATGGCACAGCGCTGATCTTGAAGGCGAGGCCGGCGAGTACGAACACGATGCCGAACAGCGCACCGGTTTCCATGCCGCCATTCAGCGAAGCGAACACCGCCGCAAAGCTGGTCGACCCGGTGAAACCGTAGACCAGCGACATGCCGAACAGCAGGATGCCGCTGGCGAGCGCGCCGAGAACGAAATATTTGAGGCCCGCTTCCGCCGAACGCTCATCGGTGCGCAGGAAACTTGCGAGCACATAAGCGGCAAGGCTGTTGAGCTCCAACCCGATGTAGAGGGTCAGGAAATCGGTGGCGGAAACCATCATTCCCATGCCGACGCAGGCGTAGATCACCAGCACCGGATATTCGGCGCGCGCCAGACCCTGCCGCTCGAAGAACTTCGGCGCAATCATCAGGGAGATCGCAGCGGCGATGTAGATCAACACATGCGCGAAATCAGAGAATTGATCACCGCTGTAGAGGCCCGTGAAGGCATCGCCGGTGAAGCCAAGCGCGGCGAAACCGGCAGCGACCAGCAGAGCGACGGCCGCAATGCTCGCGCCGCGCGTGGCTTTCGCGCCGGACCAGGCGGACCAGAGCAGCAGGACCAGGCCACCGATGCTGAGGATCAGCTCCGGCAGCGTGATGAGGAGAGAACGACCGTAATCCATCAGTGCGCCTCCCCGGCGGCAGGTGCTTCTTCATGGGAAACTTCCCCCGCGACGCGATACCGCTGCGTCCACGGAACATTCTCGATCAACTTGCTGTCCCCTGCAGGCTTTGCGCTGTCGAGCCGTTCGACGAGCACGGACACGTCCTTGCGGATCGGCGCGAGGAAGCTTTCCGGATAGACACCCATCCATAATGCCACACCGGCGAGCGGGGCTAGCAACCAGAGCTCACGCTTGTCGACATCGCTCATCGCGGCCGCATCGGCGTTCACCTGATCGCCGAAAGCGACGCGGCGATAGAGATACAGCATGTAGGCCGCGCCTAGGATGATACCGGTCGTGCAGATTAGCGCCGCCCACGTCGATGCCTGATAGGTGCCGGCCAGCGCCAGGAACTCACCGACGAAACCGCTGGTCCCGGGAAGGCCGATCGAGGCCATGGTGAACAGCAGGAAGAACACCGAATAGGTCGGCATGTTGATCGCCAGGCCGCCATACCGGCTGATTTCACGCGTGTGCAGGCGATCATAGATCACGCCGACGCACAGGAACAGCGCACCGGATACGATGCCGTGGCTCAGCATCAGCACGATCGAGCCTTCAAGACCCTGCTGATTGAACGCGAACAGGCCGACGGTGACGATCGCCATGTGAGCGACCGAGCTGTAGGCGATCAGCTTCTTCATATCCTGCTGCACCAACGCGATCAGCGAGGTGTAGACCACCGCGACCATCGACAGCCCGAAAACGAGCCACATGAGCTCCGCGGAAGCCTGCGGGAACATCGGCAGCGAGAAGCGGAGCATGCCGTAGCCGCCGAGCTTCAACAGAACGCCGGCAAGGATCACCGAGCCTGCCGTCGGTGCCTGAACGTGCGCATCGGGCAACCAGGTGTGGACCGGCCACATCGGCATCTTCACCGCGAAGCTGGCGAAAA
>JBELIU010000226.1:0-4659 GCA_042090735.1 Novosphingopyxis sp. | reverse complement strand
AAGGCGATGCCTTCGCGGTCGATGACTTCCAGACCGGCATCCGTCAGCAGCGCCTCGCACTCATCGGGCGTCAGGAACTTGTCCCAGTCATGCGTGCCGCGCGGGATGCGACCGAGGCGTTCGGCGCCCTCCACCAGCAGCAGCCTGGATGCGGGCGTGCGGTTGGGGGTCGACAGGATGAGCAGACCGCCGGGCTTCAGCTTGCCCGCCAGTTCGGCGGCGAAGCGGGCGGGCGTCTCGACATGCTCGATCACCTCAAGACAGGTGACCAGATCGAACGGCCCTGCGTCGAGCGATTCCACCGGCGTCGCGCGGTAATCGATGGTGAGGCCGGCGCTGGCCGCATGCGCCTTGGCCGCCGCGATGTTCTCCGGCGCCGCGTCGATTGCGGTGACCTCAGCGCCGAGCCGGGCCAGCGGCTCGGCGAGCAGCCCCGCCCCGCAGCCGACGTCGAGCGCGGTGCGCCCTGCAAGCGGCGTCCATTCGCATTTGTCGCAGGCGAAGTGCCGGTCCACCTTCCGCCGGATGTAGCGTAGGCGCACCGGGTTCAGCTTGTGCAGCATGGCGCTGGAGCCGTTGGGGTCCCACCAATCCGCCGCCATCTGGCCGAAATGCGCGGCCTCGCGCGGATTGATGGTGGAGGGTACATTCGTGGATGAAGACACGGTTTCGACGCTTGAATTGCTCATTTTCGCTGCCTATCAGGTGCCCCGCTTGGCCCCAAGATAATTTCGCCGAACTCGTTTCCACCGTAACTTTCCATCACGAACAGGAGCAGACCGAACCGACATGGCCCGCATCGTGATGAAATTCGGCGGCACCTCCATGGCCGGCACAGAACGTATTCGCCGCGTGGCGCAGATCGTCAAGCGCCAGGCGGAGGGCGGCCACGAAGTCGCCGTCGTCGTCTCCGCCATGGCGGGCGAGACCGACCGCCTTGTCCAGTTCTGCCGCGAGGCCAATCCGCTGTTCGATCCGGCGGAATATGACGTGGTGGTGGCCAGCGGCGAGCAGGTGACAAGTGGTCTGCTCGCCATGACGCTGCAGGCCATCGGTGCCAGCGCTCGCAGCTGGATGGGCTGGCAGCTGCCGCTGCGCACGGACCTGTCCTACAGCAAGGCGCGCATCGGTTCGATCATGCAGGACAATCTCATCGCATCGATGCAGGCAGGGCAGATCGCGGTGATCCCCGGCTTCCAGGGCATGACGGACGAAGGGCGGCTCTCCACCCTGGGCCGCGGCGGATCGGACACCAGCGCGGTCGCCGTCGCCGCGGCGATCGAGGCGGACCGCTGCGATATCTACACCGATGTCGACGGCGTTTACACCACCGATCCGCGCATCGTCAGCCGCGCCCGCAAGCTCAAGATGGTCACCTATGAAGAGATGCTGGAACTTGCCAGTGTCGGCGCGAAGGTGCTCCAGACCCGCTCCGTCGGCCTCGCCATGAAGGAAGGCGTGCGCGTCCAGGTGCTCTCCAGCTTCGTGGACGAAGGTGCGCCGCCCGCAGACAGCCTGCCCGGAACGATGATCGTGAGCGACGAGGAACTCGCCGCCGCACAGGACAAGGACCCCAGCATGGAACGCCAGCTCATCACCGGCATTGCCCACGACAAGAACGAGGCGAAGATCACCCTCACCCGCGTGCCCGACGAACCGGGCGCGGTGGCGCGCATCTTCGGGCCGCTGGCAGATGCCAACATCAATGTGGACATGATCGTTCAGAATGTCGGGCGCGATCGCGGAGAGACCGACGTGACGTTCACCGCGCCGCGCAGCGACCTGGTCCGTTGCACCGAAATCCTGGAAAACCAGCGCGAGGCGATCGGCTACAACCGCATGATCACCGACAGCCGCATCGCCAAGATCTCCGTCGTCGGCGTGGGCATGCGCAGCCATGCCGGCATCGCGGCCGACATGTTCAAGGCGCTCAGCGACCGCAAGATCAACATCCAGGCGATCACCACATCGGAAATCAAGGTCAGCGTGCTGATCGACGAGGACGAGACCGAACTGGCCGTGCGCGTGCTCCACACCGCCTACGGCCTCGACGCGGACTAGAAAACGGAGCCTGCCGCCCGCGGGCAACAGGTTTCTGAAACCGGAATATCCCCCCTATCGCTTGCGAGAGGGGCCGGGGGTGGGCATGGAAACGCCATAGTGCGCAGCGGCAGATGCTCCGCTCGCTCCCACCATAGCCTCTCCCGTCCGCGGGACAGGGACCGAACAGGACGAACATGACCCACCCGAACCTTCGCCGCCTGATGTCTCGCGGCACCGATTTCCTCGGCTGCGACTATGCCATCCTATGCGGCGCGATGAGCTGGGTGTCCGAGCGCAATCTCGTCTCCGCTATCTCCAACGCAGGCGGCTTCGGCGTGATCGCCTGCGGCGCGATGACGCCCGATCTGCTCGACAAGGAAATCGCGGCGACCAAGGAGCGCACCGTCAAGCCGTTCGGCGTGAACCTGATCACCATGCACCCGGATCTGATGGAGCTGATCGCGGTCTGCGGCCGGCATGATGTCAGCCATATCGTGCTGGCGGGCGGCCTGCCGCCTCGCGGATCGATCAAGGCGATCCGCGAGACCGGTGCCAAGATCATCTGCTTTGCGCCTGCCATTTCGCTCGCCAAGAAATTGGTGCGCTCGGGCGTCGATGCGCTTGTGATCGAGGGGATGGAAGCGGGTGGCCATATCGGCCCCGTGTCCACCAGCGTTCTGGCGCAGGAAATCCTGCCCGAGCTGGCCGATCAGCTGCCGATCTTCGTGGCGGGTGGCATCGGGCGCGGCCAGGCGATCGCCAGCTATCTGGAAATGGGCGCGGCGGGCGTGCAGCTCGGCACCCGTTTCGTGTGCGCCAGCGAATCGATCGCGCATGAGAATTTCAAGAAAGCCTTCTTCCGCGCCTCCGCCCGCGACGCGGTGGCAAGCGTGCAGGTCGATCCGCGCCTGCCCGTCATCCCGGTCCGCGCGCTGAAGAACAAGGGCACCGAAGCCTTTACCGCCAAGCAGCGCGAAGTCGCCGCCGTGCTCGACGAGGAAAAGATCGAGATGAGCGAGGCGCAGCTCCAGATCGAACATTACTGGGCCGGCGCGCTGCGCCGCGCGGTGATCGACGGCGATGTCGAAAACGGATCGCTGATGGCCGGTCAATCGGTCGGAATGGTGACCAAAGAGGAAAGCGCAGCGGAGATCATCAGCGTACTGGCGAACGAGGCAGAGACCGCGCTGGCGCGTTAGGCGAAAGCTGTCGGTCGCTGGTCGAGAAGCACGCGGACTGTCTTGCAATCGCAACACAGTCCGGCGATACAGGCAGCATGACCGAAGAAGCCCGATCCACTGCCATCGAACCGCTCTGGGGTGAGGCCGAAGGGCTGACGGCGGTGGAGCCGAACTATCGCTGGGTGATGACCATCCGGGCCGGGATGCTCGGCCTCGTGCTGCTTGTCGGCGTGGCTATCGCGGATTTCGCGCTCTCGAAAAATCTCGGCTGGCAGCAAGGCAGCGTGCTCGGCCCGCTGGCCCTCGTCATTTTATACCTCACCTTCGCGATCCCCGGTCGGCGCTGGTTGCGGCTCGGCTATGATCTGAGCGAGGATCGCCTGCGCGTCGCGCGCGGTTATCTGTGGCGCCGGGACACCATCGTGCCATTCGGGCGCATCCAGCATATCGATGTCGATCAGGGGATGATCGATCGCGGTTTCGATCTGGCGACGCTGATCGTCCACACTGCGGGCACCCACAACAGTACGGTGAGCCTGCCTGGCCTCGACGAGACCCGCGCCGCCGAAATGCGCGAGGCGATCCGCGCTCACATCAAGCGCGAGACGCTGTGAGCGCGATCGACAGCGCCGCCCCGCCCCGTCCGTGGGGCGATGGTTCATCCGTGGTCGCCGAGGCTGCGGAGGGCGAGGCGCAGCGCACCCATCCGCTATCGATCGTCACCGGCTTCATCGCCAGCCTGCCGCAAGCGCTCTATGCCATCCCCGCCGTGCTGGTCGGCGGCGGCAAGGCCCTGCCTTTCCTCATCTTCATCATCCCTGCCGTGATCGCCTTTGCGGGCGGTGCGCGCTGGCTGAGCTGGCGCCACTTCACCTATCGCATCGGCGCCGAGGACATCCGGATCGATCAGGGAGTCGTCAGCCGGCAGAGCCGCTCGATCCCGTTCGAGCGGATCCAGGATGTCGGTCTGGAACAGAAGCTCCTGCCCCGTCTGCTCGGCCTCGCCGCGGTCAAGATCGAGACCGGCGGCGGCAAAGGCGAAGATGCCGAGCTGAGCTATCTGAAGCTGGCCGATGCCGGGGCGCTGCGCGATCTGATCCGCGATCGCAAGCAGGGCGTCGTTGCCGAAACGCAGGCCGCCGACGTCGTGGCCAGCGCGGCGGAAGAAACGCCGCCGCTGTTCGCGATGGACCCGCGCCGTCTGGTCATCGCCGGCCTGTTCAACTTCTCGCTCGTCATCATCGGCGTGACCGCGGCCTTTTTCGGCCAGTTTCAGGACGTGCTGCCGTTCGACATCTACGATGCCAAATTCTGGATGGGCCTGGTGGGCGAGGTGCATATCGAGGATATCCGCGCGATCGGCCTCGCCGCGCAGATCGCTGCGGCCATCGGCGGGATCGCGATGCTGCTGGCGCTCGGCATCTTGACCGGAATC
>JBELIU010000013.1:0-24410 GCA_042090735.1 Novosphingopyxis sp. | reverse complement strand
CAGTCTTCCGCTGGGTCAGCTTCCTTGCCATATTCGGTCCTCTTGAGCTGGTTTTTCTGGGCATCGATCAATCCGCACCATCGAGTCGATAGCGGCTATATGCGTCTCGCCGCGTGAGCCGGGGGCCGAGGGCTCGTGCTCCCTTTCCGCTCGCGTAGACTTCGCTGGCCAACCACGCCTGTTCCTCGAGAAGGCGGAACTCCATGACCTCACGCCACCAGACCTGTGCCTTCGGATCCCAGCGGTAGCCGCGCATCCGAAGAGCATCCTTGGTCGAGAAGGCTGAGCCGACCGCTTCGATAACGAAGCTTTCGCACGAAGAGCTGCCATCGAGCTCGTAGAGCAGCGGCCGTCCATCGGTCCGCTCATGGCGCAGGAGCTGGATAAGCGCATCGACATCCCCTTGCGCTCGGTGCGCATCATAGAACCAACCTGCCTGCGCGCAGAGCCAGCCGAGCGACCTGCCTTCAAAGCCAGCGGCGGCCCAGTCGATCTCCACGCAGGAGCAAGCCCACTGCTTGATCGGCAGGTCAGTAAGGCGCTTCTCCACCATAGGACGATCGAACGCGGCGTTGTGAGCGATGACGACATCGGCGGACGATATGATATCGGTCGCGACCCGGTCGTCGATCCGCCGTCCAATGAGGTCCTGATCCGTGATGCCGGTGATCCGGATCACCTCTTCGGGCAGCGGGACGCCGGGATCCTCGCGCCAGCACCACGCTCGGCCGATCTCGGTGATATGTCCGCCGGGATCATACCTGAAGCGTCGCACCGCCAGTTCGATGACCCTGTTGCTTTCAGGGTCGAGCCCGGTGGTCTCCACATCCAGAACGGCCGCGACACGTTGGGGATCGTCCGGATCCCCGAAGCCTGTTTCGCCTACATGGAGATCGACACGGCGAAGCTGCCGGATGTCGGACTGCGCCGGTTCAGCCACGTCCGGTCCCCAAGGATGCCGAATGATCGAAGAGCAATCGATCGATGACTGCCGGATCGGCGTCGAGGCCGAGACCCAAGCCGTGAAGGAGGATCGCCTTCGAGCAGGCGCTGCGCTCCATGCAGGCTTCGATCGGCGCGCGGCCTTCGAAGAGCTCGAGCGGCGAGACCATCCAGCCGACCGGATCCTCCGCCAAGCCGTCCCGCTGCATTCGCGCCCCGGTCTCTGCAGCCACGCATGCGATCCGGACGAGCGCGACACGGTGAACAGCCAACATGCCTCCACTCCCGTCCTCGAGAGGATCGAGCGCCCAATCCACCGGGGCCTGCTCGAAATAAGGGTCGATTTCGAATTCTGCGGTATCGCTCATCGCACCGCTCCCACGTTCCGCGCCGGACCTACCAGCGCCTCGTGAGACGGCACATAGCATGAACAGAAAATACTTCAATAGGTAATGAAGTATTGAATTAACTTGTCGGTAGGGATCGCTGACGCTATCTGCAGGAGAATGGAAAAGATGGATGCCGTCGCGAAACTCAGTGCCTTGGCCCAGCCAACCCGGCTGGAGATATTCCTGGCCATAGCGCGAGCGGCGAACGGCATCACGTCCAGCGAGGTTGCAGAGCAGACGGACACCATGCCCAACAACACTTCGGTGCACCTGTCGGTATTGCGAAACGCAGGCCTCGTCTCTTCGACGAAGGAAGGGCGCTCAGTCACCTACCGAGCCGAACGAGGGGCCGTGGAGAGGCTCGCGACTTTCCTGTCCGAAGCTGCCAAATAGCTGGCATCCTCCTCAAGGGCGGCCGGGCCAACGTCCGTGCAACTCGTCAATCACAAAAGCATGCCTATGCTCACCCGGGAACTGCCGCGACAAATGCGGATGATCGGACGGAAGTTCAGGGTGTTCATGAGCGATTTCTTCGGGATCAAGCTCGGGCCAGCGCCACAACGCCGAGATTGCGCCGATCGCCGCAATCGCTGCCAGCGCCAAGAAAGCAACGCCCATACCCGAGTTCGCGCCGATCTGCCCAGCCACCGGATAAGCGAGAAGCCAGCAAACATGGCTGAGGGCGAATTGCGCCGCGAACAGCGCCGGCCTGTCCCCTTCGTTCGAAGAGCGACGCAACAGCCTGCCGCCAGGCGTTACACTGAGCGAATACGTCACGCCCAAGACCAACCAACCGCCTAGGAGGAACGGCCAGGCGATCAACCCGGCGGTTCCCAGCGTCATCATCGCGAAGACCGACAGCGTGGCGGTTAGCAAGAACGCACCTGCGATCATCACCGAGCGGTCGGAGATCGAGCGCAGAACCCGAGGGAGGATCAGCGCTGCCAGCATCGACCCTCCTCCATAGGCTGCGAGCGCGAGTGCGACGTCCTCCTCTGAGCGGCCCATGCCTTTCACGATGACCACGGTGTTCACGATCACCATGGCGCTCCCAGCCGCAGCTGCCAGCGTCACTGCCAATAGTCCGACCAAACGCGGTGTCCTGAGGTAAATCCGCGCGCCACGCGTGGTCTTGCGCCAAACGCTCTCGACAATCTTCTTCGCTGCCTGGCGATGCGGCAGAGCGGAGGTGACGACAAGCACGGCGGAAATCACGAAGCCGACCGAGGTGCCCGCGAACAGCCAGTGGAAGTTGATCACCGTCAGCAGAGCGGCGGCGAGGATCGGGCTGAGCAGGCTTTCCAGATCGTAGGCGAGACGCGAGAGCGACAGCGCAGTTGTATATTCCTCCTCGTCCGGGAGGATGTCCGGGATGGTCGCCTGGAAGGTCGGTGTGAATGCCGCCGAGGCCGACTGAAGCAAGAAGATCAGCAGGTAGATCTGCCATACCGCATCGACAAAAGGCAGCGCTATCGCGACGACAGCGCGGATCACATCCATCGCTACCAATAGGGTCTTACGCGGCAAGCGATCGGCATAGGCACCGACGACCGGTGCGATCCCGATGTAAGCGACCATCTTGATCGCCAGCGCCGTGCCGAGCACCGCGCCCGCATCCGTTCCGGCAATCTCGTAGGCCAGAAGACCTAACGCAACCGTCGCGAGGCCCGTCCCCACCAGCGCGATGACCTGCGCCGCGAGCAGGTGCCGATAGGTTCTATTGGTCAGAATACTCAACATTTCGAATTCTCCACGGGCCTACAGCGCCCAACCCAGAATCGATGCCGCGAGAACAGCATATCTCATGAACTTGGCGACAATCACGATGACCACGAAGATGAGAAAACGGACCTGCAAGACTCCGGCGACCAATGTCAGCGGATCGCCGATCACGGGAACCCAGGAAAAAAGCAGAATCCAATGGCCGTATCGAGAGAAGCGCGCTTCCGCCTTGTCCATAGATGCAGAGGAAAACGGGAACCACGCTGCGTTTCTGAACCGCGCGAGATTGCGCCCCAAATACCAATTGAGCACCGAACCCAAGACGTTTCCCGAGGTCGCGGTCAGGAGAAGCACAGAGGGTTCATAGCGTCCGGACGTCAGCATGGTGGCCAACACGACCTCCGACTGGGCCGGAAGGACCGTCGCGGCGACGAACGCGGCCGCGAACAGTCCTCCGTATCCAAGCCAAGCCAGGTCAAGGCCCGTCGCGACCCAGTTCGGGATGATCACACGACGCGCTTGATCTCGGCATAGGCGCCTTCCGTCCTGAGGGTTACGGTGACCGTTCCCCCCGATCGATTACGCCAGAACCAACCATGGCTGCCATCGAACGCGGCGACAAGCGTCCCGGACTCACCCGTCGACTCCCGACCCTTATCATAGCCGTGGTAGGAAACGCCCGGTGCGTCGGCGTGCGTGTCGTAGTTGACGTGTCCACCTGCGACAGACCATTCATACCGCAGAGAAGCGCCATCGGACATTACCGCCTTGACTTCTGCCCCCTCGCCAGGAGCAAGTGTCAACTCGGTGATATCCTGACGACCCTCCGCCTCTCCTTCGGAGTCCGGCGCAACGGCTATCGAGCGGACCTCTGCTACCGCAGCGTTCTGCTCATCGGCCGCCGCTTCCGCAGCAAGCTGCTGCTTGATTTCGCCCATTTCAGCAAAGCCGAGGACCCGACCTACTCCGGTCGGATCGATCGCGTATTCAGATGGGAGCACCACAGTCACGAGAAGCGTGCCCGCCGCGACGACAGCGATACCCGTGGCCTTCAGCAACTGCCGGGTGGTCGGTAGATCATTGGACGAGGGACGTTGGGAATTGAACATATCTTATACTCCAGAATGCAAGAATTCAGGCGACGGCAAAGCCGACGAGCTGGTAACCGACGAGCATGAAACCGGCGGCCATGAGAACGGTGTTGGCTGCGAAGGCGTGGCGCATGAAGCTTCCCGTCCGGCGCCAGAATCCCATCAGGATAAGGATCATGCCGAGTGCGAGAAGCTGCCCGATCTCCACTCCCACGTTGAATGCGAGAAGATTGGGAACGAGACCGTCTTCCGCGATATCGAACTCGATGATCTTCGTGGCCAGACCGAAGCCATGGAAGAACCCGAAGACGAGCGTCGCCGCCTTGGTGCTGGGTTGGAAACCGAACCAGCGCTGGAAGGCTCCAAGGTTGTCCATCGCCTTGTAGACCACGGACAGGCCGATGATGGCATCGATGAGATAGGCGTTGGCAGAAATACCGGTCAGGACGCCGAACAACAGAGTGGTGGAATGGCCGATCGCGAAAAGCGTCACATAGATTCCGACGTCCTTCAGCCTGTAGAGGAAGAAGATCACACCGAAGAGGAAAAGAAGGTGATCGTAGCCGGTGACCATGTGCTTGGCACCCAGGTAGATGAAGGGCAGGATCAGCGTGCCGCTGCTTTCCTGGATATAGCCCTTGTCGCCTTCTGCGACATTGTGGGCCCAGGCCTCGGCTCCGGAAGCGAGGAATATCAGCAGAACAGCCAACAGCGCGAACAGGCGCGTCAGTGTCTGGGCCGGAAGTTTCTTCGTCAGTTGCATCATCTATTTCTCCGATTGCAGGGGAGGACCGCCTGCGGGATCGCTCCACGCGGACGGCCCGACCGTCTTCAGCCTGCAGTTTGAATACTGGGGGGTGTTTCGGTGTCGTCGGCGGTTGACACCTCCGCTCGGTCGCCACGGACCGCCCGGTAAAGGGCAGGCAGGACGAGCAACGTCAGGGCCGTCGCCGATACGATGCCGCCGATCACCACCGTCGCGAGCGGCCGCTGCACCTCCGAACCGAGTCCGACATTCAGGGCCATCGGGACGAACCCGAGACTGGCGACCAAGGCCGTCATGAGGACAGGCCTCAGCCGGGCCATGGCGCCCTCCTTGATTGCAATGTCGAGCGGCCTACCCTCATCCATCAGTTGGCGAATGAAGGTCAACATCACCACGCCATTCAGCACCGCAATGCCCGACAAGGCGATGAAGCCGACGCCTGCCGAGATCGAGAACGGAATCCCTCTCAGCATGAGCGCAGCGACACCTCCGGTCAGGGCCAGCGGCACTCCCGAGAAGACAATCAGAGCGTCCTTCACCGAGCGGAACAGAGCGACCAGCAGGCCGAAGATCAGCAGCAGGGCAATCGGGACGACGACCTGCAGCCGAGCACTGGCCGACTCCAGCTGTTCGAAGGTTCCGCCGTAGTCGATCCAATAGCCCTCGGGCAGATCGACTTCAGCGTCGATCCGTTGCTGAGCCTCGGCGATGAAGGACCCGAGGTCTCTGCCCCGCACGTTGCTGGTGACGACAGCTCGACGCTTACCGGATTCGCGACTGATCTGATTTGGGCCCTGAACGTTCTCGATCGTCGCCACTTCCGTCAACGGGACCGATCCACCACCTGGGAGAGCGATGGGAAGACGTTCGAGAACCTGCCGATCCTGGCGCATCTCCTCGGGTAACCTGACGACGATATCGAAACGCCTGTCGCCTTCGAAGATCTGACCAGCCTCCGCGCCGCCGATCGCGGTCGATACGACGGTCTGGACATCATCGACGTTCAAACCGAGCTGGGTCAGACGCACACGATCAGGGAGCACCTGAATAAACGGCAACCCTGTCACCTGCTCGGTCTGGGCATCCTGAGATCCCTCGATCGAAGAGACCACTCCCTCGACTTCGGCCGCAACGGCGGCGAGCTGGTCGAGATCGTCTCCGAAGACCTTGATCGCGACATCGGAACGAACGCCTGCGATCAGTTCGTTGAAGCGCATCTGGATCGGCTGGAGGAACTCGTAGCGCGAGCCCGGCACCTGCTGGACCGCCTCGTTCATCTCAGCGACGAGCTGCTCCTTGGGCTTCCTGGGGTCGGGCCAGTCCTCCCTAGGCTTCATGATGACGAAGGTGTCCGCCACCGATGGCGGCACGGGATCGGTCGCGACATCCGCCGTGCCGATCTTCGCAAATACCTGATCGACCTCCGGGAAGGTGCGGATCCGGTTCTCCAACGCGGTCTGCATGGCGACGGCCTGGCTGAGGCTCGTCCCGGGAATACGTAGCGCGTGCAGCGCGATGTCTCCCTCATCCAGGTTCGGGATGAACTCCGAACCCATCCGACTGGCGCCGAACCCGGCAAGGACCACCAAGGCAACCGCTCCAGCGAGCACCACCTTGCGTGAACGCAAGGCGAAATCGAGCATGGGCTGATAGCCCGACTTCGCAGCCCTCATGACCCGCGTCTCCTTCTCCTCGACCTTGCCCGTTACGAAAGTCGCGACCGCGGCTGGGACGAAGGTCAGGGAGAGGACCATGGCGGCTGTGAGCGCCATCACGACCGTGATGGCCATCGGGTGGAACGTCTTACCCTCGACCCCTTCCAGAGCGAAGATCGGGACGTAGACGATGGTGATGATCAGGATGCCGAAGAGGCTCGGCTTGATCACCTCCGCCGATGCGCGGGCCGCCAGTTTGAACCGCTCATCGCGATTCAGCAGTCTTCCGAGAGAATGCTGGGCCTCACCAAAGCGCCGCAGGCAGTTCTCCACTATGATGACCGCCCCATCGACGATCAGACCGAAGTCCAAGGCGCCAAGGCTCATGAGATTGCCGGAAACGTTGTTCTCGACCATCCCCGTGATCATCAGGAGGAAGGATAGCGGTATAACGGCAGCGGTGATGAGTGCGGCCCGGAAGTTGCCCAGGAGGACGAACAGAACGACGATCACCAGCAGCGCACCTTCGGCGAGGTTCTTCTCGACCGTGGACACGGTCGCCTCGACCAGTTCGGAGCGGTCGTATACGGTGTTGGCCACCACGCCGCCAGGGAGCGAACGGTTCACTTCCTCCAAGCGTTCGGCCACCGCAACGCTGACATCACGGGCATTCTCACCGACCAGCATGTATATCGTGCCGAGGACGACCTCGCGGCCATCCTTCGTGGCTGCGCCATTGCGGATCTCGGATCCGATCTCGACGTCCGCCACATCAGCGATCCGAATGGGAACGCCGTCACGATAGTCGACGATGATTCCGGACAGGTCGCGTTCGCCCTCGGCCTGCCCGGGAACGCGGATCAGGTATTGAGATCCGGACCTCTCGACATAGCCAGCGCCGACGTTGGCGTTGTTGTTCTCGAGGGCATCGATCACATCCTCCACGGTCAGGCCGAAACCGGCCAGCCTTTCCGGAAGAGGCGCAACGATGTATTCCTTGCGGTAGCCGCCGATCGAGTTGACCTCGGTCACGCCCGGAACCGTTCGCAGTTGTGGCCTGACGACCCAATCATGAAGCGTCCGCAGGTCCTGCGCGGTATAGGGCGACCCATCTGGCTTGATCGCACCTCGCTCGGCCTCCACGGTATACATGAAGATCTCGCCAAGGCCGGTCGCGATGGGGCCGAGCTCAGGCTCAACCGCTTCCGGCAGGGTCGAGCGGACCCCTTGAAGCCGTTCGTTGACCAACTGCCGGGCGAAATAGATATCCGTCCCGTCCTCGAAGACGACCGTGACCTGGCTGAGTCCGTAACGAGAAACAGATCGCGTGTATGAAAGGCCCGGAAGCCCCGCGATCGCGGTTTCTACCGGATAAGTGATGCGTTGCTCGGCTTCGAGCGGAGAGAATCCCGGCGCGGACGTGTTAATCTGCACCTGGACATTGGTGATGTCCGGCACGGCGTCGATCTTGAGCCGGCCAAAACTGTAGATGCCCACGGCGGCGCAAATGAATACCGCCGCAAGCACTGCGAAACGCTGTCTGATCGACAGCTCGACTATCTTCTCTAACATGGAATCGCGCTCCTCAGTGATCGTGGCTCGCGCCCGACTTCTCGATATCGGCCTTGATCACGTAGCTGTTCTCGGATGCGTAGACGGTGCCCGCCTCGATGCCGCCGAGGACCTCGGTCCACTCAGGACCTTCCTGGCCAAGCTCGAGCATCCGAACCTCGTAGGTCTCGCCGATCTTGGCGAAAACGACCCGAAAATCGCGGAACTGCTGAATGGCATCCGTCCGAACGGCGAGAGGAACCCGCCGCTGATCGACCGAGACCAAGCCTCTGACGGCCATTCCAGGACGCCAGAAACCGTCCCTGTTCGGCAGCGACGCCCGGGCGGTGACCGCCTGGCTGCTGACTTCCGCCAACGGCAGGAAATCCCGGATGCGGGAACCCTGTGCACGTTGGCCTTCCAGGCCTCGTATCTGAACCGCCTGTCCGGGACGCACCCGCTCGATGTCTCGTGGAAAGATCGGGAACGTGGCGACAGTGCGCGATGGGTCGGAGATGACGAAAATCGGGTCGCTGCCGGCAATGTCGCCGACATTGGAGTCCCGCTGGGTGATAACCCCCGAGATCGGCGCATATATCGAGTAAGTCTGCAGCGACGAGCTGCTCTCCACCCGCGCAAGCAACGCACCTCGCGAAACGCGATCGCCGAGATTGGCGTGCAGTGAGACCACGGGGCCGGGGAACTTGGCGCCTACTTCGGCACTCCCCGAAGGATCGAGCTCGACACGGCCGATGATCTCGATAGTTTCACCGATCTGCTGCGGCCCGACCGTTTCGGTTCGAATCCCGGCCGCGCGTGCTGCCTCGTCAGCAATCTGGACACGGCCTTCATAGGACTCGAACGCCCACCGATGGGAAGTGTCGCCTTCGTTGGCCACCACAACCACATCGAAGCTGTGCGGTTCGATGAGAACACCCTGGCCACGCAGGTAATCCTGTTCCGGTTCGAACTCGAAGGTCGTCTTCTCCCCGTCCAAACGGGTGATCATAACCCGCGCGCGGACCGTCTTGGGATCGACCGGTTCGTCATCACGGTAGGCGTAGAGACGATACTCCGGAGGCACGCCGTCCTCGAATACCGTGACTTCGATGGCGAAATCGCCATCCCGGAGCATCCGGCCGTTATGGGGCCCGCGCTCGTAATCCCCTTCCGCCGCGGCCTGTTCCTCGGTGGACTCCGGATTGCCGTCAGATTGCCCGCAGGCGCTAAGTGTCACTGCGCACAAGGCAGCAAGGAAGAAATGCGTCTTGCGCATGATCAGTATCCCCCAACAATTTCGATGAAGCGGCCAGTCAGTCGATCGTAATCGACCTTGGCCTGATGATATTCCGCCAGAGCGTCGACGAACCGCACACGGGCGTCGTGCAAGGCCGTCTGGGCGAGGGACACATCGAGGAAGGTAAACCCTCCCCGATTGTAGCCAGCCCTCACCTCCCGGAGCGTCTGTTCCGCTCCAGGAACGACCGCCTCCTGTATCGCTTCGGCCTCATGACGGGCCTCTTCGACACGCTCAGCGGCCAATGCGATCCGTCGCCGAAGCTCGAACCGCTCCACGCCCAGGTCGGCCTCGACCTGCCGCTGCTCCGCAGCTGCGCGATCGATATTGGCACGGTTCAGAGCGCGATTAGGAAGGGGCAGTGAGAACCCGGCAACCAGAGCAACATCCCCGTTGCCGAAGACACGTGGTCCAGCGAAGACGGTTGGGTCGGTGCGAGAATTGGCCCGCTGAAGTCGATAGTTCGCGTCTGCACGATCGCGGCGTGCTTCGAATACCGCGAGATCGACCGGCGTCAGATCGACCGGCCCGACTACGACCTCTGATGGATCGAGAAAGCCGGTAGTCACGACGTCCATCCCTTCGGGATCACCGCCGGTCAGCAGGGCCAAGCGTGCCAAGGCCGCCGTGTAGGCGTGCTCGGCCAGACCGAGGTCTACACGGGCCTCTGCCAACTGCGTGCGGACGCGTGTGCCGGCAAACAGAGGATCGCGTGCTTCGTCGACCCTTCGCTGGACCTCCTTGGCGAGCGTCTCGGCAATCTCGACCCTGCTCTTGGCCAGCTCAAGGGTCAGCGCGGCGGATTGGGCCTCGACATACAGCTCCTGAACCTCGCGCGCGAGATCCAGGCGCCTGACCAGGGCCTCGGCTTCAGCCAATTCGATGTCACCCATGGCCACGCCGACCCGGGCAGCGCGCTTGCCGCCACGCTCAATGCGCTGGTTGTAGGTTCCGTCGACCTGCCACTGTGAGAAGCCGGGCGTCCCGATGTTCTCTACTGTCCCATCAATGGACGGCGCAGGCCGGGTGTCGGCAGCTGCTCTGGCCGCATCCAGAACATCGAGGCGCGCGGCGACCGCTTCGCCTTGGGGTGAGTGAGCGACCGCGTTTCGGATGGCCTCTTCTAGGGTGAACGTTTGGGCTGATGCCGCGTTCGCCCACAGCAACGTGGCCGCCAAAAGGGCGGCACGCGTGGACACGTGCATGATAAATTACTCCTGATCATCTGAACGAAAAGCAGCCCGAAAACCGGGCCGAATTCAGAGATCAGGCTGAAGGCGGTTGCGTCAGAGGGGCCGACGGATAGCCGACGAGGGGGGCAGATTCGCCAGGACGCAGAAGAACCCTCGAAAGCGTGCCATTCGGCACAAGCGCAGCGTCATCTGGCAAAGTGATAGAGCCATGCGAGTGAGACGCAGCATGTGGGACAAGCTCGTCCGAAGCAAATGCGTCCGATTGCGGCTCAACCTCGACCACATCTGCGGATCTGTGGTCATGCGCGTGCGCTGCACTAACCGTATCATGCGCATGAGCCGCTTCGAGATGCGGAATCGCCCCAGGCAGCCCGCCATGCGAGACTACCAGCAGTATCAACAAAAACAGGAAGCGAACCTGGCGCATCGCGCTTGCGGTATACGATTGTGCGGCGCGAAGCAAGCGTTGGAGGGCTGTGATCTGCATTCATTTTACATAACCGCAACAACCCCGGAATTCCCTGCGTGCGCACGTCGACTTTCCTCGGCGTCAATCATGTCAGGAGTCGGGTAGTATACCGTAGCTATATTACCGGACGAGCGTGTCCGATTGCCTAACGCGACAAGCCCAGCCATCTACGTGGCATGGAACTGGAAGCAATGGCGACGGCGGGAGCGGTCCTCGATATCGAATCTCTAACGGCAACGCATGAGCGGCTGTGCCGACGGCTGCGCAAGCTCGATCGAAACGCAACTTGCGGCATGGTCGCAGGGCTTATGCTCGATCCCAGCCTTCAAGGCGGTATCCTTCGACTGGAAGTGCTCGCCCACTTGGCGGCTGCACACTGCGGTGGACAAGAAGAACCCTCGGCTGCGCGGATCCGCGACTTCCTCAATAATGACCTCGCGCGCGGGGCCGTATGGCGTCTGGAGGATCCCTCCGAAGACGTCTTCGTCTCCAACATCACCACAGGGGCCGGCGACTTCCGCATCCTCGAAGGAACCTGGGAAGCGAACGCCGCCTATACCCAGAGCTGTCTCTCTGCGCTCAACAGCGCAATCGCAGATGGTCACGAATGGGCCCAGCACGGAATGCGTCAGGCAAACGCGTTGTTGGCAATTGGCGAGGCGGTGGCGGAGCGAGCAGGACTGCGACGCTACCAAGCTGGTGAGGGCAAGGCGCGCGACCGATTTCGGTTCGATACCGCGAAGGCACTACGTGCATGCGCAGCTGTCACCTTCACCGAGGCGGAACTGCGCGCGATCGGTGTGGAACCGTTCGACCTTCTCCCTTTCGACTTCTCGCGCATCGATCCGCAGCTCTTGCGGAACGAAACTATCAACTGGACGAGCCTCGAGCGGTGGCCCGTCTCGCGAACGGAAGATGGCATCGTGGTGCTGCTTCCCACGGCAATTGGCGCGGCGGTCCGCCGCCGCGCACTGGAACTCGCGAGGGATAACCAAGCGGGGGATGCTTACGAAGGACATCTAACCGAACATCAATTCTTGGGGGCGGTAGGGGACGCTGTGCGCGGACTCGACCTGAGCCCTGCCGCTCCGCCCTGGTCGGATGTCCAAAGTCACTGCGTGGTCCAGTTATGCAGGTTCGATGCGGGAGCCTATTGTCAGGTCATATTCGTGCCGGACCGCCCAGATGACGTAATCGCGGAAGGCTTCCGTTCGGTCCAGGACGTTTCAGCGCCTGTCCGAAGGCTGATGAGGCAAGCAGCGGCAGAGTGCAGCGCGCGCGATGACTACTTGCGCGGCATGACGCTGCTGGTCTTCGGTGGACAGGGCCGCGGTGTGGTCGCCGATCACGGAAGACCTCCAGACTGCTGGCAGATCGTCGGGCTTGGTTACGACGACCTTTCGCTTCTGGCATCCGCCGGGGAGATCGATGCATTGCGCATTTTCAGGGTTCTCGAGCAGGAGGATCAACTCGCACGGCGAGGCATCCAGCTGTTCAATCCGAATGGGTTCATGAACCTCTACGGCATGGTCGAAGAGCAGGATTTCACGCTTCTGCCCGAGCAGGTCGATCACTCGGCGCCATCCATGATCCAGATGGGAACCGATCATCTCAGCAAGCTGCGCATCCGGATTCGGCAGGCGCTCGACAAGCATAGCGTCGCTCGTCCTTCGAGAGGCTATCGGGCGGAGGTGCAGCGCCCTTCCGCGTTGCCCTTGTTCGAGGCGGCCAGCACCGAAAGCGCGTTCGTGAGCGTTGACGATCTGCGTCATGGCCACCCTGCGGTCGCAATAGAGGGCAGCAGGACAACGTGGTGGCTGACGGTAGAGGCCATTGACCCAATCACTGCCGGATCGCTCCCCTTTCGAGTATGGGACATGGCACAGAACTGGCTCATCCCGCTTGCGCCAGAACTCGAAATCCATCTGGGTGAAGAATTGCCGGGACATGTCGAGGTAGTCCTGACATTCGGACGGATTGATGAGCAGGAACTGCTGGCAGAGGAAGGAAAAATCGAGCCGCCCAATGTCTCCCTCGGCGGCGGGACGATCCGGATCTCCTGCGCGGAACCCTATCTTCGTTCTTTCGGCCAACCGGGTAATCAGGGCGACCGATGGATGGTGCGGGCGATCGCCTCGGGTGCCGCCGGCCTGGCAAACCAAGACCCGTCTGCGTGCGCTGATGCGGTGGAACGCGAGATAGTCAAGGATGACGCAGCGCGCCATCTTCACGTGTTCAACGCTGCTACGACCACGCAGATGGTGATTGCCAGCGCCGTCCATCATCCGCTTCGGAAGGTGCAACCGGAGGTCCGGGCGTGGGCCGAAGTCGGACTGGCAAGCGTCGGTGCCGACGACGAAACGAATGTAGTTCGCGGCCTCGAAGCAACCAAGTTCCTCGCTGGTTTGGTGGACGATCTATGGGCCAGTATCCGAACGAGGCTTAAAGACCTGGACAGGGCCAACGTCATCGAGATTGCGCTTCGCCATCATCATGCGGTGGACAAGGACAGGAACCGATGGCGAACGACGGCTGCGGCGGTTCTCTCGCTCCATCCCCCCGAAGAGGGTGTCCGGGTCGCCATCAACCTTGAAAGCGAGCGAGCCGAAGCGGGACTGTGCTCACGGGTCCTGGCTGAAATGGCGCTGTGCACCTCGCCTACGGAGCATGGGCGCGAGTGCTCGGTCTACGACTTCGATCAGATGATGGCGGAAATCTCCTTGATGAATGCGATCGCGTCCCGAAGTGACGAGATCCACCATGGCTTCGCTTCCGAACTCGCGGTGATGCCGAATGGCACACTCCGCTTCGAAAACGATTTCGCCGAACAAGTTCATACCCCTTACCTGCGTGCATCGTCCCAGGAGCAATTCGAAGCCGCTGCTGGCGATTACGCTGATATATATCGACGTGCAGAACCATTGGAGCGGGACGAGTATGCGGAAAAGAGGGACGCGGCATTCGATGCAGCGTTCCTGGCCGAATACGGCGTCGATCCCTTGGGCATGGCCGACATGGTGTCATTCGTCGGTCTGATCGCACTCGAACGAGGCGGAGACATCGTGCGGATGCGTCGTTCCGAACTGGTCCAGCTAGCCAAGGACAGGCTCGAAATCGATCGAGACGGAATTGGTGCTCTTCTCGATGCATGGTCGCTGCGACCTCGGCCCAAGTGGGACGAGAAGAAGCCCGAGGGCGCGACCGCCAGGGACTGGTGGCCGTGGCGCCATGCGCGCCGCCTCAGCCTTCTGGCGCGGCCGGTCATAAATCTCGACGGTAGAGACGATCCCGAACTTGTGCTGTCCCCAATCCTCCTGGACCATGCCCTGACCTACGCTCTGCGTGCGCATTCGGGCGGACTGCCCGTCGATTTCTATCGCAGTGATGAGATGCGGAGCTGGATAGGCGCTGTCATTGACGAGAGGGGGCACGCGTTAAACCAGAAGGTCAGAGACGACCTTGAAGCAATGGGGCTGGAGGCAATCGCCGAGGTCGATATGACGCGGCTGGGAGGCACGAAGCGAAACGGCGACGTCGATGTGTTGGCCTGGCGACCCGCTGACGGCCGCGTCTTCGCCATAGAATGCAAACGTCTCCGCGCCGACCGGACGGTCGGCGAAATCGCCGAACGCCTCTCGGAATATTCACCGAGGTCGGCGGAGGGCGCAAAAAGGGGGCCGACGGTCAAGCACACGGACCGCATTGCGGTGTTGAGGGATCATCTCGAAGACCTAGCGAAAGTCACCCGCCTGGAGGCCGGGGATGTCTCTCTGGTATCCGCGCTCGTCACGTCGTCACTGGTCCCGATGCAATTCAATGCCGCCTTGCGACAGGCCTTCGACGTCATCACATCGGTCGCGGATCTCTCGCCCTTCGTCGCTTCTCGACGCTGACGGTGAAACCGGCTCGCCATTACGCGGATAGCCCGCTTCCTAATGCCCCTTGCCAGTCTCGTCGGTTGTCCCTGCAGAGCCGATATGGATTGCACCGCCCGCCAGGTATTCGGTGGGGAAACCAGCTGCCGCGACGATGTCGCTTCCGTTTCGCCCAACAGGCGTCGCTTCGAGATCCAGCGCGGTTGCGATCATCGTGATGATACCGAGAAGTGCCCCAGCGTCCCGCCAGAACAGCGATTCCCAATTTTGGTAACACGCTTCGTAGCGTCGACGATCACCGATGAATTGAAGGGTGATCCCGTGCTTCGAGCTCAAAATCTCGTCTATCTCGTTCCGATTGAGCGAGACGGCGGTTTCGAAAGAGGAGGAGCTCCGAAGTTCGTGTGCTTCAGGATCATATAATCCGCACCAAGGCGAGCCGTCGATGGGAAGACAGGCGATGCCGAGCGAGTGGAGACCCCCTGCGGACGGGGCCGCGCGGCTCTCCCACTCGCCGAATCTCGAATTATTGTTCCGTTCTCGAAGAAGCATAGCATGCCACAGAACAGAGGACAGTTCGCGCTCGCTGACAGAACCTCCCAGCGCGGAGCCGCGCCTAGCCAATACCTCGAAGAAATTGTCAGAACCGGTCAGGATCCGCCGGGTCAGAGGAATGACGTGCTCGAACGCCGGCCAGGATCTCGTCGGAGCTTCTACGCCCGCGACCGGTCGAGGCTCGTCAAAGATCCCCATATACGTTCGCGATCACTTCCGCGTTCTTGTAGCAGCCCCTGCAGTCGCCGCAGGCCAGATCGCCCCTGTGACAGGAATGCGCCCATGCCAGGACGGATCGCGGAACCTTCGACTTCACGATCAGCTCTTCGGTGGACATCCCGATCGCGGGCGCTGTCACGTTCAGGCCTCCCTCTTGCCCGGACATCAACCGGTCCAGGTCTTCGAAGAACCGGGGAAGGCCATCGGCATGCGAACCGTCGCCTCGAACCGCTCCGAATATCAGCTCCGTTACGCCCAATTGAACGGCTTTCATGCCGGCCAATGTTGCCAGCAGCTGATTTCGGAATGGCCACCATTCGGGAACCGGCGCCAGTTGGTGCGGCGCGTCGCCCGCCATGTCGCCCGAGCCAAGCTCGGGACATCTCGCTTCGATGACCGTATGCCCGATGCCCAGCTCCTCGCATACCTGACGCGAGGTTCGCGTTTCGGCGATCGCTGCAAGCTGTCCGTAATCGACGGTGATGGCTTGCTCGGGCCTCAGCCACCAAGCAAGCGCAATCGAATCCATGCCGCCCGAGAGAAGCAGTCCCTTCATGCCAGCGCCCAGATCGAATGGTAGATGGCGGTCACGAGATCCGATACGATCAGGCACCCGCTGCCCTCTGGCATCTTGGCATCCTCGTCGCGCATGTTCTGGGCTAGGCAGATGACGGGCTTGCCTTTCGCCACCGCATATCCAACCTCGAATATCGTCCCTGGATCTGAACCGCTGAGGACTGCCAACACGACATCGGCTTGGTCCAGTCCTTCGAGGTCTCGCAGCGCGACCTCCTGCGCCGTTCCCAAGCCAACATCGTGCAACGGCGAGAAAACGCCAACGCCCATGTCGAGCAGACGCTGCCTGATCTCCTCGACGAGCCAGAGGTCAGCCAAAGTGAAGAACGGTGCTGCGATGTAAACCCGTCCGCTCGACGGCGTGACGGGCGAGAGGTCCAGCGCCGCGAGTTCCTTCTTCGCGGGGATCGGCAATGAGCGGGTCGATGCATATACGGATACCGACCTCGAAGCGAGATCGGCAGCTTCCGTGGGTTCCAGGCCATCGCATGCCCAAAACTTTGTGAAAGCAGCCGAGAAGACATCCCCGGTGCCCAGCTTCCATACCGTGTCGCTGCGGTAGGCAGGAACCCGGGTTCGCGAAGTTCGCGTCGCGACTATCGCTCCATGACCGCCAAGCTTGAGAACCACGATGCTGGCATCCTGCTTCTCGATCAATGCTTCGACCATGCGTTCGGGCTCGGTCTCGTTCGTCAGCCGCCTTGCCTCGAAAGCGTTGAGGATGAGGGCGAGCTCGTCTGCCGTGGATCCATTCTCGTGGAACGGCCGGGGATCGAAGGCCGATTGCGGGTCGTAAACTGCCCGGCGGGCTGTCACCCTCGCATCCCCTTCGAGCATTCCGAACCGTAGAACGACGTCGCCGCTGACTTCGATCGGTGGGTGGACGCTAATGGAATCGGGCCGAGGTGCGATCCTGGGCTCATCGAGAGAATGGATATATCGAAAACTCACCGCATCCCGGACCTCGGGGCCTTCGATCGGGAAACCATAGATGGCCGACAGGTTTTCCAGCCCATCTGCCAACGCCGATGACCGATAGGTGACGAGCTTCAGATCATCGCACCAGCCCGAAAGCGCGGCTGCCGCGCGGCCGCCCGACCCGTATACATCGTTCCAGAACGGTTCGAGGCATTCCTCGGCGTAAACACCGCCGACGACAGCGGTCATTTCGGTTCGATCCTCAAGGCAATGAGGGCGCCCGTCTTCTGGACGACCGTCGCCTTGTAGATGTGTCCGGTGCCAATGCACTGGATGATCTTCAAGTGGCCGGGGTGTGTGAGCGAACCTGCAGCTTGTCCGACCGCGGTGCTCACCACCAAGCGATTACCGGAGGGAGTATTCTGAAGATCCACCTCAAGCACATCGCCGACCTTCAAGCCCGAAACGACGGCTGGGACCGGACTGGAGAGAGGCGCGGTCTGGACGAAGAGACAGTCGTCAGCATCGGAGCCCCCACCCGCTCCGGATCCGCTACCAGGTGAGCCACCGCTGCCGATCGAATTGCGATTGTGATCCGTTCCCGAATCCGGCCCTCTTCCAGACATTATACTTCTCCCTTGAAAGGAAGAATGATGTCCGGTGCGCACGCGCGTCAACCGCGAACATGTTCATTTCAGCGGAATACTCAGTTGACCGAAGCAAAGAGAGGAAGATCGGCTGTCGGTTCCAGCCTGCGATCGATGACTGGCTGCCTGGCCAATTCACGCATGACGTTCCACATGACCGAATCGAGCAGCGAGGGGCGCGCTCCGATCACCTCTGCAAAAGCGAGGAATGCTTCCTCCATGGCGAGATAGTGACGCTCCACCGTCCAGCCGGGCTCGAAGAGGCCGATATGTTCGCAGGCGCGAACGATATGAATATCGAGGATGGCGACCAGGTCGCTGTCCCGCCAGTTGCGCACGACCCACGACGCCGTCTTCGGGCCAATTCCCTTGAGGGTCATGATCCCGTCGCGCAGAGCACGATCGGGAAGACCCTGGTCGATCTCCGGCAGAGCCTGAAACGAAGATGCCAGGAAGTGCGCCTTCTGCCGCGCGAACCTGTAACGCACCTTCCGCCCCCTGACCTCGAGCGGCCTGCTCAGCAGATCCAGCACAAAGCCCTCATCCGCCAGGGCCTCATAACGTCCATCGCATTCGGATCTAATGCGCTCGTAAGCGGCGATACCGACTTCGGCTGGAATGCCGTAGCCACCCAGAAGGCAAGCGATCAACTCGTCCTCCAAGGTGGTGCCGAGCTTGTAATGCTGTGGTGCCTCCAGCCCCCACATCCAGGATTGCGCCGCCCAGTAGGCCGGGGTCTTGGGATGGTCATGCATTCCCCATTTCAAGTCCGAAATGCCGACCCCGGTGGACGCGGGAGGCAAGCGCAATTCGAGGAATGCCTCTTCTTTCAACGCGTAGACGATCTGGTCGGTTGAGAGGGCTAAGGAATGCATATATGCATATTATATGCATTCCGATTCGGCAGCAAGAAGTCTTCTGGAAAAGATGGAGCGCGCCCGCCTGGCGCGTCGATTCACCCAGCACGCGGTCGCGGAGCAGCTCGGAATAACGCAGCCGCATTACAGCAAGATCGTGCGAGGAACCGCAGCTCTTACGAATGGCATGCATGACGCTATTGACGAATGGCTGAACCAGAATCCTCCGCCTCCGGTGCAGCGCGCCGATGAACTCATGCGTCTCACGCGTCGGATCGAGCGCGACGTAGCCAAGCTTAATCGATTATTGGCGCAGGAGGGGCGTCGCCCGCAACGCCGCGCGCTAGCGTCGGAAGAAGGACCCTAATCGGCCTGTGACAGCCAAGCGCCTGGGGCAGATTAGAAGTTCGCAGGGCCGCCGAACTCAGTCAGCTGCTCACCTCGCCGTCGTCCCGCCTTCGGCGTTTCACACATCAGGGAAGGTTTCCGCCTCCCTCGAAATCGGTCAATGCGTCACAATTCATGCAGTGATACATCCAGGATGCGTCCTGGAAATGCATCCCGCAAAAGCAACCGCAGAACGGGCAGCATTCGTCGAACTCCAAGTCTGCCCAGTCCCAGACGCCGACATACTCGGGAACCGCATCGCGGTCGTAGCCCACAATCTCGAACGCGTCCGCGTTCTTGGCAACGAAACCGAAACGACCCGCGTGTGCGAGATCGGCAAGAATATCGGCCGGTTGCAGGTAAAACCATTCCCGCGCCGCGACCTCGCTACCTCTATTCACATTGGCCAACGCATACTTGGCATGCAGACGAGCCTCCATCACAGCGTCGGATCCGTCATCAATCCAACCGACCAATTTGAGCTGCCGCGAGTTTCCGGTCTGCAAGGCGCGACCGCGACCCTGCGGGTTGCGTGATCGCCCGATCTTCATTCGCCAATCAGCGTCGTTCTCTTCCAGAATGAAATAAACCGCCATTCGCGCCATCTAGCACACAACCAGACGTCTGCGAGCCGTGACCGCAAGACGCGGCTAGCAGTTCGCTTCCCTCGAAGGCGACAGCGGGCTCGCCTTGGGAAATCGTAGCACCTTCGACGCGCTCGGCGTGCCGGGCGGTCAGCCTTCAGGCGTTTTCGTCATTTTTCGACTGGGCGACGCCTGGATCTAGCCATCGATAAACCGAGGACTGTTTTTACGGAAATTTCGGGATTGAAGTTCATCTTGGAAAGGAAAACAAAGAGATGGAAGATATGGCCCGTAAGATCGATGCCCACGATGTCGCAGACTGGTTTATCAATCGGATCGACCGAAGGATGGGTGAAGTCATCACCACCGACGTTGTCCACCGGCTCCTTTACTTCGCACAGGCCTGGTATCTGGCCAATACCGGGCACGAAATGTTCGAAGAGGAATTCGAAGCCTGGGGCACAGGTCCCATAATTCCCGCGATCTACGAGCGCTTCGAGCACATGGATGTCGCGAGCCTACCGGACATCGAGAACAGCCGCACGATCAAGGGTAGCAAACTCGAGATGCTCGAATGCATCCAAAGGGATTATGGCTGCTACATGCCGTTCAAGCTGGACGAACTCGCCAAGGAGCCGGGCGGCCCCTGGCACACAGCTCGGAAGGGCCTCGCACCTTTGGCACCCAGCGACAAGATCATCCCCAAGGCCGCCATGAAAAGCTTCTACAGGGAGAAGATCAAGGATGCCGCATAACTCCGAGAAGAGCCGTATGCGCACCGATCGGCAAGATCCTCGCCCATCCTTGGGGTCATTAGAAGATCATGAAGGCGTAACGGTGAGTTTCGCCCATTACAGGGCAGAGACGGAATGCCTTTCGAGCTGGAACAAGGCTGATCTCAAGAGCTTCGTCGGAGCGGTCGAGAAACTGCGGACGATGGATGTCACGACACTTCGAAATTCCAGCCTTTGCTCTCCGCATCGAGGCGAAGTGCGACCGGCGAAGCGTTTCACGAGACCCGACACGATCGGGAAGGACTACCGAATGCATGAGATCAGAGTTGATCGAAGCAACACTGCACGAATGCATGGCGTGATCGAGGAATCGGTGTTCTACCTTGTCTGGCTCGACCGTAAACATGAGGTGTTTCCCTGGAGGAAGAACAAGAAGTGAGTGTGCAATTTTCTCTCACATTCATGCATCTCCAAGGTCACGTTGCCTGTATGATCTCTGCTAGCGTCACGTGATGCGCCAACGGATTGAGCAAATCGCGGACTAGTCGCGCCTGGCTTGCGTGTATGGAGTCAGAGGGGCCTTTGACCTCGACGAACCGAACCTCGTCGCCGCGCCAGAGCGTGAGATCCGGCCAGCCCGCCCTCAGATCGTAGGGCGCAGTAGAAAAACGATCCGCAATGGCGGCGAGGCGTTCGTTGCCGAGCGCCTTGAAGAGGCCTTCCACGCCATCCCACCAGACGCCTGGATAGAATGCAGGGGAATCCCCTGAACGCTTGGATATCAGAGCCCAGTTCCGTCGCAGCTGCCCGATGTCCGCTCGCCTGACGCTCGCCAGCAGATTGCCGATGGCATATCGATCCTCATCGAACGCGACGTTCTGCGCATACAGTGCTTCGATGTAGGTGTCGGCATTACGCTCCGCCAGCTTTGCGAAGGACGCGGCCTTGATAACCGTGAGGATCAAGCCTCCTTCGGCTGCGGCCCCGCTCCACCCTCCATCGAGGTAGTGCTCTAGCGCGGCATTCTCGATCGACGTCCATTCGCGGAAGGCGGCACTCCTCCATAGCTTGTTCTCGCCCTTTTCAAGTTCGACGACCTCATGCTTCATGCCGAACCGGTCAGCCTGCTTCTCCAGACGTCTCTTGCGCGGTGGCTTCGTCTTCGACGTCCCCCCAACTGCGCGCCGCAACTTTTCCGAACGCCTGAAAACGCCGACCTGAGGGTCAAGCAACAGCGCGCTCTCATACGCTTCCAGCGCTTCGGCATCGCGATCCAGTTTCTCGAGTAGTTCGCCCTTTGCTCTAAAGGCTCTTGCACGAAGCCAATCAGCGTCGGTGCTGCATGCTACGGCGAGGCCCTGCAGAATCGCCGCGATGTCTTCGGACGCAGCATCTGACCCGGCCTGCTCGATGGCCGACTTGATCACGTTGAGGTCACCGCGCCCAATCCGAGCACGCTGCCACTCAGTGGCATTCACCAATCGACCGGTGAAGTCATAAGCCGCGCGATCCCCTTCCTCCGTGACGACGTGAACCAGGTCAGCATCGGTATCGAATTCATAGCCGGCTACGGATACGGGTTCCGGATCCCATCGGGCGAGTTCCCGTCCCGCATGCACATCGAACAGGATCAGCTTGCAACTATCACTGCTCCCCGGAGAATTGAGCGTCCGGCAGATCGCCATCCTTCCGTCAGGAGAGAGTGCGTGATCGTCGATGTTGGCCGCTAGGACCTGGTGTAGAAGCTGCTGTCCCTCGCTCGAGAAGCCAGCGAGCACTCCGTCGAGCCCATCCCCGAACAACCAGTCGCTTATCAATACCGTGCCGTCGTCTGCGACCTTACCGTCCTGGGGACGCTGAAGGTTGCCTTGTGCAATCAGACGATCGCCCTCGAGCAGGATCCATCGCCCCTCTCCGTGATACCGGTGGCCGCCCCTACTGCCATCCGGACTGCGATCCGACCAGCCAACGACATAACGGACATTCGGCGAGCGGGAAAACTGCCCGAAAAAGCCAAGATCTCGTATGGTGAGAAACCGATCGGAGAAGAAGTCGAGCGCGTAACGCGTAGGGTCCTTGGGTTGCGAGGGAGGGTCCCGCGGGGTTGCCGCTGTCGGAGCAGATGCGAGTTCGGCGAGCCTGCGCCAAAGACCTTTCACGTCGACCCTCCCGCTCGCGTGCGAAAACTACTCACAACCGACACCATCGCCATCGCGATCAAGGTGCCTCGCATATCCCGGGTCGCCTCTCCTGACGGGAGCTGCCCCCGCAGCACGCGCCGCGGCGCAATTCGCATAGTATACAGCCCCGCTTGCTGGCGGACGCTCCCGTGCTGGTGAGGCCTGAGCGCGGTGGCAGTGACGACCACCGTTCTTGCGATCATTGTGACATCCGTCGGCCGCGAGACCTCCGGGATGGGCCGAAGCGGCGGCCGCCCACACAAGCGAAGCAACTGCGAACACCAGCGATCCGAACATAAGCGTTGCGACCAGCCCAAACTCCAGCCGGATCAACCAACCGCGCCTTTCGCTCTTCCGATCGCTCCATTCCCTCAGCGACATTCGTGCCTCCCCCAATACCGGTCCCACCGAGCGGCCCAACCTCCGCGAACCATAGCGCAAGATAAATCACCGGACTTCGGCGAGGTGCACCACGCGCCTGTCCGGTCACCTCCTGCAGAACCGGTCGAAACACATCGCATCGGAGGACCCGCTACGAGGACATGACCGTGGCGCCCAGTGCCGGTGGGGCGGCCGATCAAGTCGACCAATGCGTCGCGCGCCACCATCGCATCGGCTGCGGGGCAGGGGTGATCATCGGAACAGGAGCCGTCGAGCTCGCGGGCTGCAATGCCGGCGAGCCGGATACGAGGACCTTCCTGGCACCATACGGGGCCATCGCCGTCCCACACGGCTTCGGGAGTGCAGGTGAAAGCCTCGCCGGCCGGCACGACTGCGGCTGCGAGAAGAAGAAGTGCCGACATTCGAACTTCTTACCGGACCTTCCGATCCATTCAATGGCCGTCGCATCGAGGCGCGGTGAACGCGCGCGGTCGCAGACGCCCGACAACCCTCTTGGGGTGGAGGGGAGTGGAATGAGCCAAAGTTTGCAGTTGTAATAGTTAGGAGTGGAAAAATGCCTGAACCGGACTTTGCCGGTATCGAGCCGACGCGCGTGCCCGAGGCCAAGCGCAGGTTAGCCGCCATAGACAAGTATCTGAGCTTGTCGTCTCCGACCGGCGAGGATGCCATTCGCCTCGCTCGCTCGATCGGGATAACGCGTTACCAGTTTCAGCGGCTGGTCAAGGCATGGTGCGAACACCGGAATGCGAAGATGCTCGTAGTGACCAAGCGGGGAAGAGCGACGCGCAACTACGGCATCGACCCACGTGCCAAGGCGATCGCGACCGAAGTCATCGAGGCAAGCGGCGCTGATGCGCAACTGACGAAAGTGGCGCCGATCGTCGAACAGCGTTGCGTCGAAGTCGGAGCCAAGCCACCGTCCCGCCCAACGATCTACAACTGGATACGCCAGCGACATGCCCAGGCCGCGAATGCGGAGGGCGCGCCCCGCATCGTGGTTGGCCGAATGTGGCCGCGGTTGGTGGTGAAGGCGCATCCCGATGCCTTTCCACTCGTCCTTGTGGCTGTAGCGTTGCCGGAAAAGTGCATCCTCGCCCATCGTGTGTCCTTCGACCCGGCACGGCCGGCCTCTGTCAGGAATCTGTTCGATGATCTGCTTCGTAAGCGTTCGACGAAGGCGATGGCCCGGCCACTGCTCTTAAGTCCGAATGACCTAAAAGAGGCACGCCCATCACTGGGCGTAAATGGCCTCGATGACTTGAAGAGCCACCCGCGGTCGCTCCAGCGGATCATGTCGCAGACCTTCGGAGGCGCGCTGGCGGATATTCGCGTCGTGTTTCAGATCCAGAAGGCGTTGAAGACCTCTGCGGCCAACCTCTCCCGGCAGGACGAGGCTATCAG
>JBELIU010000225.1:0-4688 GCA_042090735.1 Novosphingopyxis sp. | reverse complement strand
GGCTTTCCGTCGTCGGCACCTCGATATCCGCATAGCGAGGATCGGCGGACAGGTCATATTCGCTGCCCGATTCCAGCTCGGGCGGCGGCGTGTCGAAGCTGCGGCGCCAGATGTGCACCTGCTCCTCGCCATGCCGTTCGCGCATCTCGTCCTTGTTGAGGCCGGTAAGGCCGCCATAATGGCGCTCGTTCAGCCGCCAGTCCTTGATTTCCGGCAGCCACAGGCGGTCCATCTCCTCCAGCGCCAGATGCAGCGTCTTGATCGCGCGGGTCTGGAGCGAGGTGAAGCAGATGTCCGGATCGATGCCCTTCTCGCGCATCAACCGCCCCGCCGCGCGCGCTTCCTCCACGCCCTTTTCGGTCACGTCGACGTCCCACCAGCCGGTGAAGCGGTTCTGCAAATTCCATTCGGACTGGCCGTGGCGCAGCAGGATGAGTTTGGGCATGAAGGGCTCCTCAATTCATGGACATGTGACGCATAGCCGAATGCGAAGGTCAGGCAACACTGCTGGCGAGGACCGGAAACGGCACTGGACGATCTCGAGCGCCTGGTTCTGGCCCGAACCGGCGACCGGGTAGACCAGCCGATGTTCGTTCGTGATCCGGCGGTACCACCGACCTCTCAGATTGCCGCGCAGCGGTTCGGGTTTGCCGAGGCGCCGGAAGGGATTGCGGCGTGTCTGCCGAATGACGGTGTTGAGCCCTTCAAGGGTGTCGGGATCGAAAGTCAGCCCAGGCGCTTGTGAAAATAACGGTTGAAGTCGGTGGCTTGATATTCGCCGAAGGGGTCACCTTCCTCAAAACCATTCGCGCGGTAGAGCGCGAGGGCTGGCTCGAATGCCGGGCCGCAGCCGGTTTCCAGGC
The DNA here is from genome assembly GCA_042090735.1 of Novosphingopyxis sp. Taxonomy (GTDB): domain Bacteria; phylum Pseudomonadota; class Alphaproteobacteria; order Sphingomonadales; family Sphingomonadaceae; genus Novosphingopyxis. The sequence continues at coordinate 3,825 of JBELIU010000225.1, read as the reverse complement.
TGAGCTGTCGAAGCCCCTGCGCACGCGCCAGTTGCTCGATATGGTGAAGCAGATCGCGGGCGACGCCGCGGCGCTGAGCGGAAGATGCCGTGCGCATCGATTTGATTTCGCCGGCCTCTTCGTTCAGCGTCTTCAGGGCCCCGCAGCCTAGGAGCGCATCCTCTTCCCAAGCGCTGAGGAACGTGAGGACACGCCCGCGCAGGGCGCCGAGGTCCAAGAAATGGCACATGCCTTCGGGCGACTGCGCCGTCATCGCCTCGGCATGTTCGCGAAGGAGCGCGATCACTTGAGGATGATCGAGGCCTCCTTCGCGAATTTGCATCAGATCTCGTCGATCATTTCCGCCAGCACGGCGATGCAATCATCGGCCAGGCGGATGCAGCGTTCCGGGCTCCAGCCGCGCTGCTTGTCGGGCAGGAACTGGTTGTCCTTGAACGGCATCTCGAGCGTCATCGAGACCGCGCCGAAGCGCTGGGCGATCTGGTTGGTGCTGATCGTCAGATTGGCGGTGCCGGGCTTCGATTTGGGGTAGCCGAGTTCCTTCTGGAAATCGGGCGTGCGCTGGCTGAGCAGATCCTGATAGCGATAGAATTTGTCGCCAAGCTCATCGGTCCAGTTCTCGATGCCCTCGAACCCGGCCAGGAACACTGCGGCAATCGCCTCGTCGCCGTGAACGTCCATCGCGAAATCGACACCGCTTTCGTCCATCGCGTTCCGGACGCACAGGATCTCCGGGCTGCGCTCTGCGCTCGGCTCATGCCATTCGCGGTTGAGGTTCACGCCCTTGCCGTTGGTGCGCAAATGGCCGCGCACGCTGCCGTCCGGGTTCATGTTCGGCACGACATGGATGCGGCACTTCTGACGCAGCAAGCGGGCATGCGGATCGGCCGGATCGGTCAACTTGGCGAGCGCGCCTTCCATCCACCATTCGGCCATCGATTCGCCGGGATGCTGGCGCGCATAAAGCCAGACCTGCTTGTCCCCTTCGCCCATCTCCAGGCAATCGACCGGACGGCCATCTCCGGTGGTGCCGAGTTGGCGAAAGGACACGCCTTCGCAAGTTGCCGCGTCGGCGACGAGGTTCTGGTGCCGCTCATAGCTATAAGGCGCGAAATAGGCGAACCAGGCGCTGCCGCTCTCGCATTCCCACTGGATGGTGAGGGTGCCGGCATCCTTGTCCCAGCTGCTGGGCGCGCGCAGCCATTCCATGCGGTCTTCGGTCACCGCCGCGTCGTAATTCTCCCATCCGCCGGGATAGGCGCTGTCGGCCAGATCGGTAATCGCAAGCTTCAGCGTGGTGCCGGGCTCGCAGGTCACGCGGAAATGAAACCACTGGTAGAAGTCGGACTGATGGTCCTTGGCGATGCGAAGGCTCGCGCTGTCGCCATCGATGGATTCGACGATGATGTTGCCGCTGTCGAACGCGGACGAGATCTGTAAAGTCATTTCACCCTGATAGTCTCACCGCTGTTGCCGGGGAACCCCTGGAACAAAGCGGTGGCCAATTTGGACGATATCACGTCGAGCTGCGAGGCTTCCGTCCGGGCAAAGGTTTCCTGCTGCGCGCGGCCTTCCCAAACCACCAGATCGTCCGAATTGCGCAGGATGCGTGCGTTGAGTTCGGTCACGATGCGCGGCCCCGGATCGCCGCCGAGCAGGCGGGTGAGGTCGAGCCCGATGCCGAGCCCGATGCCGCTACCATAGCCGCCGGTCGATCCGTCCGCGCCCACCGACACGCCCGATCCGCGGCGGGCGAACTGGGCGGCGGTGCCGCGCTGCGCGTCGATCTGCGCGCGGTAATCCCCGCCCGATTCGACCACGGTGTAGCCCAGCCGGTTCAGTTCGGCGCCCACGGCCTGATAATAAGTGCGCGCTTCGATGCTTTGCGGATCGATCTGGCTGGCGGGCAGCGCGCCGATGGAAACGGTGCCGCGCGCAAGGGGAGTCGCCTCCGCACGGTGGAAGCGGGTAACCTCCACCGGGCCGGCCTGCGTGGAGGCGCAGGCGGAAAGGCTGACGGTCGCGGCGGCGGCGAGGAGGACGGGGGCCAGAATACGCGGCATGAGATAGTCTCCTTGAAAAAAGATGCTTTCAGATGCACCAACGCGCCGGCGCTCATTGCGGTTGCTGCGCTTGACTTTGCGCTGATCGCCTCTTAGGTGCGCGCCTTCGAATTTCGACATTTCCACCCCAACAAAGAAGCTCCAGCCATGAAGATCCGCAATTCGCTGAAGTCGCTCAAGGGCCGTCATCGCGACAATCGCGTGATCCGTCGCCGTGGGCGCGTGTACGTCATCAACAAGACCAACCGCCGCTTCAAAGCCCGTCAGGGCTGATTCGGCCGACTGGCCATACCGGCTCACCGGCCGGTGCCAATCGATTGCGCACGGCGCGAAGTTGCAAGGGCGACTTCGCGCCGTAGCTTTGTCGGCTTACGGGCCGCGTCTTCCATATCCTAGAAGAGGGCGCCGGCGCGCACCGGTGCGACGGTCTCCATGCAACCAGTCACCACCGCCATTTTCGATATCGGCCATGTGCTGTTCCATTGGGACCCGCGCTTCCTTTTCGAAAAGCTGATCGACGATCGGGAGGAGCTGGACTGGTTCCTGGACAATGTCGTCACGAAAGACTGGCATTTTCAGGCCGATGCCGGGCGTCCGCTGGCGCAGATGCTGGAAGAACGGATCGCGGAATTTCCCGATCATGCGCAGCTGATTCGCGCTTATGCGCAGCGCTGGAACGAAACGGTGCCCGGCCCCATTCCCGGCAGCCACGAAATCGTGCGCGCCTTATCGGACCGCGGCGTCCCGCTCTACGCAATCACCAATTTCGGCCATGAATTCTGGGAAGGTTTCCGCCCGGAACAGCCGATCTTCGACCTGTTCGAAGATATCCTCGTCTCGGGCACGGAAAAGCTGATGAAGCCGGACGCGGCCATCTATGCGCTGGCGATCGACCGATTCGGCGTGGACCCGGCGGGAAGCCTGTTCATCGACGATCGCGTCGAGAATGTCCGCGCTGCGGAGGCGGCGGGTATGCAGGGCCATGTCTTTCAGGACGCCGAAACGCTGCGCGCGGAACTGGAGCGGGTGGGGCTGCTCTGAAGCCTGCCTTGAATAGGGCTTCAGGTGTGCCCCCTCAACGCCCCTTCAGCTCGTCGCCCTTCAATGTCACCACATGCAGCAGGTTGGTGCTGCCCGGCGTGCCGAACGGAACGCCGGCGATCACGATCAGCCGCTCGCCCGCGCCGCCGAAGCCGTGGCGCAGCGCCATGCGCTTGGATTTTGCGATCATCTCCTCAAAGTCGGACACGTCGCGCGTCACCACCGCATAGGCGCCCCAGAGCAGGCCGACGCGCCGCGCGGTCTCGCGCTGCGGGGTCAGCACCATCAGCGGAGCCGACGGGCGCTCGCGCGAAATGCGCCGCGCGCTGGAGCCGGAATGTGTGAAGCAGGCGATGCAGGACACTGCGATGGTATCCGCGATCGAGCTGGATGAGGCTGCGATAGCGTCCGATGTGGTTGAATCGGGCCGCGTTTCGGTGAAGTGCACCCGCTCGGCATAGCCGGGGTCGCTCTCCACGCTGGTAGCGATCCGGTCCATGATCGATACCGCCTCGATCGCATAGTCGCCCACCGCCGTCTCGGCCGACAGCATGATCGCATCCGCGCCGTCATAGACCGCGGTGGCGACGTCCGACACTTCCGCGCGCGTCGGCGTGGGTGCCTGGATCATCGATTCGAGCATCTGGGTGGCGACGACCACCGGCTTGCCCATCGCGCGGGCCGTCGCGACGATACGCTTCTGCAGCGTCGGCACGGCTTC
>JBELIU010000224.1:0-4700 GCA_042090735.1 Novosphingopyxis sp. | reverse complement strand
TTCCTCCAGCGCGAAGTCGATCAGCAGGATCGAGTTCTTGCCCACGATGCCGAGCAACATGAGCAGGCCGATATAAACCGGCATCGAGATCGGCTGTCCCACGATCAACAGCGCCAGCAGGCCGCCGAGCGGGGCGAGCAGCAGCGATCCCATGTTCACGAGCGGCGACATGAAGCGCTTGTAGAGGAGCACCAGCACTGCGAAGACCAGCAGGATGCCCGCGATCACCGCGATGATGACATTGGTAATCAGCTCGTTCTGCCATTCCTGCTGCCCGAACGCCTCGTTCGAGACGCCCTGCGGCAGGTTCTTCATGATCGGCAGCGCATTGATCTGCTCATAGGCGGTGCCGGTCACGACATTAGGCGCAAGATCCGCGCCTACGAATACGCGGCGCTGCTGGTTGTAACGCTGGATCGTCGTCGGGCCGGAGCCGAAGCGGATGTCCGCAACGCGCGAAAGCGGCACCGATCCACCGGTTGCGGTGGGCACCGGCAGGTTCTCGATCGTCGACAGGCTTTCGCGCGATGACCTGGGCAGCATCACCCGGATCGGGATCTGCCGGTCCGACAGCGAGAATTTGGCTGCGTTCTGATCGATCTCACCCAAGGTGGCGATGCGGATCGCCTGGCTGAGCTGCGCCGTGGTGACACCGAGCGAGGCGGCCAGCTGCATATGCGGTTCGATGATCAGCTCGGGACGCTTCAGATCCGCGGCAACACGCGGGGCCTGCACGGTATTGAGCCCCTGCATCTGCTCGACCAGCGTTGCCGCCGTGCGGTTGAGGAGTTCCGGATTGCTGCCCGTCAGCATGATCGAAATCTCGCGCCCCGTTCCGCCGCCGCCATTCTGCGCGCCGAAGGAGACGCGGGCGTCCGCGATATTCTGCAGCAGCGGCGCGGTTTCGCGCTCGAACTCCGTGGACGTTCGCTCGCGATCCGGCTTCAGATCGACATAGAGCGTGGCATTCCCCTCGCGCACGCGCTCCAGCGCCAGTGCCACTTCGGGCTGCTCGTAGAGGATCTTCGCCACGCGGTCCGCCACCGCCTCGGTCTGCTCCAGCGTGGTGCCCGGCACCATTTCGATCTCGACACGGCTGTCGTCGCTATCGACATTGGGCTGGAACTGCTGCGGAATGGTCATCAGCAGCACGACGGTGAGTACCAAAGCGGCTCCGGCCACCATCGTCATCCAGACGCGGTGATCGAGGACCATACTGAAGAGCTTGCGCAGCCGGCCGCCGCCTTCGCGGAAACGCTTGGCCTTGCTCTCGTCGAGCGACCAGCGCAGCACGCCCATATACATGTCCATGAGCCGTCCCTCGCCATGGGCGGCGTGGCCCTTGGCCTTCAGGAAATAGGCCGCGACCATCGGTGTGATCAGCCGCGCGACCGCGAGGCTGATGAGCACCGCGACGACGACGGTGATGCCGAAGTTCTTGAAGAATTCGCCGGAGATACCGGGCATCAAACCGACGGGCAGGAACACCGCCACGATCGAGAAGGTGGTGGCGACCACGGCCAGACCGATCTCGTCCGCGGCGTCGATCGATGCCTGATAGGCGGATTTGCCCATGCGCATGTGGCGAACGATATTCTCGATCTCCACGATGGCGTCATCGACAAGGACACCGGCCACCAGACCGAGCGCGAGCAACGAAAGCGAGTTGAGGTTGAAGCCCAGCAGATCCATGAACCAGAAGGTCGGGATGGCGGACAGCGGGATGGCGAGCGCGGAAATCAGCGTCGCGCGCCAGTCCCGCAGGAACAGCAGCACCACGATCACCGCCAGCACCGCGCCCTCGATCATCGCGTCGATGGAGCTGTGATACTGATCCTTGGTGTATTTGACGGTGGAGAAAAGCTGAATGAACTTTACGCCCGGATTCTCTTTTTCCAGCGCCTCGATCTGCTTCATCGCATTGTCGTAAACCGTGACGTCCGATGCGCCGCGCGCGCGCGAGATCGCGAAGTTCACGACCTCTTTGTCGCGCACTTTGCTGATCGAGGTACGTTCCGAAAAGCTGTCCGAAACCTTGGCGACATCGCTCAGCCGGATCGTGCGTCCATTGCCCAGCGGAATGCGCGTCTGCGACAGGGCGTAGGCATCATCGGCATTGCCCAGAATGCGGACCGACTGGCGCGACCCGGCGATCTGCGCGCGGCCGCCCGCGGCATCGATATTGGTCTGGCGCAGCGCTGCGTTGATCTGGCTCGCGGTAACGCCGAGCGCCTGCATGCGCGGCAGATCGAGCACCACGCGGATTTCGCGGTCCACACCGCCGAAGCGATCGACCTCGGCCATGCCTTCGACGGACAATAGCCGTTTGGCGACGGTATCGTCGATGAACCAGCTGAGCTGCTCCAGCGTCATGTCGTTCGCTTCGACCGCGAAGATGCCCAGCGGGCCGCCGCCGGTGACGTCCACCTTGGACACGCGCGGCTCAATGATCCCGTCGGGCAGCGAGCCGCGAACCTGATCGACCGCGTTCTTCACCTCGTTCACCGCATCGTTGGGATCGATGCCGATTTCGAACTCGATAAAGGTGTTGCTGTTGCCTTCAGACGCGGTGGAGTTGAGGTTCTTCACCCCGTTGATGTTGCGCACTGCCGATTCGACGATCTGCGTCACCTGGTTCTCGATCTCGGTCGGCGCGGCGCCAGGCTGCGAGATATTGACGGTGACCGCCGGGAACTCGACGTCGGGATTGTTGACGATGTCCATCCGCGCGAAGCTGAGAATACCGGCCAGCGTCAGGCCGATGAACAGCACGATCGAAACGACCGGGTTGCGGATCGACCAGGCGGAGATGTTACGGAAATTCATGAGTACTTACTGCCCTGCCGGCGCTTGCGTATTGGCCGGCTCGTCATCGCTCGCCGTCTGACGGGCGATGCCCTTCTGCCGGCGCGGCTGCACCGTTTCGCCCGGATTGAGGAACCCGGCCGCGTAGAGCACGACCTGCTCGGTTCCGGTCAGGCCACTGGCGATGGTAAGACCCGCATCGGTGACGGTGCCGATGGTCACGCCGCGCCGCTCGATCTTGTTGCCGGGGCCGACGATGTAGACAAAATTGCCCTTCTCGTCGCTCTGCACCGCGCTTTCGGGCAAAACCGGTGCGGACACCGCACCGGCGCGGATCATGGCATTGGCGAAGCCGCCGGGGCGCAGCGACTTGTCATAGGACAAGGCGATCCGCGCGATACCCTGGCGCGACTGCGGATCGATCGTCGGGGAAACCTGCCAGATTTGCCCGTTCAAGGTGGCCGTGCTGCCGACAGGCATCACCTGCGCGGGCACACCGACGGAAACCTGCGCCAGATCATCCTCGCTCAGTTGCGCCTGCATCTCCATCTGCCCGCCCGCGGCCATGCGGAACAGGGAGCCGGAACCCTGCGTCACGATCTGGCCGGGCTGCACGGTCCGCTCCAGAATGATGCCGCTGGTGGGCGCTACGACGTTGAGGCGGGCATTGCGCGCCTGCGCCTCGTTCAGCGAGGCGCGCGCCACACGAAGCTGCGCCTGCGCGCGCTCTTTCTCGGCGGTGAGGCGATCGACATCGGCCTGGCTGATGAAGCCGCGATCGACGAGCTGCAGCGCGCGGTTGAGCTGCGCCTGGGCAAGGTTCAAACTGGATTCGGCCACGCTGATCTGCGCGCGGAGCCCTTCGACCTGCTGATTTTGCACCGACCGGTCGACAGCGGCCAGAACCTGACCCTGCTTCACCCAGTCGCCCGCATTGGCATAAACCTGCGTTACCCGGCCGCCTTCGCCGACGATACCGATCGGCGTGTCGAAGCGCGCAGCGATGGTGCCGGTGGCGTTGATGGCGTTCACAACCGTGTCGCTGCCCGGCGCGACTACCGTGACGACGGGCGCCTGCTCTCCGCCGGATTCGCCCGCAGCCGCTGCATCCGCCGCCGGCTCGTCGCCGCGCGTCAGGACATAGCCGACGATACCGATCAGCAGCACGACCGCGATGATCGCGAAGATGATGATGCGCTTGCGCCGCCGTGCATGACGCTCCTCACGGGCAGCCTCCACGCCGGTGGACTCCGTGTCATGCGTAATTGTTGATTCGTAGTTCATTGCCATCTGCCCGTTCGCCCCTTTGCCGCCCGTTCCGGCCTGCAAGCGGAGCTGTATTATCCGAATAAGTCAGTCGCCGCAAGCGCCTCGCGAACCACGAGCATTCGCGCAGGGTCATCGCATAATGCGCTTTAGCGGCTGTGACGCTTTTGGAAAAAGGAATTGGGCAGGCGCGGGCCAAGGTTCGACGAACGACGTGCAACAAGGGCGCGTTCAACTGCTTGCTCTCCATGGTAAACCTAGGCGCGCAAAGAAAAAGGGCCGCCGAAGCAGCCCTTTTCCGGTTACGCAGCCACCAATGCGGCCCGCGAAGTTCGAACGCTTAGCGAATACGCTTGCGCTGAATGAGGTTGGCGATCGCCAGAAGGATTACGGCACCCACGAAGGACATCAAAAGTCCGGGGATGCTGAAGCTCGTCAGCGTCGAACCGATGCCGAACAGGGCAGAACCGACCCATCCGCCGATCAGCGCACCGATCAGGCCGACGACGATGTTCCAGAAAATACCCATGGACGCGTCACGACCCATAACCATGCTGGCAAGCCAGCCGATAATTCCGCCTACGATGATGGCTACAATCCAGCCCATTACACTTCCTCCTGCTTAATCA
>JBELIU010000223.1:0-4703 GCA_042090735.1 Novosphingopyxis sp. | reverse complement strand
CTCGGCCCGAACAGCGGCGTCTATACCGAACCGGAGTTGATCGACGCCGCCGCCAGCGAATTTCAGGACGTCGAGAAGATGATTGCCGCGGCGGAAGAGCTTTATGGCCCCTATCGCTGGGGCCGCTATGACATGCTCGTCTTGCCGCCCAGCTTCCCTTATGGCGGCATGGAGAACCCGACGCTCACTTTCCTCACGCCCACCATCATCACCGGTGACCGCTCCAACACCGATGTGGTGGCGCACGAGTTGGCGCATAGCTGGTCGGGCAACCTCGTCACCAACGCCACCTGGTCGGACAGCTGGCTGAACGAGGGCTTCACCACCTATTTCGAAAACCGCATCATGGAGGCGGTGTACGGCGCGGAGCGCGCGGCCATGTATGCCGATCTCGATTATGAGCAGATGCTCAAGGACATCGAGAATGCGGGCGGCATGGACGCACCTGCCACCCGCCTGCATGGCGATCCGGGGGCGACGGCGGGGCAGCTCGACTATTTCAAAGGATCGACCTTCCTGCGCACGATCGAGAAAGCCGTGGGGCGCAAGCGGTTCGACGCATATCTGCGCGGTTATTTCGACCGCCATGCCTTTCAGCCCCAGACGACCGCAGGCTTCCTTGCCGATCTGCGCGCGAATCTGATCGAGAGCGATGCGCAATTGGAAGACCAGCTTCAACTCGACAGCTGGGCCTATCAGCCGGGTCTGCCCGACAACTCCGTGCATGTCCGCTCGAGCACGCTGGCCGAGGTGGACCGGGAGTTGGCCGCGTTCAATGCGGGCGGCCCAGCCTCCGCTGTCGATACCGACGGCTGGAGCACGCAGCAGTGGCTGCGCTTCCTGCGCGGCGTGCCAAAGCAGCAGAGCAATGCCAGGCTGAAGGAAATGGACGAAGGGCTTACCCTGTCGAACAGCTCCAACCCCTATGTTCGGTCGGCATGGTACGAGATCGCGATCCCGAACCGCTATGAGCCGGCCGTGCCATCCTTGAAAAACTATCTGACCAGCGTGGGCCGAATGTTGCTGATCCGCCCGCTCTATCAGGCGCTGGAGGCACAGGGCGACTGGGGACACGCCATTGCAGCGGACGCCTTTGCGCAGGCAAAGCCCGGATATCACCCGATGGCGCAGGCGATGACCGAACGGATCCTGGCAGGTAGCGCTGAATAGGAGCAATTCCTTTAGGGCGAAGCTGGATGATGGGCGCACACGCCTGCCCTCAGGCTTCGCTCGTTCATCCAATCGGCATATTAGCTGAATATTTCAGCGCGGTTCAGCGAAAGGTCAGACGAACATCCGCAAACAAGGGGGCAAGAGGGCGCTACAGGAGTTGCCCGTCGCGGCGGAGCGGTCTGCCGCCTCATCAGAGGAGCATCCCATGCGAACCCTGTATCTTGGCGCCTTGATGGCCGCCACCATGCTCAGCCCTGCTGCCGCCAATGCGGCCGAGGCCAACATCCAAGGTATCGACCGATCCGCTGCGGTCTTCACGCCCTTCACAGCGTCCGCACTGCCCCAGCGCGAACGCGGCGAACGTCGCGGCGAAGCGCGCCAGGAGCGCCGCGGTAAAAGGCGTGCCGAGCGGCGTTCGGAGCGGCGGGGCGAACGGCGTGCAGAACGCCGGACCGAGCGTCGTCAGGACGCGCGTAGGGATCGTCGGCAGGATGTACGGCGCGACCGCCGCCAGGACGCCCGCCTGTTCGAGCGCCGCGAAGAGCGCCGGCAGGAAGCGCGCCGGGATCGCCGCCAGGATGTTCGTGAAGCCCAGCGGCGCATCGAACGCCGCGCGGAACGACGCCAGGACTATCGCCGCGAGCAGCGCCGCGAGGCCTATCGCGATTATCGGCGCGATCGGCGCGCGGACTACCGCCGCGATCCCTACGACAATGCCCGCTTCATTTATAACGGGCGCAATTATAATCGGTGGAACAACAGCTGGCGCAACGATCGGCGCTATGACTGGCGCCGGTATCGCCGTGCCAATCGCGGCCTGTTCACCTCGCGCTATTACGCGCCCTATCGGAACTACGGCTATCGCCGCCTCTCGGTCGGCGGAATCCTGGGATCGCTGTTCTATTCGAGCCGCTACCGGATCAACGATCCGTACCGCTATCGCCTGCCCCCGGTTTACGGCCCCTATCGCTGGGTTCGCTATTTCGGAGACGCGGTGCTTGTCGATGTTCGCAACGGCCGCACGGTCGACGTGATCTACGATTTCTTCTATTGAGATTGCCATCACCGGAAGGCTTGGCCCGCCAAAGCGCGGCCGGGCCTTTTTTTCGCGTTCCAAACGGACGCTGCGCGCTTTCGCCGGGCTGGCGCAGCCGCTAAACCCTCCCCGCACTTCAAGACGGATTATTCATGACCCTGCTCCTCGCTATGCTTCTGCAGTCCGCGGCCCCCGCATCTGTGCTGACGGAAGTTCAACAGCGCGATATCGATAGCGTCGCCACCTTCGGGCTGATCGCCTTTCAGCAGTCGCAGGAGGCCGAGGGGGCGGAACGGCTCCGCTCCATGGCGGAGCCGGGCAAGGTCTATGCAGGCCTCGTCGGATCGCGCGTCATGGAGGAGACCGGTTTGCCGCGCGAGATCATCGCCGCGGCGATCGCCGAATCGGCACGGGCGCAGGCCAATGCCGGCATGGCGGACGGCAACGTCATACGGTTCCTCACCACGCGCTATGCACATTGCGAGCCGCTGCTCGATGCCGAGATCGCAGCCGGCGCAGACGCACCGCTTCCCGAGCCGCAGCGCTGACGAAATGACACTGCGTCCCTTCCACCTCGCCTTCCCGGTTCATGACCTTGCCGCCGCCCGCGCCTTTTATGGTGATTTGATGGGCTGCCTGGAGGGGCGCAGCAGCGAGGAATGGGTGGACTTCGATTTCTACGGCCATCAGATCGTAGCGCATCTGGGCGGTGATCGGCGTACTGCGCATCACAACCCGGTGGACGGCCATGACGTGCCCGTACCGCATTTCGGCCTCGTCCTCACCTTGCCGGACTGGGAGGCGCTGGCAAAGCGCTTCCGGGCAGCCGGCACCGCCTTCATCATCGAGCCTACCATCCGCTTCAAGGGGCAGCCCGGCGAGCAGGCGACGATGTTCCTGACCGATCCGAGCGGCAATGCACTGGAGTTCAAGGCATTCGCCGACGATAGTGCACTGTTCGCAAGCTGAACCGTTACGAAAGCGAAACCGGAAGCGCTTTCATTCATTCTTCCAGCATGGACCGCACCGCCATTTCGGTGCCTGATGCGATGGAGATTGAAGAATGAACCCGACCACCAAGAAAGCGATCATCGGCGGCGGAGCGGCCCTGGCGGCTGGCGCGATCGGTTATGGTCTCTACGCCCGCTCCGAAAAGCAGACAGAAAGCCCGGCCTACCGCCCGGTCCGCACCGAAGGCGATTTCGAGCTGCGCCGCTATGCGCCCTATCTGATCGCCGAGACGGTGGTGACGGGCACACGCAAGCAGGCTGAAAAGGAAGGGTTCAAGATCTTGTCGGACTATTATTTCGCCAAGTCCCGCGATGGCGAAAAGCTCGATATGACGGTGCCCGTCACGGCCTCGATCCAAGGCGATGCGGAGCATGACTATGATGATGAAGGCGGCCGCTGGGCGGTGCGCTTCGTCATTCCGCGTGGCAAGACCAAGGCCAGCCTTCCCGCGCCGCCGCTTGCCATCGCCCTGCGCGAGATGCCGGAACGGCTGGTTGCGACCGCCTTGGTCAACGGCGCGCCGAACGATGCCAACTGGCAGGAAACCACCAAGCGGCTGGACGCGTGGGTTGCGGAACGCCACTGGAGCGGCATCGGCAATCATGAGCTGGCGAGCTACAACAGCCCGATGATCGTTCCGCCGATCCGCCGGGACGAGGTGTTCCGCACGATCCAGGAACCGCTCGGCTGATCGAGCCTAGTTTGAAATCGAAAGGGCGCGCGAACTCGGTTCGGGCGCCCTTTTCAATTGACGATATACTTCACCGCGACAAAGCCCAGCACCGCCAGCACACCCAGCAGCGTGGTGGCGAGCGCGAAATGCTTGTCGATCCACAGCTTCATCGGCGGACCGAAGAACCGTAGCAGCCCTGCGACGATAAAGAAGCGCGCGCCGCGCGAGACGACCGCCGCTAACAGCAGCACCTGCAGCGGCATCGCAGTTGCACCGGCGGCGATGGTGATCACCTTGAACGGCAGCGGCGTGAAACCCGCGAGCAGCACGATGATCCACCCTTGCGCATTGAACTGCTGCTTGAAATGCTCGAATTCCGCGCCGACGCCGTAGAAGTCGAGGATCGGCTGGCCGATCTTGTCGAACAGGAAAAAGCCGATCGCATAGCCGAGCAGCGATCCCAGCACCGACGCGATGGTGCAAACCAGCGCATACCACCAGCTACGTTGCGGCTTGGCGAGGCACATCGGCGCCAGCAGCACATCCGGCGGGATCGGGAAGAAGCTCGATTCGGCGAAGGAAATTCCGGCCAGCCACCGCGGTGCGGTGGGGTGCCCGGCCTTGTCCAGCGTCCATTCGTAGAGGCGTCTCAGCATGGGATACTCAACTCATCATCCCAAGGCCGGACGCCCTGGAGCATGCCGGGGTCTTTACCGTCTCGCGCCCAAAAGAACAGCGATTCGACAAAGTTCGGCACGGTCCGTGGCGGCTGCCCGCCGAGGCTCAATGCCCCGGCGCGCCCGTCACTTC
>JBELIU010000222.1:0-4808 GCA_042090735.1 Novosphingopyxis sp. | reverse complement strand
CGCAGGCTCCCTCAAACTGATCTTCGAGGACATTGGCGAAATCGACTTCATTTGCTGTGCCGACATTACGCCAGAGCCATCACAGATCAGTGAGCTACGGGGGCGAACAATCCGGCAAGAAACTCCGGCAGAGATAGTCGCCAAGAAGGTCTACTATCGCGGTGCATCGATGCAGCCACGCGACATGTTCGATATCGCGGCCACCAGCGAAAAGCTGGGCCAGGACTATGTGATCAATGCTCTCCGCGAATGTGGAGTTGATCGATGTACGACTGCCCTTCGAGCTGCGGAGAATATGAAGCCTGAGTTCGCTAGCTCGATCATCAAACAACTCACGTACCGCGACCGTAACGGCCACCTGGTTGCGGAAGCACAGGCGATGACGGTGCAGCTGTTGCGTGCAACGCTAGGCGGCTAGGGCTCCCCTCACTCGGACCCAATATCAGCCCATTCCAGAACCAACTTGTCACCTTTCACGCGCGGCAAGGCTTTGCGTGGAATGAGTTTCCCGCGCACCTCGAAGTCGGAGGTGATCTTGACCAGAAAAACCATGCTGAAGTTCCGTTTGAGGTTCAGCGTGACCCGGTCATTGCTCTTGAAGGGCGTGATTGTCTTGACCTCGACTAGGTCATTGCCGAGCCGTCCGTCCGATCCTTGCGCGTAGTTGCGGTACAGCTTTATCCCGTGTGTGATCGCTCCGTAGAGTTCGCCGATATCACCGTACACCTGAAGGTGCTTGCCCGTGTGAATGTGATACTGCTCTGCGGTGCAGATCAGGTCCTCGAAAATCGAGACCAGTGATAGATCGGCATTGGGATATTTTGCCCGCCATTCCTTGTACTGGATTTGCTCGTTGATCTCGTCCCAACTGATCCATTCGCCATCATCCCAGATGGCATTGTCAGGCCCAAGTTGCTGCATTCGCAAATCCGCTAACGTGTAAAGATTCTCGCGTTTTCTTTGCATGTCCGCATCAACGTGCAAAGCGAAACCGCCTTTGCTTATCGTATCGGCTTAAGCTGGGATTCGCGCTAGACCCTGTCTTCCGCAGCGCCAGAACCCGTATCTCGGACGTGCATTGCCCTGAAGAGAGGCCAGATGGGGGAAATTCTTTTAGTCCCAAAGCGTCCATAGCGATCCATCATTGTCCGCCAGCCAGTGCGCAACGGCGTTTGATCTCTTTTTGTTCTTTCCTACACCCTTGCGATTCGCATAGCTTGTCCCGCGTCACCTAAGCCTAGGGTGGCGCTGAGTTGAATATCTGATCGCACGGTCCGCAACGGCAATTTGAGAACCAACCCATCGTCGCGAGGGGACACGCGGCAACGGTGACAGACCCTTGAAACGAAGGACTCTGTCATGCCGAATATCGAACTACTTACCTGCCATGAGGTCATGCGCCTCACCGGCATTCGCAGCCGGACAACGATCTGGCGACGCATCCGCCGGGGCGCCTTTCCTCAACCGATCGACCTGGGCGGCGGACGTATCCGCTGGCGTTCCACTGACATCGCGGAGTGGATCGAGGCCCTTCCCCTGCGCAGCTATTGACCCCGCAAAGGCGGGCAATGGCCCGCAGAAAGATACTCCCAAATGTCTATCCGTTCACGGATCAAAACCGCCCTGCTCAAGCATGACTGGATCATCGCCCGCGCTCCGATCGATGAAGAAGAGCGCACCGCCCAGCTCGTCGAATTGCTCGTTGAAGACAATGCCGATGGGCGCGCCCGTCGCCACACATTGCAGCCCTGGCTCTGCTACGAACGCCCGGTCTTCGAGCGGTTCGAGGGCCACGATTACAGTCTCACAGTCGAGGGCCCGATCTACAGGAGCCGGGACGGAACCGGATATCCGCTTGGCAGCCAGCTTCGCACCGAATTCGGGTGGCTGGACCTCACGCCAGAAGAAACCAACCTACTCGCAGATGAGGTTCGCTCCGCAATCGACCTCGCACTGCTTCGCTGGTTCACACGCCCCGATATGGCGGAACGCCGGTTGTCCTCGCGCCAATCCCGCGAACGCTATTTCGACGACCATGTCGCCCGCAATCTGATCCTGTCTGCGACGCCTCCAACGGCAAGCATGGAGCAAGACGCCCATGCCAATTGACCGGAGAAAGACTGGAGAAGGAAGGGGCCTCGATACTGCGTATCGGACCCGTAATTTCCATACACACCCCACGCACGTGTGCATCAAGGATTTCTACGGGTTTGACGGGATGCGGATAGCATCTCTCTTGAGCCACAGAACCAGAACCCGCGCAATTCCGCCATTCTTCGCGATGGCGGATAGCATCGCCACCGGAGCGAACCGATGAGCGCGCGAGCGCAGACGGTGCGCCTCAATCCGTCACAACACAGAGTGCTGACAGACTTCGCAAAACGTCGCGGTCTTTCCGATTACGCCATGCTGGCGCGGATCGTCGAAGCAGGCTTTCTCGCCATGCTCCACGGCACCGACAAGGAGACCGATCTTGCCGAACTGGCGCGCGAGATCGGGGCCATATCGGAGCGCCTCGCCGAGGCTGAACGGGTGCTCGACCGGACCCTGTTCACCGCTTGTGCGGCCTACGCCTACGCCCGCCACGCCGCACTGGGCACGAAGAAATCGGACGAGACAATCGCAGCGGAAGCACGGGCCGCTTTCGAGCGCCAGCGCTCACTTGCCCTGGAGGTCGATCCATGACTACCGGCGTCGATTTTGTCACCCGCGCCCATGCCCTGTGGCGCGTGCGCATGGCCCAATGGCAGCAGCGCCTGCGCTTCTTCTCCACGCTGTCCCTGTGCGCAACGGGAGCCGGTGCGATCATCGCGCCGCAGTTCCTGTTGATGCCCGAAGAGATCAAGGTCGCGATGCAGTGCATGCTCGCGAACCTGATCGCCTTGCTCGGTCAGATTGTTGGCAAGGATCTCGAGATGAATGTGTCCATGGACGGCCAGAGCTGGACGGTTTCGGCGTCGGGCTTTGCCAGCGACCCATTCATTGCCGAAACCCTCTGGAAGGCTGTGAAGGTATCAGGCGCAGGGGCCTTTATTGGCGTCGCTGTTGGCATGCTGGCCGTCTGGCTGATCCAGCGCACCATGTCCGCACAGGGCAAGGATACGCTCGCCGACCGGGTGCTTGGCGGGACCCATATGGCGAGCGAAGAGGAGGTTGCTGCGCAGACCATCCAGTATTGTGGCGCGGATGCCTTGCGTATCGGGCCTGTGCCGATCCCGCGCCGGATCGAGACCCGTCACTTTGCCTTTCTTGGCACCACCGGCAGTGGCAAGACCACTGCCCTTCGCCAGATGCTCGACGGTATCGAGAGACGCGGCGAAGCGGCGCTGGTCTACGACACATCGGGCGAGTTCATCGCCCACTATTACAGCCCCGCGCGCGGCGACATCATCCTCAACCCCTTCGATGCGCGCTGCACCTTCTGGTCACCCTTTGACGAGATATCACACCCCGCCGATGCCGACCGTATCGCGCGACAGCTGGTCTCTGAAACCGGCAGTCAGGATGACGATGTCTGGCTGGAGACGAGCCGCATTTTGGTCGCCAACATGATGCGCTCGCTGTGGGCTGAGAAGAACTGCAGCCTCGAAGCCCTGCTCGAAGCCCTGCAGGTCAAGAGCAAGGAACAGCTGAAGGAATGGCTGGGGCACACTTCGTCCGCCCGCACCTTCGCCGATGACGCCGACCGCGCCACCGGCAGCGTACTCTTCATGCTCGCGAAGGCGGCGAACCTCATTCAGTTTCTGAAGGTCGAAGATGAAGGTGACGACCGCTTCGCCTTCCGCGAATTTATCGCCAGCCTGGACAAATGCGAGGGCGCGAGACCGTGGATCTTCGTCCCTCGCAAGGAGGACTATTTCGAGGCAGCCAAGCCGCTCATGGCCTGCTGGCTCGAATGCGCCGCGAGCGCCGTCCTGGGTCTGTCGCCATCGCCTGACAGGCGCATCTGGTTCGTGCTCGACGAGTTGGCCGACCTTCCAAAGGTCGAGAACCTTGCCCGGCTTTTACCTGAAGGTCGCAAGTTCGGTGCGGCGATCGTGCTCACCTTCCAGGCGCTCGGGCAGATGCGCCATCGCTATGGGGCGAACATCGCAGAAGCCATGCTGGCCTGCTGCAACACCAAGCTGTTTCTGCAAACGGTCGATCAGGAAACCCGCAAATGGGCGAGCGAGACCATCGGTCAGTGCGAGATCGAAATGCGGGTTGCCACCGATACGCTGTCGATTGGCAGCGAGGCCCCGCGCACGACCATCGCAACCCAGCGGCAATTCCGGCCTGCCGTGCTCGAAAGCGAACTGCGCTTGAGGCCTCATCAGGGCTATCTGCTGCTTCCAGACGGCTTTCCCGTGGCCCGGATTAGTCTCACCGCCGATCATATCACCCGGCGCGGCGAGGCTCGCCAGCCCGGCTTCGTTGCGGGCGATCCGGCAGGCACGCTGTGGAGCAGGGTCAGCGAAATCGCCAAAGGTGCCGAGCCCGACGCCAAGCCCAGTACCCAGCAAGGCCCGGTCTGATGGTCGCTTCTGTCTCGGCCCTGTCGAGTGCCGGGCAAGCCGCCAGCTACTACGAAGCCGACGACTACTATGCCGAAGGCGGCATGGCTCCGTCCGAATGGTTTGGCGAAGGGGCCGATAAGCTGTGCCTGTCGGGCGAGGTCGACCGCGAGAAGTTCGCCGAATTGCTCGAAGGAAGGATGGCCGGACAGCAACTCGGCACCACCCGTGATGGCAAGGTCGAACACCGGCCAGGCTGGGACATTACCCTTTCCGCGCCCAAATCGGTCTCGATCATGGCCGAGGTCGCTGGCG
>JBELIU010000221.1:0-4811 GCA_042090735.1 Novosphingopyxis sp. | reverse complement strand
GCGCCCCGCAGCGAAGCCAACATTGCTGCTGCACGAACACACCTTATCCGAGCCGGCGCGTCGGCTTGCACCCGGGCGCAGCGAGTCTTCGACGATGACGTGCTCGATGCCGCCGATCCATTGCGGGCGATGACTGCTGATCTGGGCGAACTGTCTCCGGCAGTAGCGGCATTGTTGGCGGATGCTAAAAGAGTCGCTTTGCCGATCGCACAGACGAACCTGCCCTCCCCTGCAGCGCCTACGGAATGCCCGTTCGCGATCTACGACAACCGCCGGTTTAGCGATATCATCGAGGACGTCTTACGTGAGCTTAAGCAGGACAAGATCTGGAAGGGTGACCTGAAACAGCAGCGGCGGATCATGCAGTCTTTCGCCTGGATCACCGGCGACCGCGAACTAGGCTCATATGACCACCGCGACGTTGCCCGCTTCAAGAACGGGCTGAACCGACTGCCTACGACATTTCGGTTCGGGGGACCGACCAAGGGCGCCATGTCGAGGCCATTCGAGGAAGTGATCGGCGAAATCGATCCAATCAGTCCCGGCACGGCAAGAAACTTAAAGACGATCAACCGTGACCTCAGCACCATGAGCACAGTCGCCAAGCACCTCGCGCTCACGTCGTGGAAGCCGCGCATTCACAATGCGTTGGTCATGGATTTCGCGAGTGCGACGGTCGCGATTCAGCAGGACGAGAACGCTGAGCTTCGACCACCATGGAAGAAGGAAGAGCTCGAATGCCTGTTCCGCTCGCCGCTTTATGAAGGTGGAGGAGCAGGAAAGAACCGCTTGAGGGTTGAAAGCGCCTGCCCACGAGTGTGGCATGACGCGGCCTACTGGGCGCCGCTGATTTGGTATTACACCCACGCCTGCCGGGAAGAAATTTGCGGGCTCGAGGTCAGCGACGTCTTTGATGACCACCCAGTCCCTCATATCTTCATTCGTGAAAACCTCACGCGCGGCAGGGACGGTGTAAAGGCCGGCGAAAAGCGCATCGCGCGGCGGCGTAAAATTCCGCTACATGATGAAATTCTGCGTCTAGGGCTCCTCGATTACGTGGCCGCGATCCGCGCTGAAGGCCACACTGCGCTATTCCCTGAGCTCTACCTATTCGACAGCAAGCGCGGCGGTGCGCAATTTTACGATCGCGCTTGGCGATACATGGTTCAGTGGATCACCGACCGAATGGAGGTCGAGGTGAACGACAAGGGCAAGGGCCCTGATATTCATTCCATTCGCGCGCTTGGCTCGTCATTTTATGAAGTGGACGGGGTCAATGAGATTATGCGTGCCGACATTATGGGGCATGCGCGGTCCGGCACGAACGCCAAGCACTATTCCAAGCGGATCAAGACGGAAGGGCTTGAGGTCGTCTTGCGCGAGCGCCTTGCGTTCATCGACCGGTACGTCCCCGAAATTACGAAGCACCTTGAGCCCGCCCCCATCCGCTTGCTGTCAATCGAGGCACGGTCGAGGGTCGGGTCGGGTCGTCATCGGCGCATCCGCTCCGACGCGGGAACCTCCAAAAAGAGTTCAATCTAGATCGAGCGGGTTCGCGTTCAGCGGGCCGGATTGAATACGTCGCTTTAATTGCGGTCTAGACTTTCAGCCACTCGGATATCATCGATACGGCAGCTTCGCGCCCTAATTCCAGTCATCCACGCTGGGGGCCGCCCGCCTCAAAAGCTGCCAGTCCTTCGATGGCCGTGCGTTGATGTCGGACCGTATCGTTCGATGGCGGGAACTTTGACGAAGCGCCAACGTCCCAATATTCGCTGCCAGGCAATAATAAGTTTTCTTGCCCATCTGACCCTCAGCGTGCCATCGTCCTCAAGATGTCCAAAATTGAATTGCCGCTGCCACTTATCGAAGCCGTAAAGGGGTCTCGCGTCATTCCCTTCTTGGGAGCGGGAGCTTCCAAGGAGGCGACCGATTCGCACGGAGCTAGGCCACCCAACGCAGACCAACTGCGTGACGCTCTGGCGCAGCAATTTTTCGGCAAGCCGATACCCAACAGAGACTTAATGACCGTCGCTGAGATGGCGATCCGCAACGGTGCCGGGCAATCACTGGTGTTTGAGGAGGTCCGGAAAATCCTTGCGCCGTTCGAGCCAGGCGATGCGCATCGAGCTCTCGCGGACTTCAATTGGCGGATGATCGCGACTACCAACTACGACCTTTTGATCGAACACGCCTATGCCGATGTAAAGGCTCCACGGCAGAATCCCGTAAGGTTCGTTAAGGATGATGAACCAGTCGAGGCGCGCCTGCAGGAAACGGAGCGGCCTGTGGCGTACCTGAAACTGCACGGATGTCTTGACTACATCCATGATCGCGACATTCCGCCCATCCTGACAAAGGAAAGCTATTCGAGATATAAGGCCAATCGCACGCGGTTGTTCGGCAGAGTGGCTGATTATGCTCATGAATCGACCCTGATTTTCGTCGGGTATCGGCTAGACGATCCGCACCTCAGGAATCTGATTTACGACATCGGAATCGATAAGCGCCCTCGATGGTTTATGGTGACGCCGGATGCCGAGGACTACGATATAGACTATTGGAGCACGCAGAACGTCGGCATCATCAAATGTCGCTTCGGCGAGTTCATGCAAGCGCTCTCGGATGAAATCCCGCCGCTTTTCAGGCAGCTCGCCCATTCCGCGCAGACGGCCGACCTTCCGGTCCGAAAGCACTTTCAGACCAATGAACCGGAAAGCGAGAACCTAAGACGGGCATTCGCAAAGGACCTCAGATACATCCATGCGAACATATCATCCGAGGAGCAATCGCCCGAGCAGTTCTTCCAAGGCTATGATACCGGTTGGGGTGGCATCCTGAATCGCTACGATGTACGTCGTAAGGTCGAGGATGACCTCCTGTTTAAGGCGCTGCTCGAAAACGAGAAGCCTACAGGACCAAAGCTTATCATGCTTCGTGGTGCGGCGGGTGCAGGGAAGACGATTGCTCTGAAGAGAACCGCGTTCGAGGCCGCGACCGCTTCGGGGGCTATCACCTTGTGGCTCGTAGAGGGCGGCGCGCTGCATTTTGACGTCCTTGCGGAACTGTATGAGTTGACCCGCCAGCCCATCTATATGTTCGTCGACCAGATCGGCTTCCGGGTGCCCCAAGTCCTCTCCTTTCTGAAAAGCGCTCGTGCCCGTTCTCTGCCGGTTATCGTGATCGGCGCCGAGCGTGATGCGGATTGGAACAGCTATTGCGGTGCGCTGGAGGCCGAATTCCCGCCGGAGTTCCTCAGAGTTGGCAATCTGTCGATGGCGGAAGTGGAAGGCTTGCTCGATCTGCTGGAGCGGCACGGGTGCCTCGGACTTCTCGGCAAGCTTTCACGCGACGATCAAGTTAAGGCGTTCATGGACAAGAACAGAGCGGACAGGCAACTGCTCGTCGCCCTTCACGAACTCACTCTCGGAAAGCCCTTTGAGAAGATCGTTCTCGAAGAGCATCAGCGAATCTTCCCGGACCAGGCGCAGCAGCTCTATCTCGATATCGCCACTATGCATCAGTTCTCCGTAAACGTCCGTGCCGGGATCATCTCCCGGATCTCAGGCATCGCGTTTGAGGACTTCCAGTCGCAGTTTCTCGAACCATTGCGGAGCATCGTTCGCGTGGACAGAGACCCTTATTCGGGGGACCTTTGCTACAAAACGCGCCATCCACGCGTGGCTGCTATCGTCTTCAGGGAGACCTGCCCTGACGACGAAAGCAAGGCTACGCAGTTGAAGCGTATCGTCGAAAACCTCGATGTAGGATATTCCGTCGATAAGCGGGCGCTCGAGGAAATCTGTCGGGGCAGGACGCTTGCAGAGACCTTCGCTTCGATCGAGCAGGCGAGAGAGGTCTATCAGGCGGCGATCACGGCGGCCCCTAAGCAGGCATTCCTCTACCAGCAGTGGGCTTTGTTGGAAGCTCACCATCGGGAGGGTTCTTTGACGGAGGCCTACCGGCTTGCCGGAGAGGCTCACGATCTAGAGCCGCGCAATAAGACAATTACTCACACACTGGCGGAGATCGACAGGAAGCGGGCCAATGTTGAAGAGTCAGAGCTTCTCAAGGATTCGCTTCGTCGCCGAGCGCGCGAATGGCTCAACGACATGCCGGCAAATGACCGATTTGCCACATCGAGCCGCTGCAAACTTCTGGTTGACGAAGTCGTTGACTTGGCTGCTAAGGCCGATGCCACCGGAAGCCCGCATGACGCTGTCGCCTATGCCGAGAAGGTCAAGGCTGCCGAAGGCGCGATTCTCCGTGCGCAGCAGAGCTTCCCTGAGGACGCCGACATCGATCAGGTCGAAGCGCGATTCCGTGATGAGGTGGATGAAGAGGACAAGGCGCTCCGCGCCCTCGAACAGGCGTTGGCGGCAGGAGCGCGAGGTTCCGGCACGGCGATAAGAGTCGCGAGAATGTATGATGCTCGAGGCCGATCTCCGGACGCCCTCAAAGTTCTCCAGGCGGCTTTGGGTCGGAGCCCGGACGACAGGGCCGCGCATCATGCGATGGCCATACACCTTATG
Organism: Novosphingopyxis sp.; assembly: GCA_042090735.1. Classification (GTDB taxonomy): domain Bacteria; phylum Pseudomonadota; class Alphaproteobacteria; order Sphingomonadales; family Sphingomonadaceae; genus Novosphingopyxis. The sequence goes on along the minus strand of JBELIU010000221.1, from coordinate 279 downwards.
CATGCCGAAACGCCTGACCTAGGCGTGATCGAGGATCACCTAAGGAGGAGTTTTTCTAGGGGTGATCGGAATTACGAGAACCGCTTCGACCTCGCTCAGCTGCTATTTTTTAGCGGACAGATCCCTGCGTGCGAGGTGATGTTTGCGGAGATCGATCACGGTGCTCCTGAGGATTTCCGTCGGTCGACGCCAAGAACGGAGAATGTTTTCACTCGCAGACTTAACCGCTATTCTGGAAGGATCACCTCGATTAAGCCCGGCTACGCTTTTCTGCGCAGC